>NZ_CP041348.1:802500-1102500 GCF_009834365.1 Komagataeibacter xylinus | reverse complement strand
TGCAGATGGCGTGGTGACGGCTGGTGCAGGTGGCATGCTTCCGCTCCCCGAAAGCGGTTCGGGCGTTGGCACCGAGTAGAGCTGCTCCCCCGCCGTGTCCGGGCTGGCGGCGGGCGCAGGGGCTGACGGTGCCGCTGCTGTCCGTTCCGTGCCGGTGGGCGCGGACGGGATGGCAGCGGGGGTCTGGACGCCAGGCGTGGCCTGTGTGGACTCAGGCGCTGTCTGGGCCAGGGCGGGCGCGCCCGCGTAAAGAAGGCTGGCCAGCACAAGCCCGGCCTGACGGGGCGCGGACCGGGACAGGTTTGAACCGCACAGGAGTAAAACTTTCACGAGACGCCAATTCTCCAGATAATAAAAAGATAAATATGATCCCCGCAACATGCCCTGCCTTGCCTTCCTACCACAAAGGGAAACCATGCAGATGGAGGGAAGTTCATTTTCAGGCATGGTGGCTGTCATGAACATGTCCCTGCTTTTCCATGGGGGGCAAATCCGGCTATGCTGTGTGCCCTCCCGGCCTGCGCGGCCCGAGCGTTCGTGTTTTTTCCTGTTCCGCCAAACCGGAGTCGTCTTTTCATGCCCTCATCCCTTCAGGGTCTTACCCCGCTGGCCGCAACTGATGCCCTGTTCTTTGAGCGCGCCGGTGCCCGCCTTGGCCGCCCCGATGCCGAGCGCCTTGTGCAGCAGGCGCTCGAGGGGATGGATGATGGCGAGCTTTTCTTGGAATATCGTGAAAGCGAGGGCATTTCGCTTGATGAAGGCGTCATCCGTTCCGCCACCTTCGATACGTCATCGGGCTTTGGCCTGCGCGCCGTGCTGGAGACGGAAACCGGTTTCGCCCATTCCGATGAAATCAGCGAAAGCGCGATCCGCCGCGCCGCCGAGACCGTAAGCCAGGTGCGCGCGGGCCGTTCGGGCACGCTGGCTGCCGGGCCGCGTTCAACCAACCACCGCCTCTACCCCGACATCAACCCGCTGGCGGAGGGTGAATTCGCGTCCCGCGCGGCCATGCTGTCGGAGCTCGATGCCTATGCCCGCGCGCGTGACCCGCGCGTGGTGCAGGTGATGGCCTCGATCTCGGCGGAGTGGCAGGCAATCCAGATCCTGCGGCCCGACGGGCAGCGCATGGCCGATATCCGCCCGCTGGTGCGGCTCAACGTGTCGGTGGTGGTCGAGCAGGACGGACGGCGCGAAAGCGGCGGGCACGGGCTGGGCGGGCGTTATGCCTATAGCCGCCTGCTGGCCCCCGAAGTGTGGAAGAACGCGGTGGACGAGGCCCTGCGCATGGCGCTGGTCAATCTTGATGCCCGCCCTGCACCCGCGGGCGAGATGGAGGTGGTGCTGGGCGCGGGCTGGCCCGGCATCCTGCTGCATGAGGCCGTGGGCCATGGGCTGGAGGGTGATTTCAACCGCAAGGGCACATCGGCCTTCGCAGGGCTGATGGGCCAGCGCGTGGCGGCCCCCGGCGTGACCGTGGTGGATGATGGCACGCTGCCCGAGCGGCGCGGCAGCCTGACCATTGATGATGAAGGCACGCCCACCGGCCGCACGGTCATGATCGAGGACGGCATCCTGACCGGCTACCTGCAGGATCGCCTCAATGCCCGCCTGATGGGCGTTGCCCCCACCGGCAATGGTCGCCGCCAGTCTTACGCCCATGCGCCCATGCCGCGGATGACCAACACCATCATGCTCGGCGGCGATGCCACGACCGAGGACATGATCCGCAGCACGAAGCGCGGGCTGTATGCCGTCAATTTTGGTGGCGGGCAGGTGGATATCACCTCGGGCAAGTTCGTGTTTGCCGCATCCGAGGCCTACATGATCGAGGATGGCAGGATCACATCCCCCGTGCGTGGCGCCACGCTGATCGGCAATGGCGCGGATGCCATGACCAAGGTGACCATGATTGGCGGCGAACCCGCCCTTGACCCCGGCATTGGCACCTGCGGCAAGGCAGGCCAGGGCGTGCCGGTGGGCGTGGGCCAGCCGACCCTTAAAATGACCGGGCTGACCGTGGGCGGCACGGGGGGATAAAGGACTGGGTGCGTTGGACCATGCCGACCCGATGATCGGGGGAAGAAGCCGCTTTGTGCCGCATGGGTCTGTCCGCATCGGGGGAATAAAGCCTGTTGTGTGCCCGGCATGATCCTTCCATACGGCAGGATCATGATGCCACGTAACGAAGCCATAACAATAAAGAATGATGTTCAGATAGCCTGAACGGGTGTTGTTTGATGAGCGATCAAGTCAAAAACAGATTTTTCATATTCATGATATTATCTGTTTTTTCCGTTTTTGTTTTATCCAATTTTTCTCCTGCCCTGCTGCATGGTGGCCGGTTTGTGGGAGAAGAAGGATGTGTCTTCTTTGAAGAAGCCTGGTACTCATCGTGGCGTGAAGCATTATTCCACCCATATGGCGGTTATATCAATATAATGGCCAATGCCAGCACGCTGCTGGCCCATAATATCGTGCCGCTGGCATATGCGCCTTATGTAACAATGCTGATGGGCCTGCTGTTTCAGTTAGGGGCACCTTTTCTGCTTCTGACAGCAAAGGATGCATGGCTAGCGTCTCCCCGCATCCGTCTTGTCGCGGTCGCCCTGCTTCTGTTCGTGCCGGAATCAATAGAAGTTTCAGCGCATAGCATGCACATCCAGTTTCATCTGGCCCTGTGTTGCGGGCTGATCCTCGCCCTTGCCACAACATTGGGCTGGCAGGAATACATGCGTCTGGGCCTGCTCTTCCTTGGCCCGCTGAGTGGCCCCGGCGCGGTCAGCCTTGCACCGCTTTTCATCGTCCGGCTTTTCTTTGACCGCACCCGTGCCCGACTGATCGAATGTCTGGTCATCATTGGCGCAAGCGCCACGCAGGTGCTGCTCTTTTTCGGGCATTATGGTCAAAGGACATATAATTCTACCCTGCCTGATTTTATTCTGGCGTTTTTTGTCCGTTACATCCTTTATCCGTTTTTCGGGTTCAAGCATCTTGTTGCCACGATAGGCTACGCCCTGCAGAAGCAGGAAGCAGCGGGCCATATGCCTTACGGCGTGATCGCCCTGACCCTTGTGCTGATGGCTTTATTCGCGGGCACAATACTTTATCAGGCCGTGTATAACAAAAACACGCGTGATGCCGCCTGGCTGGCGCTGGCGGGCGGGTGGCATGCCTGTGCCTCCATGTACGGGGCGCTGGGCGGGGCCTCGACAATGATCTTCCCCCATTTTTCCGAGCGCTATGTTTTTGTGGGGCAGTCCATGCTGGCCTGTTCCATCCTTTGCCTGGCCGTGACAGGCAGGCGGATGGTCAGCAGGATCTGCTGGGGTCTGGTCGTGCTCATGCTTGTCTTCGGGTTCTGCAATTTCTGGAGTCCGTTTGTCATTCCCCGCATGCTTCAGCACGGCTCGGCCTGGCGTGGTGAAGTGGCACGATGGGAGAAAGATCACAGTTACGGATTGCACGTATGGCCCGATCCACAATGGGTCATGTACCTTGACGGGTCGCATACCGCCGAGCAGCGCATGCAGGCCTGCCCGGTCCATCAGGATCAGGCAGAATGACGGGTGATTTTTCTATTTTCCAGATGGTAAGCAGAGATACAATTCTATGAAAACTGAAATAAAAAATAAATCTTTTGTATTTATAGTATTATCTGTTTTTTCTATATTTCTGCTATCCCGCTTTTCAGGTACCCTACTGCATGGTGGCCGGTTTCAGGCAGAAGAAGGATGCGTCTTCTTCGAGAAGGCCTGGTATTCTTCATGGTATGGCGCACTGTTTCATTCATTTGGTGGTTATATCAATATAATGGCCAATGGCAGTACGCTGCTGGCCTCCCGTCTCGTGCCGCTGGCGTACGCACCCTATGTGACCATGTCCATTGCGTTGGTTTTCCAGCTGATGGCCCCTTTCATGCTGCTGACGGCGAAGGATGAGTGGCTCTCTTCCACCCGGACACGTATTGTCGCGGTCGCACTGCTGCTGTTCGTGCCGCAGTCAGTGGAAGTGTCCGTGCAGAGCATGCACACCCAGTTTCATCTTGCCCTGTGTTGCGGGCTGATCCTTGCTCTTGCCACAACCTCGGGCTGGCGGGAATACATGCGCTTGGGCCTGCTCTTTCTTGGCCCGCTGAGTGGACCGGGGGCGGTGAGCATGGCCCCGCTTTTCGTGCTCCGGCTTTTCTTTGACCGCACCCGTGCCCGACTGGTCGAGTGCTTGGTTATTGTCGGTGCCAGCGCGACACAGCTTCTTTTTTTCTTCGAGAAGTATGGAGAACGGACATATAACTCAACATGGAGGGTTCGAAAAACCCCTTGGCTCTGAATTGGTGGCTGTGATTCCATACCTTGTGTGATGATTGGGGGGATGGCTCATGAAGCAGCCGGGTTTCTTTGATGTTGACGAGCGGCTTGCCCGGTTAAGCGGGCTTGGCGATCAGTTGGAGGCATTTTCCCGGACTGTGGATTTTGAGGCGTTCCGCCCTGATCTGGAGAAGGCTCTGGCCTATTCAGACAGGAGCAAAGGCGGCCGTCCCCCGTTCGATCCGGTGCTGATGTTCAAGATCCTGGTCATCCAGACGCTGAACAATCTCTCCGACGAGCGAACGGAATATCTGATCAACGACCGCCTGTCCTTCATGCGTTTCCTCGGTCTGGGACTGTCGGACCGGGTGCCCGATGCCAAAACGGTCTGGCTGTTTCGCGAGCGTCTGACCGAGGCAGGCGCCATCCAGAAGCTGTTCGAGCGCTTTGACGCCACCCTGCGTAACGCTGGGTATCTGCCGATGTCCGGCCAGATCCTGGATGCCACGCTGGTGGCAGCGCCAAAGCAGCGCAATACCAAAGGGGAGAAAGCGGATCTCCGGGCGGGACGTATTCCAGAAGACTGGCAGGACAAGCCCGCAAAGATGTCGCACAAGGATCGTCATGCACGATGGACACTTAAGTTCACGAAGGCGAAGCGGCAGGACGATGGAACCATACCGTCGAGCGATCTCGCCATCCCGTTCTTTGGCTACAAATCCCACATCTCCATCGACCGGAAGTTTCGGTTCATCCGAAAATGGAAGACGACGGATGCCGCCGCCAGTGATGGTGCGCGATTGAGAGAGGGGCTGTTAGATAAAACCAATACGGCCTCAAGCGTTTGGGCTGATACAGCTTATCGCTCGAAAGCGAATGAGGACTTCATGGACAAAGAGGGTTTTGTCTCAAAGGTTCACAGAAAAAAGCCGCATCTCAAGCCTATGCCCCGACATATCCAGAAATCGAATGCTGGAAAGTCCGTGATCCGATCACGCGTCGAGCACGTCTTTGCCGACCAGAAATCACAGACGGGATTGTTCATCCGAACTGTCGGTATCACCCGGGCCACCATGAGGATCGGGCTGGCCAATATCGTCTACAACATGCGCCGCTTCCTCTTCCTCGAAAGGTTGAACGCGAGCGCGTAGTCATCCAGCGGGAGGGCAGTCCCCGATCTGCTCAAAACGCAGATCAAAAGCTACCCCAAAAACCGTAAATCAAATCGCCAAAACCCTGAAATCACGAGCCAGGCGCATCAACCAACGGTTCTTCGATCCCTCCACATTCTCTGATTATATCCTGACCTTTCTGGTTCGGTATATTCTTTATCCGCTTGTTGGTTTTAAGCATTTTGTCGTAAAAACCGGTCATGCCCTTAAATGGAAAGCAATGACCGGGCACGTTCCTTCAGGTATTATTCCCTTGACGATTGCACTGATGGTCCTGTTTTTTGGAACAGTACTTTATCAGGCAATATATAATAAAAAGACGCGGGAGGCGGCCTGGCTGGCCCTGGCGGGCGGCACCCATGCCTTTGCTTCGATGTATGGGGGGTTGGGGGGGGCGCTGACAACCATCGCTCCCGATGCTGAACGGTATGTTTTTGTCGGTCAGTCGCTGCTGGCGTGTTCCATCCTCTGCCTGGCTGCCACGGGCAAGCAGTTTGTCAGCAGGGTCTGCTGGGTGTTGGTCACGCTCATGCTCATCTTTGGCATCTCCCACTTCAGGAAGCCGGTCATCAATTCCTATCCTTTCCTCAAAGGGCCTTTGTGGAGCGGCGAAGTGACGCAGTGGGAAAAAGATCACAGCTACGGGTTACATGTATGGCCCGGGTCTTTCCACTGGATCATGTATCTTGATGGATCGCATACCCCTGAACAGCGTATGCAGGCCTGCCCGCTTCGCGAGGCAAGATGATGGGGCAGGGATGGCAGGCTGTCAGGAACAGTCCATTTGAGAAGTGGGGAAGGATATGGCCGTCTTGCTCCAGAGGGCCATATTTTCTTTGAAACTTCTCGAACAGGCCGTTTTTCAGGCCGGCTTCAGGCAGTCGTCCGGTCCGTGGACAGGATGCGCGAAATGACCCGGTTGAGGTGCCAGACCAGTGCGAAAGTGGCAATGGCGCCGACGATCAGGATGGTGGCATGGATCCATGAAGCGCTTCCCCCGCCAACCGATGTCAGACTGCGCGCGGTCAGCGCACCCATGGCGATGTAGCCAAGCAGCGCGGGCAGGGAAGCCAGTGTCCCGATCATGTAATCGCGCAGCGACAGGGCACTCATGCCCAGCGCGTAGCTGGTGAGGGAAAACGGCATGATGGGTGAGAGGCGGAACAGGCAGGCAATCTTCCACCCTTCCGCCGAGAGCACGTGGTCAATCTTGTCCAGCCATGCCTTCCGGCGCAGCAGGCGGTTGATAAAGCCACGCAGGAACGAGCGGGCCAGCACGAAGGAAAGCAGGGCCCCGATCATCGTGGCAGGGGCGGCCAGCAGAAAGCCATCTACAATGCCATAGGCCGCGCCAATGCCCATGGCCGTAGCCGAGGCGGGCAGGATGCCACACAGCGCGACAAGGATCTGGATCAGTTCGCACACAATCCATCCCTGCCAGGCCCGATCGCCATGCAGGCCCGAAAGCATGTCCTGAATGGAGAGGGACATGCCGGTGCGCCGCGCGACAAGGAGGCCCCCGCCAAGCAGCGCAAAAGCCGAAAAAAGAAGGAAAAGCTTGATCCTTGAGACGCGATCCGTTGCGCCATCAAGATTGTCTTCTCCATCCGTTTTCAGGGATTGGCTCATTTTTTGAAGATGGTGTGGCGATAGAGGCCCATCCGGTTGAGGCGGTAGATGGCGGATGTGCCCAGAACGCCGAGTCCGTATTTCACGCTACGGCGGAAATTGATGGAGGAGGCTTCCTCGAAGTAACGGGTGGGGCAGGAAATCTCGCCAATGCGGAAGCCCGCATTCACCACCTGAGCCAGCATCTGGTTGTCGAACACGAAGTCATCCGAGCACAGGTCAAGCGGCAGGGCTTCGAGCACTTCGCGCCGCCAGCCCCGGTAGCCGGTATGATATTCGGACAGCTTGGCGCTCATCAGGATGTTCTGGGTCAGGGTCAGCGCGCGGTTTGCCACATACTTGTACAGCGGCATGCCACCCTTCAGCGCGCCCTTGCCCAGTATGCGCGATGCAATGACCACATCATAATGCCCCGAGGTCAGCATCGCCGCCATGGCCCGGATCAGGCGCGGCGAATACTGGTAGTCGGGGTGGAGCATGATGATGATGTCCGCACTGCGGGCCAGGGCGCTTTCATAGCATGTCTTCTGGTTGCCGCCGTAACCGCGGTTGCGGTCATGCTCGATGACATGGATGCCGAGCGAACGGGCCAGTTCAGCCGTGTTGTCCTTGCTGGCGTCATCGGTCAGAATGATGTCATCCACAATATCGAGGGGAATTTCATCATAGGTCTGCTGCAAGGTTTTTGCGGCATTATAGGCGGGCAGAACAACCGCAATACGCTTACCGTCCATCATGAAGATCAAAATTTCCCAGTTTTGTGGAAGATACCGTTTACCGATCAGGCAAATTGCGCGATGGGAAGTCTTTTACTATAACACCCACATTATACAAGGGCCGAGGCCCTGCTGCGCCTCTGGCCCACGGAGCGGGCGGCAGGCCATTGCATTTCGGCTCGATAGGTTGCCGCCGCCCGTGTTTTTCGTGCCATTTCGTAACAGTAAGTCAGGATGGGGCACTATTCCTGATCCGCTCCCTGGCCCTGCCGCGGGCTGATCTGTCAGTCCCGCGCCGCTGCGATCACGGCCTTCATGTGCCCGATCACCGCAGGCAGCCCGTCAAAAATGGCCTGCCCGATCAGGAAATGCCCGATATTGAGTTCCATCACCTGCAGCAGGGCTGCGATGGGTGTGACATTATCATAGGTCAGGCCGTGGCCCGCATGCACTTCCAGCCCGCAATGGGCGGCATGGGCGGCACCTGTGGTCAGGCGGCCCAGTTCCACCGCGCGGGCGGCTGCATCGGGCGCATCGGCATAGGCGCCGGTATGCAGTTCCACCACGGCGGCACCCAGTTCTGCCGCAGTCTCGATCTGTGCGGCATCGGGGTCAATGAACAGCGAGACACGGATGCCTGCGTCATTGAGTCGTGCAATGCGCGGGGCCAGCGTTTCGGCTTGTCCCACCACGTCCAGCCCGCCCTCGGTCGTGACCTCCTGCCGGCGCTCGGGCACCAGGCAGCACGCATGCGGGCGCAGGCGGGTGGCGATGGTGGTCATTTCCCCGGTCGCGGCCATTTCCATGTTCAGCGGAATGGCAAGCTCCGCGCGCAGGCGCTCCAGGTCGGCATCGCGGATGTGGCGGCGGTCCTCGCGCAGATGCGCGGTAATGCCGTCAGCGCCCGATTTCTGGGCCAGTAATGCTGCCTTGACCGGGTCGGGATGCGTGCCGCCGCGTGCGTTGCGCACGGTGGCGACGTGATCGATGTTCACGCCCAGCCGGATCGGGGCGGGAGAAGATGCGCTCATGACCTGTTCCTGTGTTCGGCCATCTGCATGGCCAGGCGTAATGCTGCGACAAGGCTGGAGGGGTCAGCCGTGCCGCGGCCCGCAATATCGAAGGCGGTGCCGTGATCGGGCGATGTGCGGATGATGGGCAGCCCCAGCGTGGTGTTGACCCCCTGCGTCATGTCGATGGTCTTGAGCGGGATCAGCGCCTGATCGTGATACATGCACATCGCCACGTCATAGCGCGCGCGGGCGGCGGGCGTGAACATCGTATCAGGGGGCCAGGGGCCGCTCACATCCATGCCGTGTTTGCGCAGCTCTTCCATGGCGGGGAGGATGATGGTCTGTTCTTCCGTGCCCATGGTGCCGCCTTCGCCCGCATGCGGGTTCAGCCCGGCCATGGCGATGCGGGGGCGCGCAATGCCAAAGTCACGGATCAGCGCCGCATGGGTGGTGCGGGTGGCGGTGATGATGCCTTCGGTGGTGAGTTCATCAAGCGCGCGGCGCAGGCTGACATGGATGGTCACGGGCACCACACGCAGTTCGGGGCAGGCCAGCATCATCACCTCGCGCCCGGGCACATTGCACAGGGCGGCAAGATATTCCGTATGGCCCGGATAGGCGAAACCTGCCTTTTTCAGCACGATCTTGCTTATGGGGTTGGTGACAACGCCCGCCGCGTGCCCGTGGCGGGCGAGTTCCACCGCGCGGGCGATGGAGGTGGTGATGGCATCCGCATTGCGGCTGTCCGGCTGGCCGGGGTGAACGGGGGCGGCCAATGTGACCGGCAGCACCGGCACGGCATCGGCAAACACGTCCGCTGCCTCGCCAATGCTGCCAATCTCGCGCACTTTCACGCCGTAACGGGCGATCAGTTCCGCATCCCCGATAACAGCGAAAGGCATGGCGCCTGCCCGCATGGCCCGCCAGGCGCCTGCGGTGATTTCCGGCCCGATCCCGGCCGGGTCGCCCATGGTCAGGGCAAGGGGAGGCATGACTTCAGGCATCGGTCGTGGCCATGGCGTGCAGGATGCGGACCCACGAGCGCATGCCCTTGTGGAAGGAGGTCAGGTCATATTTCTCGTTGGGGGAATGGGCGCGGTCATCATCCAGCGCAAAGCCCACCAGCAGGGCGGGCATGCCCAGCACGCGCTGCATGTCGGCTGCCACCGGAATCGAGCCGCCACAGCCGATGGTCACCGCAGGCGTGTTCCATTCCGCGCCCAGCGCGTCGAGGGCGGGTTGCAGGCCAAAGGCATCATCGGGCAGGGCGCTCGCCACCGATCCGCCGCAGGGCGTAAACGTGACCGTGCAGTCCTCGGGCAGCATGTTGCGGACATGGCTGCAGAAGGCCTGGCGGATATGCACCGGGTCCTGTCCCGCCACCAGCCGGAACGACACCTTGGCTACGGCCTCGCCGGGCAGCACGGTCTTGAAGCCCGCGCCGGCATAACCGCTGGAAATGCCATTGATCTCGAAGCTGGGGCGGCACCATGTCTGCTCGATGGCGGTGTAACCTTTCTCGCCCGCCGGGCACGACAGCCCGACCTCGCCCAGAAAGGTCGCATCATCGGGCGCAATCTCGCGCCAGCGCGCGCGCAGTTCCGGGGCCGGGTCCTGCACGCCCGCATAGAAGCCGGGCAGTTTCACCCGGCCGGTCGCCTCATCGCGGATGGAGGACAGGACCTGGCATAGCACCTCGGCGGGGTTGCGCGCGGCATTGCCGTAAATGCCGGAATGCAGGTCGCGCGTTGCGCAGCGCAGGTGCACCTCCTCGCCAAGCATGCCGCGCAGCGTGGTGGTGATGGCGGGCACGCCGGGCAGCATGGCGGTATCGCAGATCAGGCCGACATCGGCGCGCAGTTCCTTGCGGTGCGTTTCCATGAAGGGCAGCAGGCTGGGGCCGCCACATTCTTCCTCGCCCTCGATCAGCAGCGAGATGCGCACCGGCATCTGCCCGTTTGTTGCCCTGATGGCGCGGATGGCCTCGATAAAGGTCATGACCTGGCCTTTGTCATCCGATGCTCCACGGGCGACGATGCGCTTCGTGCCATCCTGCGCCGTGACCAGCTTTGGTTCGAACGGCCCACTTTCCCACAGTTCCAGCGGATCGACGGGCTGCACGTCGTAATGGCCATAGAACAGCACATGCGGGCCTGCGGGCGGCGTGCGGTCGTGGGCTGTAAGAATGGGGTGGCCGGGGGTTTCGTGCAGGGTCACGTCAAAGCCGAGGCCATCGAGCTCATCGCGCAGCCATTGTGCGGCACGCCTGCAGTCATCGGCATGTTCGGGCTGGGTGGAAATGCTGGGAATGCGCAGGAAGGCAAAAAGCCGCTCAAGGGCCGCATCGAGCGTGCGGTCCGCCTGTTCCAGAACGGGAGAAAGGGGGGAGGCGGTCGCGGTCATGAAATCTCCGTTTGCTGCAATCGGCGGGTGCCCCGGCATGGGCCTGACCGCGCTTTATACCATACCTCAGGGTGCGCGCAGGCGGGTGCATAAGGGAAAACACCGCCTTTTTGAAAAAAGGGGGAGCACCCGGAAACGTGTATTATTTTCAATCAATTTATGAGTGACATTGCCCATGCAGAAAGCCCAGCGCGGGCAGGGGGCGCCAGGCGCGCGGCAGGTCGGCACGGCGATAGGGGCGGATGCTGTACTGCGGCACGGCCACCGCATTGCGCTCAAGGAAGGCGCGATAGGCCGTGACCTGGCTGTTGCGCCACGCGCAGTCGGCCTCGGCCGCCGCGCGGGTGGCATAGATGCTGGCAATGCATGTCTCGCGCCCGGTGCGGGCTTCAACCGCCCAGGATTCATCACGCCGCGTCGTGCTGCGAAAAACGACAACCTTGCCCATTGCTCCGCTCCCTGCACCCTGTGTGGTACAGGCAACCATGCCCGTGCCGCGCGATCAAGGCAGCGCCGCAGGAATTGATTTTCTTGCAGGCTCTGGTTGTTAAGGGTAGGGAAACAGGATCATGATACGTCTTTTCATCACCCTGCCCGTGACCGTGGCACTGATCATTTTCGCGGCCTGCAATCAGGCGCCAGTGGAACTGTCATGGCTGCAGTGGAAATGGACGTCATCCCCCGGCGTGCTGGCGCTTCTGGTGGCCGCCCTGTTCTACGCCACCGGCTCGGCCAGTGTCTGGGTTGTGGTGCTGCGCCAGATCCGCCGCGCGCGCCGCGCCGAGCAGGAACTGCGCACTCTGCGCGCCAGCCTGCCTGAGACCGATGCACCCGCCCGCCTGCCGGGCCTGACATCGGCCCCGGCCAATTCCCCCATGCTCAAGGCCTATGCCACACCCCAGCCGGTCGAGACGCCGCCCGCGCCTGAGGTGGCTCCTGCCCCTGAGGCTGCTGCGCAGCCTGCCACGCTGCCCAGGCCGCCCGAGCACTCCTGATCCTGACCAACTCGCCATTTCTGCCTCTGGAGCACCGCCAATGAGCCATGGACGGCCCACCCGCCTGATCGTTGCCCTCGACACCAAGGACACCGCACAGGCCACAAGCTGGCGTGAGCAGGTGGCGGGGCAGGCAGGCATGGTCAAGCTGGGGCTCGAGTTCACCTATGCCTGCGGGCTCGATGCGGTGCGCGAAGCGGCAGGCGAGAGCCCGCTCTTTCTTGACCTCAAGCTGCACGACATTCCCAACACCGTGGCCTCGGCCATTGGCAGCCTGGCTGCACTCCGGCCCGCCATGCTGACCATCCATGCCAGCGGTGGCCCCGCCATGATTGCCGCCGCCCGCAAGGCGATTGACGAGACCTTTCCCGAAGGGGCCCGCCCGATGCTGCTGGCCGTGACCGTGCTGACCAGCATGGATGAGGCCGCCCTGCACGAAACCGGGGTGCAGGGCAGCGTGGAGGCGCAGGTGCTACGTCTTGGCGCGCTGGCCATGGACTCGGGTGCGGATGGTCTTGTCTGTTCCTCGCACGAGATTGCGCCGCTACGGGCCGCGCTTGGTGCGGCACCGGTGCTGGTGGTGCCCGGAATCCGCCCCGCAGGCAGTGCCCTGGGCGACCAGAAGCGGGTCATGACCCCGGCACAGGCAAGCGCTGCCGGAGCAGACTGGATTGTGGTGGGCCGCCCCATTACCCGCGCCGACAACCCTGCGGCTGCTGCTGCGGCTATTGCTGCCGAACTGCAAACGGCACTCTCCTGAAAAAAGTTTTTGGTGAGGCTTTTTCCAAAAAGCCTGAGAAGAATGTGGTCTTTTTGAAAAAAGGCGGCACCCGGAAACTTTGAAATTTTAAGGTAGCGGCAGGATCACAATGACAGTCAGGGTCAAGATATGCGGCATCCGTGACGGGGCGGGGCTCGATGCCGCCTGTGCGGCCGGGGCCGACTGGGTGGGGTTCGTGTTTTTCAGCCGCTCGCCCCGCCATGTCACGGCCCCGCAGGCAGCCCCACTGGTGCACCGCCTGCCGGTAGGCGGTCCGCGCGCCATCGGCCTGTTCGTGCGCCCGACGGATGACGAAATCCGTCACGTGCTGGATACGGTCGCACTCGATGGATTGCAGATTTACGATACCGCAGCCCGTGCCGCCGCCATCCGCGCCCGGTTTGGCGTGCCGGTGTGGCTGGCTGCCGGCATTGCCGCCCGTGCCGACCTGCCGCAGGCCTGCACGGTTGATGGGCTGGTGATCGAATCCCGCCCGCCTGCGGGGGCGCAGCGCCCCGGCGGCAATGCGCAGGCCTTTGACTGGAGCCTGACCGAGGGTTGGCAGGCGCCAGTACCGTGGATGCTGGCCGGTGGCCTGCGGCCCGATACCGTGCGTGAGGCCATAACCCGCAGCGGGGCGCGGGCGGTGGATGTCTCATCCGGGGTAGAGACAGCCCCCGGCATCAAGTCGCCTGCGTTGATCCGTGAATTCGTGCAGGCGGCCCGCAGCCTTTAAACGTGTTCGGGTGCCGACTTTTTAAATGGCGGCACCTTTACGAAGCCTTTTGGAAAAAGTTTTACCAGAACTTCCTTCCGTTTCAGATCCTAGCGGTAATAACCGTAATAGGCCGGAGGCGGCGGAGGTGGCGGCGGCGGATAGGCATAAACCGGGTAGGGCGGCGGTGGATAACCGTAGGCCGGATAGCCATACCCGTAGCCATAAGGCCGGTAGCGATAGGGCGACATGGCTACGCCCAGCGCGGTGCCGGCAGCCATGCCCATGCCAAAGCCACCCCAGCCCCAGCCACGGTGCCAGCCGCCGCCCCAACCGGGGCCACCCCGCCAGCCACCCCCCCATGCATGGGCGGCAGGGGCAGGCAGAACGCCAACCAGTCCCATGGATACAGCCAGCAGCAGAGCCAACTTACGCATCTGACGGGTTCCTTTTTTGTACCATTGCAAGCGCGATATTGGCACGGATCGGGTAGATATCCAGCCCCATACCCTCACCGTTCCGTGATGTTACGTATCAGGAAGCCCCCGGAACAGGGCGTTTTCATGACAGTCGGGATATGGCGACTCATCCGGGCGGTTTCCAGCAGAATAAAAGTTTCTGGGTGCCGCCTTTTTAAAAAAAAGCTTTACCAGAAACTTTCATCTTTTCATCGGTCCTGCCGGGCGCGGAGCCATCCGCCGAGTGAAGCCAGCGCCTCTTTCAGCGGGCCGTCGGGCATGTCGTCAATATCCACGGGGGCAGGCGGCGTGCGCGGCGGGGCAGGGGGGCGGGCCTGCCGGGGCAGTGCGATCAGGTCCTGCACCATTTTCAGCCGCTTGACCACGCCGGTGCCGCAGGTGGTGTTGATGCGGGCAATGACGGTGGGGGCGAGGTGCTGCAGTTCCATCGCCACCGGCCCCTGGCAGCCCACTGTCAGCGTGCCGGCCGAGAGCCTGCGCGGCACGGTCAGGGCGGCCAGATGGGGGCCGACAATATCCGCCCAGTCCGCCATGACCTGCACGGCGGCAGCCGACTGCTTGCGAAAGACCGGCTGGCTGATCTGGGGCAGCAGGGCGGCCATGCTGCGCGCGCGAAAAGCCCGGCGCGGCGGCTCGGGGGGCGCGGCTTCGTTCTTTTTCTTGCTGCGTGGCGGCGGGTTCGTCATAACCGGGTCCGTGTTACCTTGTGCTACCGATCTGTTACGCTGGTATGACCGGCACCGTCGCATTCTGCCATGGCGCGCGCTGCCCGGCCAGAACATTGATCCCTATCGGGTGTGGCTGAGCGAGATCATGCTCCAGCAGACCACGGTCACGGCGGTCATGCCCTATTTCGAGCGTTTCCTTGCCGCCTTCCCCGATGTCACGGCGCTGGCCCGCGCGCCGCAGGATCAGGTCATGGCGCTGTGGGCAGGGCTTGGCTACTACGCCCGCGCGCGCAACCTGCATGCCTGCGCCAGGGCCGTGGCAGCGCGTGGCGGCACTTTTCCCGATACGGTGGAAGGGCTGCTGGAACTGCCGGGAATCGGGGCCTATACGGCAGCGGCCATTGCTGCCATCGCCTTTGGCCGCCCCGTGGTGCCGGTGGATGGCAACGTGGAGCGCGTGACCAGCCGCCTGTTTGCCCTGACCGATCCGCTGCCCGGTGCCCGCAAGGCCATTGCCGCCCGCGCCGTGACCCTGAACGGCGATGCGCAGGCCAAAGCCCGCCCCTCCGATTTTGCGCAGGCGCTGTTTGATCTTGGGGCGGGTATCTGCACGCCGCGCAACCCGGCCTGCGTACTGTGCCCGTGGCGCGAAGCCTGCGCGGGCCATGCGCAGGGCATTGCCGCCACCCTGCCGCGTCGCGCGCCCAGGATCGCGCGGCCCGTGCGGCATGGCGTGCATTTCTGCCTGGTGGATGAAGCCGGGGGCCTGCTGCTGGTCCGCCGCCCCGAAAAAGGGCTGCTCGGCGGCATGATGGGCCTGCCGGGGCCGCACTGGCGCGATGACCCGTGGCCCGAGGCCGAGGCATTGGCGCAGGCTCCTGCCGCGCCCGGCCTGCACCCACGCTGGCGCATGGTGGGGCAGGTGAAGCATGTGTTCACCCATTTCACCCTGCTGGTGGATGTGTACGCAGCCACAATTGCAGCCTTTCCCAACAGCATGGCCGCACAGGGATGCGTGCATTACCCCGGTGATGGTGCCGTGGCGCTGCCCTCGCTCATGAGCAAATGCGTAAAGGTTGCACGCAGGGCCGGTATTTTTTGATTGACGCCGCCATGATCCACGCGGTTGAGTAATACGTGTCCGATCAGGAAAGGGACCGTAATGTTCGCTTTTGTCCAGATGCTTTCCCCCGTTATGGCCCTGCTGGGCCTTGTTGCCGCCACCCGTTACTGTTCAGCTCCTGCGCGCGCCATGCAGCCGGTCCGGGTGCGCGCCCGGCGCTAGGATGCACCCCATGCAGGGTGAGGGGCTGCTGGTCCTTTGCATCCGCCTCCGGCTTCCTGTAGCAGCCGGAGCATGACATTTATTACTGTAAACCGCGCGGCGGGGCATGAAGATGCGCCGCCGCGCAACGGGGTTCTGCTAAGCAATCTTGGCACGCCCGATGGTACCGGCTATGGCGCAGTACGCCGCTATCTGGCCGAATTCCTGTCAGACCGGCGCATTATTGAAGCCAGCCCCCTGATCTGGAAGCCGATCCTGTATGGCCCGGTGCTGACCTTCCGCCCGCGCAGGTCGGGCGAGGCGTATCACCGCATCTGGCACCATGACCGTGATGAAAGCCCGCTGCGCACCTATACGCGCGACCAGGCGGAAATGCTGGCACAAAGGCTGGCGGCTGACGATGTGCCGGTGGCGTGGGGCATGCGCTATGGCCAGCCCTCCATAAAGCAGGCGCTGCATGAGCTGGTGGCACAGGGGTGCGACCGTATCCTGCTTGCTCCGCTTTACCCGCAATACAGCGCCACCACCACGGCCACGGCCAATGACCAGGCGTTTCGTGCCCTGATGCGGCTGCGCAACCAGCCCGCCATCCGCACCCTGCCGGCCTTTGCCGACCATCCGGCCTATATCGCGGCCCTCGGGCGCTCGATCACGGCCCGGCTCGAAACGCTTGATTTCAGGCCGCAGATGATTGTTGCCTCCTTCCACGGCCTGCCCAGGGTGTATGTGGAAAAGGGCGACAGCTATGCCGATGAATGCGCGCGCACCATCGTCGCGCTACGCCGTGCCATGGGGTATGACGCGCAGATGATGCCGCTCACCTTCCAGTCCCGCTTTGGCCCGGCAAAATGGCTGGAACCCTATACCGCGCCGTTTATCGAGTCGCTGCCAGCGCAGGGCATCGAGCGCATTGCGGTGATTACGCCGGGCTTCATTTCCGACTGTATTGAAACGCTCGATGAAATCGGCAACGAGGCGGGGGCAGACTTCATCAAGGCAGGTGGCAAGGAACTGGCCCTGATTCCGTGCCTGAACAACTCTCCCGATGCCATTGACCTGCTCGAGACCCTGGTGCGCGAGGAACTGGCAGGCTGGCTGCCACGTAAGCCGGCGGTCTCTGCTGGCTGAGGTCTCTCCCGCCCGCTAACGGAGAAAAGTTTTTGGTGAAGCTTTTTTCAAAAAGCTTCAGAAAGGGCCGCCTTCGGGAAAAAAGGCGGCACCCACAAACATTGATGATGCTTTCGCGCTCAGGGCCGGTCGCAGCTTTCGGTCAGGTCGTTATAGACCTGTCCTTTAGGGCACGAAGCCGGAGGATGCTGCGGGGCAGGCTGGCTCTGACCCTGCATGCCGGGCTGCGGCTGTGCCGGGGCAGGCGCCAGCAGGGTGGACAGATCCTTGTCATAGACGGAATCGTCTTCAGGCGCGTTATTGCCCGTGGCGTTATAGATTTCAGGTGCAGCCCGATAGCTGGCACTTGCCGCGGCAGCTCCCATCGCAGCGCCTGCGCCATAATAGCCGGGCCAGCCCCAGCCACCCCAGCCGCCGCCCCAACCCCAGCCCCAGCCGCCCATGGGGTAACCCCAGCCGACATAGCCGGGGTAGTAGCCAGCACCCCAGCCGCCCCAGCCCCATCCACCGTGCCAGCCACCCCAGCCGCCGCCACCATGCCAGCCCCCGCCGCCATGCCAACCGCCCCCACCACCGCGCCAGCCCCCGCCGCCGCCATGCCAGCCGCCACCACCGCCGTGGCCGCCCCCACCAAAGCCGCCGCCCCCGTGGGGGGCAGCATGGGCGGGCAGGCTCAGTGAGCCGCACGCAATCAGGGCCAGCGTCACGCCTGTCAGTGCCTGTTTCAGCTTGTGCATGTTCCATTCCTGCATGTCTTGATGGGGTTTATCGCAGAAAATCACCGATCGGGAAAAGACGTGGCGCGGCAGGCCATCCGGCCAGTCTCCTGACGCCGGGTTTCATAACGCGGCGAGAGCCAGCCCGGATGCCCGTTCAAGGCAGGGGACTGGTCTGTACCTGTTTTTCATGAACGGCATTTCTGCCCGGTTTGGCCCAATGTGCAAGCGTGGGGTGCACGACAGTAACACTCCGTAGCATAACCTGTCTCAGCGCCAGATCGCCTGCCCATGGCCGTGAAACCGTTATCGCGACGGGCAGGATTTAAGAACTGCTTGAAAAGAGCCTGTCATTTAAAAACAGTAAAAGTTTCCGGGTGCTGCCCTGTTTCAAAAAAGGCGGCGCTCCTTAAGAAGCTTTTTTCAACAAGCTTCATCAGAAACTTCCCTCTGTTTCGTCGCGTATTTCAATACGTTTACGGTCGGCCAACCCCACGCAGCCGGTGCAGCGTGATGATGGCCGCCGTCAGCACGATGGCAGCACAGGTCTGGTGCACCGTGCCCGCCCATACCGGCACGACCAGCAGCAGCGTGGTCACGCCCAGCGCGTATTGCAGCAGCACCAGCCAGCCCAGCATGGTCAGGGCCGCATGCACGTCCTTGCCCAGTTGCGGCGTGCGCAGCCCGAGCACGATCGTAACTCCGATCAGCACCGCCGTGGTGGTGGCGAGCAGCCGGTGGTCGAACTGGATGGCGGGAACGTTCTGGAACCAGTTCAGCCAGAAGGGGTGCAGCTTTGCATAACCCTGCGGGATCAGGTGCCCATCCATAAGGGGGAAGGTGTTGTAGGCGAAGCCCGCATGCGTGCCCGCCGTAAAGCCGCCCGCGATCACGGTTATGCCCACCAGAAGGCAGATGGCCCAGACCAGCGCATGGATGCGCCGCACTTCCGGGGTTGCAGGAATGAAGGCGGGGCGCGGCGTGCGCACGGACAGCGCCGTCCACAAAATGGCGATGTAGAGCGCGAAGGCGCAGCACAGGTGCAGCACCAGGCGCACGGGGGCGACCGCCGTGCTGTCCGGGTTGAAGCCCGATGCCACCATGAACCACCCGATGGCGCCCTGCAGCCCGCCGAGCACGAAAAACAGCACCAGCCGCAGCGCCAGCCCCCGGCTCAGCGCCCCGGTGATGGAAAACCACACCAGCGGCACCAGCAGCACGAAGCCCATCAGCCGCCCCCAGAAGCGGTGCGTCCATTCCGCCCAGAAGATCTGCTGGAAGCCCGCAAGCCCGAAGCCATCATGCAAAATCTTGTATTGCGGGATGGTCTTGTACAGTTCGAACTGCCGCTCCCACTCCGCATGGCTCAGTGGCGGGATCATGCCGGTGATCGGCCGCCAGTCCATGATGGACAGGCCCGAGCCGGTCAGGCGCGTGTAGCCGCCAAGGGCGATCATGCCCACGAGCATGAAGCAGATGGCAAACAGCCAGGTGGAGATACGCTGCCTGTTGCGCAGATCCTGCGCGGAAGGGGGCGTGCGGCCCATCAGGGAGCCAGTGGAAGGATATGCGGACATAACCGGATTTAGACTGGCCTTGCAGTCAGCCGCAAGGCGATGCTAGGCGCGAAGGAACATATATTCTTCCATAACCGGGACGCACGCATGACAGCACCGCACGCCGCACCGCCCCTTCCCGTGGCACAGGGCAGCCTGCGCGTGCTGGTCCGGCCCCTGCTTCTGCTGGCGACCTTTGTCGTGCTGACGGTGGTGCTTGGCCGCCTGCCCGCCGTGCGCGGCATGCTGGCGGCAGGCGGCGGCCTGAATGCGGGCCCGGGCGGCATGGCCGTGTTCGTGCTGGCGGGCAGCGCATTCTGCGGGCTTGGCCTGCCCAGGCAGGCGGTGTGCTTTGCCGCAGGTGCGGCCTACGGAATCGGGGCCGGATGCCTGCTTGCCACGGTGGCCACGGTGGCCGGGTGCCTGTGGGGCTATGGCTGGGGCCGGTGGGCGGGGCGCGTGCGCATGCCCGCCCGCCTCGGTGCAACCCTGGCGCGGGTGGAAGGTTGCGTACGCGCGGCCCCCTTCGCCTCGGTGCTGGCGCTGCGGCTCATGCCGGTGGGCTCGGCGCTGCTGCTCAACCTGGCCGCGGGCATGCTGGGGGTCAGGGTCACGGCGTTCGTGCTGGCAACCCTGCTGGGCAGCCTGCCGCAGACCGTGGTGTTCGTGCTGGTGGGCACGGGCATGCAGCTTGGGGGTGGGGCGCGCATCGGGGTTGCCATCGGGCTGTTTGGCCTTTCGGCGCTGGTGGGGGTGTGGCTCATGCGCCGCATGCGTGGCTTGCCGTCATGGCAGGAGTGAATTGCAGTGATGTTGTAATTAGAGGGTGAAAAAATGGACCGGGCTGGTCTACTAGTCCCCACAGTCTTTTAATATTGGAGCGCCTCATGGGCTCATCCGTAACGGCGGGCCGTCCGGCAGAAACCCCCGTGCCTGAAACGACCGGTCGCCCCATGGGCTGGATCGCGATCCTGCTGGGGTTCCTGACTGCGGTCGGCCCGGTCTCGACCGATATCTACCTGCCCGCTTTCCCCGAGCTTGAAACCACGCTGCATGGCCGCGCGGGCTCGGCGCAGATGACGCTGGCGGTATGGTTCGTGGGGCTGGCCATCGGCCAGATCACCATGGGCCCGCTATCGGACCGATTCGGCCGCCGTCGGCCCATGCTGCTGGGTACGCTGGTCTATACGCTGGCCTCGGTCGGGTGCGCCATGGCGCGCGATATTCCCACCTTTTCGTTCTTCCGCTTTGTCGCCTCGCTCGGGGCTTCGGCCAGCCTGATCATTCCGAGTGCCTGCGTGCGCGACATGTCGCATGGCAATGAATCCGCGCGGCTGATGTCGCGGCTGGTGCTGGTGATGGGGGTCGTGCCCATTCTGGCCCCCACGCTGGGCGGGCTGGTGCTGTCGATCGCATCGTGGCGGTCGATCTTCTGGGCGGCGGCGGTGTATGGCGTGATCTGCATCGGGCTGATCTGGCGCGTCCTGCCCGAGACCCTGCAGCCCGCCAACCGCAGCGAGTTCTCGCCCGTGACCCTGTTCAGCCGCTATGTCATGCTGGCGCGTGATCGGGGGTTCATTACCCATGCCATGATCGCGGGTTTCGCGTGCTTCATGTCCTTTACCTACCTGTCGGCCGCGCCTTCGGTGTTCATTCACCAGTTTGGTCTTACGCCGGCGCATTTCGGCATGATGTTTGGCGTGTTCGCGGTGTGCATGATCGGGGCATCGCAGCTCAACGGCGTACTCGTGGGGCGCATTGACGCCGCCCGCATCCTCGGTGTCTCGGTGGGGGTTGCGGTGGCAGGCACCATGGCCATGACGGCCATGGCCGTTGTCATTGCGTTTGCCATGCAGCATGGCGGCCACCCGCCGCTGTGGATGCTGGGCTGCCTGATCCTGGCCATGATGGTCTCGCTGGGCACGACCGGCATCATCGGCCCCAATGCCACGGTGGGCGCGCTGGCCGACCACCCGCGTTTTGCGGGCAGCGCCTCGGCTTTTGTCGGCACGCTGCAATACGTGCTCGGCGCCGTGGCCGGTGCGTTCGTGGGCATGCTGCCCGCCAACTCGCCGCTGCCCATGGCGGGCGTGATGCTGATGGGGGCCGCGATCATGATGGTGATGGTGCTGCTGCGCCCCGCCCGCGTGCCCACGACGCTGCCGGCCGGGGCGGCTGAGGAATAAAATCTTCTTCCCCACTGCCGTAGCGCATGATGGGTGCCAAAGCGTGCGCAAGGGGTGCGGGTGGGGTTGTCGGGCTGGCGCGTGGCGGCTACAGCGGGGGGCCGTCCAGTGGGCGACAGTTTCGTGAACGGGGCGCGTATGTCCCGGATTTGTATGACAATGCAACGGGGACCGTGCACCGATCATGACGACCGCCCAGATCGACCTGAAACAGTATATTCGCCATATCCCGGATTTTCCCAAGCCCGGCATCCTGTTCTACGATATCTCGACGCTGATGCGGAACGCCGATGCCTGGCAGATCGCCATGGGCCGCCTTGCCGCCGCCGTGGCTCCCTGGGCGCCTGATGTGCTGGCCGCCATCGAATCGCGCGGGTTCCTGACGGCAGCGCCGCTTGCAAGCCGCCTGGGCTGCGGGCTGGTCATGCTGCGCAAGCCCGGCAAGCTGCCGGGCGAGACGGTGTCCTATAGCTACGACCTGGAATACGGCTCCGATTCGCTGCACATCCAGGCCGATGCCATCAAGCCCGGCCAGCGCGTGGTGGTGATGGATGACCTGCTGGCAACTGGCGGCACGCTGGTGGCCTCGGTCGCCCTGCTGCACAAGGTGGGTGCCAACGTGGTGGGGGCTGCCACCCTGATCGAACTGACCGGCCTTGGTGGCCGCGATCGGCTGGATGTACCGGTCAAGACGCTCGTCTCTTACGACGAATAACCCGCAGTCCGGGCGCGGGTGGCATGCGGCATACGCTTTCTTCCATGCGGCCATTGGGCTGTCAGCCTGTTCGTACAACCGGTATGGTGTACGGTATGCAGGTATCGTATCTGGATAGGGGGAGCCACGCGCCGGGATGAAAGGTCTTGAGCTTTCCCTGACCCGTTTTCAGGATCAGATACGGGCATTTTTCCGGCGGCTGTGGCCGCCGGGCATGACCCTGCGCCAGGACCATCTGCGGTGGCTGTACGCGCCGGGCATCTTCACCTTCGGCTATGCGCTGCGCACCACCATTACCTCGCTCATTGCGCTGGGCATTGCGCTGTGGTGGGAGCTTGGCAGCCCGCAATGGGCGGCGCTGACGGTGTGGATGGTGGCGCAGGGCACGCGCGGCAAGAGTGTGGCCAAGGCGCGGTGGCATCTGTTTGGCATGGTGGTGGGCACGATCTGCGCCGTGCTGCTGGTGGCGGCGTTTCCGCAGGCGCCGCTCATGTTCATCCTGCTGCTTGCCATTGGCATCGGCACGTTCTGCTTTATCGGCACGCTGTTGCCCGGTCCCGCCACCATGACCAACTACCGCATTCACGGCATGCGGGCGAGCGGGTTCACCTACGCCATCATCTCGCTTGATGGCATTGCCGACCCGCAGAACATCTTCATGACCGCCATGTCGCGCGCGACCTATATCGTGCTGGGCATCGTGCTCGAGAGCACGGTCTCCTCGCTGTTCCAGTTCAAGCTGGCCAAGCGCGCGGAAGACCGGCTGGCCGATAATTTCATGACCGCCATCAATGGCGCGGCCCAGACGCTGGCCTCCCTGCTGTCAGGTGATACGCAGGTGCTCAAGCAGGCGCGGGGCGTGTTCTCCAACATCACCACGCTGAGCGACCAGATCGAGTTTGCCGAAGTGGAGATGGGTGCCCATCGCGGCCATGAGGGCGACCATGCCCGCGCGGCCCTTGCACGTGTGGCCATGCTGCTTTCGCGCGGGCTGGACCTTGCCGCCCTCATGCAGGGGCCGGTGGGCAGGCCCGATGCTGCCTTCAACGCCACATCAAGCAAGGTGCAGGCCTTCCTCAAGGACATGGCGGGCGAGCTTGAGGCCAGTGAAGACATCCACCCCGTGCTGGCGCAACTGGCGGAGCTGCAGGCGGCGTGCCGGCAGAGCGTGGCGGATTCCCTCAATCAGGAAATGGGCAGTCCCGGGAGCCTGCCGGTTGACCCGCAACTGGTGCAGATGCTCTCGCAGCAGCGCATGCTCAATTACGCGCTGGGCCAGATCCTTGATGAGCTGGAGCAGGCGCTGATCCAGTTCGATGCCAGCCGCAACCCGCTGGCGCATGACCATTTTCACTACCGGCTCAAGACCTTCCGCGACTGGCAGCAGGCCTTCACCAACAGCCTGCGCGCCTCGGTCACGATTTTTGGTGCGGGGGTGATCTGGATCACGACTGCATGGTCGGCCGGGCTGACCTTCATCATGTTCGTCTCCATCGTGTGCAGCCTGTTCTCCACGCTGGAAAAACCGGCGCTTGCCACCCGTGCCTTCCTTGGGGGCGCCATTATCGCCTCGATCGTGGCAGGCGTGCTGGTGCTGTGGCGTCTGGCTTCGCCCACCACGTATGAGATTCTGGCGCTGTGCCTGTTCCTGCCCATGCTGGCGGGCGGGCTGGCCTTTGCCTATCCGGCGCTGATCCTTGGCGCTGTGTCGTACAACCTGTTCCTGCCCATTCTGCTCGGGCCGGGTAACCAGACGCGGCTGGATGAGGTGGCGTTCTTCAACACCGCCATGCCGCTCGTGGTCGGGTTGTGGTATGCGATGTGGGCCTTCCGGCTGGTGCTGCCGTTCGATACGAACGACATGCGCTGGCAGATGCGCACCGGCATCCTGCGCGGCCTGCGCTACGTAGCGCGGGCGCGCACGCTGCCCACCACACTGTATGTGGTCGAGCACAATGTGGACCGCTTCGTGCGCCTGCTGACCAATGCGGAAAACACGCCCGACACCATTATCGACGCCTATCTGCAGGGCATCCTGTCAGCCATGACCATCGGGCTGAACATCATCCGCCTGCGCGCCATCCTTGAGCGGCACCTGCTGCCGCCCGAGGCGCAGCGCGTGGTAGGCGAGATGATGGGCCGCATGGCGCAGTTCAGCGGGCGCTATGGCGGGCATTACGGGCGCACGGCGCGCTCGGCCAAATTCGCCATCATGCACCTGCAGCAGCTTGCCGGGCAGACCGACAATCTGGGCGTGCGGCTGGAAATAGACAGTGCGCTGGGGTGCCTGTACGTGATTTCATTCGAACTGGACCACAACCAGAAATTCTTTGATGCCTCCAGCCCTTACCTTGATCCTGTCATGGCTTAATAAAGTGCAGGTATGTGTACTATTTTATCTGAATGACTAATAACCATAAGTGGTGTCATCTGAAGCTTTTTGAAAAAAGCTTCACCAAAAACTTTCTTATGTTTTCAGGATGGTCATAAAAAAAGCGGCTCCTGCCGGATGGCAGGGGCCGCTTTTCTGTTTTCAGGCCGCGATGACGATCGGGCCGTGATCGCTCAGCCCTGCTGCTGGCGGGCCACGAAGTTTTCCAGCCAGTGGATGGTGTAGTCACCCTTGCGGAACTGGGGGTCTTCGAGGATCTTGCGGTGCAGCGGGATGACCGTCTTCACGCCTTCAATCACGAATTCATCCAGCGCGCGGCGCATGCGCTCGATCGCCTCAAGGCGGGTCGGCGCGCGCACGATCAGCTTGGCGATCATGCTGTCGTAATAAGGCGGCACGCGGTAGCCCGCATAGAGCGCGCTATCGATTCGCACGCCCAGGCCACCGGGCGGGTGGTAGACCGTGATCGTGCCCGGCGTGGGCATGAAGGTCTGCGGATCCTCGGCGTTGATGCGGCATTCGATCGCATGGCCGGAGAACTTGATGTCGGACTGGCTGTAGCCGATCGGTTCGCCCGCCGCGATGCGGATCTGCTCGCGCACGAGGTCCACGTCGCACACCATTTCCGTTACCGGATGTTCCACCTGCAGGCGGGTGTTCATCTCGATGAAGCAGAACTGCCCGTCCTGATACAGGAACTCCAGCGTGCCCGCGTTGCGGTAGCCGAGCTTGGTCAGGGCGGAGGTGGCAATCGCACCGATCTCGTCACGTTGCCGGGCTGTCAGGGCGGGGGAGCCCGCCTCTTCAAGCAGCTTCTGGTGGCGGCGCTGCAGCGAGCAGTCACGCTCGCCATAATGCACCACGTTGCCATGCGTGTCGGCCATGATCTGCAGTTCGATATGGCGCGGCTTGTCGAGGTATTTTTCGAGATAGACCTCGTCATTGCCAAAGGCGGCGCGGGCCTCGGTGCGGGCAACGCTCCACGCTTCCTCAAGGTCGGCCTCGGTGGGGGCGACCTTCATGCCGCGTCCGCCACCACCGGCGGCGGCCTTGATCAGCACGGGGTAGCCGACCTTCGCCGCGACCTCTCGCGCCTGCTCCAGGCTTTCCAGCGCGCCATCCGAGCCGGGCACCAGCGGCACGCCCAGCGCCATCATGGTGGTCTTGGCGGTGATCTTGTCGCCCATCATGCGGATATGTTCCGCCGTCGGCCCGATGAAGGTCAGGCCGTGGGCCTCGACCGTCTCGGCAAAATCGGCGTTTTCCGACAGGAAGCCGTAGCCGGGATGGATGGCGTCCGCCCCGGTAATGGTGGCAGCCGAGAGGATGGCCGCGACATTGAGGTACGAATCGCGGCTGGCTGGCGGCCCGATGCACACGGCTTCATCCGCAAGGCGGACATACATGGCATCCGTATCGGCCGTGGAGTGCACGGCAACGGTCCGGATGCCCAGTTCGCGGCAGGCCCGCAGGATGCGCAGGGCGATCTCGCCACGATTGGCAATGAGGATCTTGGAAAACATTACTCTATGATGACCAGCGCTTCGCCGAACTCGACCGGGTCGCCCGACTGCACCAGAATCCGGCTGACCGTGCCTGCGCGCGGGGCCTTGATCTGGTTGAAGGTCTTCATCGCCTCGATCAGCAGCAGTGTCTGGCCTGCGGTCACCTGCTGGCCTTCGGATACGAAAGCGGGCGAGGACGGATCGGGCGCCAGGTAGGCCACGCCCACCATCGGGCTGGTGACCGCGCCGGGGTGCTTGGACAGGTCGGCCGGGTTGGTGGCGGGCGGGGCCACGGGCGTGGGCGCAACCGGTGCCGCGGCCACGGGGGCCGGGGCGGGCACGGCATGCGCCACGGGGGCGGCGGCGCGTACCACGCGAATGCGGTTGTCCTTTTCCGCGATCTCGATTTCGGTCAGGCCGGTATCGGTGAGAATTTCAGCCAATGCCCGTATGGCATCCGCATCCACGAGCAGTCGGCTCATTGATCGTCCTCGTCCAGAATCATGTCTGTCATGGCCTGAAGCGCCAGGGCATACCCCCGTACGCCCAGCCCGCATATGACGCCAATGGCGGCCTGGGAGACGTAGGAGTGATGACGGAAGGCTTCACGGCGGTGAATGTTGGAGATGTGCACCTCGATCACCGGCAGATCAACGGCAAGCAGCGCGTCGAGTATGGCAACCGAAGTGTGGGAATAGGCCGCCGGGTTGATGATGATGCCGCGTGCGCGGCCCCGGCATTCCTGTATCCATGAAACGAGTTCCCCCTCGCCATTGGTCTGGCGGAAGTCGATGGCGACATCGAGCCGTTCGGCTGCCTGGACACAGACCTGTTCCACGTCATCAAGTGTGGCATGGCCATAGACTTCGGGCTGCCGCAGTCCGAGCATGTTCAGGTTTGGGCCGTTCAACACGGCAATGAGAGGGCGCTCCATGATGCACGCGCCTAGCACGCCCGCCGCCCGGTTCCAAGCCCGATCATGCGTCGGCCCTCCCCGTGGCGCTGGCTCCACCCCGTCGGCAGGCTGGATTATGCCACGAAGGTCCAAATTATGTTATGGTGGCGTCATGACAGGAAAATCCGATCATCGCCGCGCACGTGCGGCGCGGGGCAGCAATACGACGCGCTTTGGGGCCTCTGTGGCGATGGCATGCCTGATGCTGGCGACGCCTGGCCTGCTCAGCGCGGCGCAGGCGGCGGCCCGGCATGCGGCGGGCACCACCCGGCACGGCGGCCGCGCCAGCGTAAGGCGCCCGCCCGCCATGGCGCATGTGCCCGCGCACTGGAACCAGCACGGCCTGGCCAGCTGGTATGGCTCGGGCATGCAGAACGGGCATGCCACAGCCTCGGGCGAGCGGTTCGACCCCGATGCGCTGACCGCCGCCCACACCCGGTTGCCACTGGGCACGCGGGTCAGGGTGCATGCCCGCAGCACCGGGCGCTCGGTCGTGGTTCGGATCAATGACAGGGGGCCGTATCATGGGCACCGCATCATCGACCTGTCGGCCGAGGCCGCGCGGCAACTCGGCATCATGGGCCGCGGCGTGTCGATGGTGGATATAGAATCCGCGCGCGAGGCGGATGAGGAAGTGGCCAGCGCCACGCGCTAGGCGTGCTTTTTTAAAGGAAGCACTCCGCGCGCAGGAACCGGCCCATCTTTTTTAAAGGCGCTGGTGCTTGGTCCAGCCTTCCATGGTCTTGTCGGGCGAGCAGCGCAGTTTCATCTCGATCTCGAGTCCCGCATTCAGTTCCGCGCCCAGCAGCACCACATAGGCCGAGACATAAAACCACATCATGATGGCGATGAACGCCCCCAGCGGCCCATAGGTGGCGCTGTAGCCCGCGATATGGCTGACATAATAAGAGAACCCTGCCGAGGAGAGCAGCCACAGCAGCGTGGCCCCGATCGAGCCGGGCAGGATGCACCGCCAGTAGGTATGGGGCCGGTTGGGGCCAAAGCGGTACAGCGCCGAACACAGCGACAGCACGAACAGCAGCATGAGCATGGGCCCGCCCATGCGCACCAGCAGCTCGACCGAGCCAGGCGGGGGGGCGAGTTCGAGCTTCTGCGGCAGGTAGTCGAGCAGGAACGGCAGCCCCACCATAAGGGCAAGCGTAAGGATACCGCCACAGATCGAGCAGAAGGTCAGCGCCATCCCCATGGCCTGAAAGCGCAGGAAGCTACGGGTCTCGGGCGTGTTGTAGGCCACGTTCATCGCCAGGATGAGCGAGCGCGTGGCCGCCGAGGCGGACCATGTGGCGATGGTGGTCGATATGATCAGGTTCAGCGTGAGCGATGAATGCGATTCGGCCACCAGCATGTGAATGCGCGCGCCGAGCATGTCATAGGCCGAAGGCGGTAGCAGGTTGCGCAGCACCACAAGCTGGGGTTCCACTGTCTGCGGGTCAAACAGGAGGCCATAGAGCGAGATGAGCGTGCTCATGGCCGGAAACAGCGACAGCGTGGCGTAGAACGCACAGCCTGCTGCCGCCAGCGTGATCTGGTCGGATACGATGTTGCGGGCGACCTGCCGCAGCACTTTTTTGACCTGCTGCATGGAAAAATGCGGCAGGTGATGTGCGGGCGGGGGCATGTCCGTCATATCGATTTCAGTAGATGAGGAACCAATCAAGGCGGGCTTCTTGTCCTGTTTGTGCGGTGGCGTGCCGGGCGTGCAGGGGGGCGGCCTGTGTGCATTGTGCCACGATCACGTGATCCTAAAGGAAAAATTGCGGATCGTGAGGATTTTTCTATTGCGTCAGGCGCGTATTGTGCGCATATGCGCTCCCTACGCAACAACGCACGTGCCACTGGCCCTCTGAGGTTACGCAACGACGTCAAGCGTTCTGGCAATCGGGCCGCCACATGGTGGGGGTCCTTATTGGTCGCTGGTCCGTTAGACCGTTTCGCAACATCTGTCCGTTTGTGCAATTCCAGAATTGTGTTCATCCGGGCGGCAGTACAGAAGGGATTTGGGTGCGATGACTCCCAAAATCGCTCGTTATCTGGCTGAGCAGGCTCCTGCCACGCCATGCCTTATCGTTGATGTCGACCGGGTGGAAGAACGCTACCGCGCCCTGCGCGAGGCGCTGCCGCTGGCCCGGATCTACTACGCCGTAAAGGCCAATCCCGCCCGTGAGATCCTGACCCGCCTCGTGGGTCTTGGCTCGTCGTTCGATGCCGCCTCGTGGGAAGAGATTTCCATGTGCCTCGAAGCAGGCGCGCGGCCGGCCGATGTCTCGTTCGGCAACACGGTCAAGAAGGCGTCGAACATTGCCCGCGCGTTTGCCGCAGGTGTTGACATGTTTGCCTTTGACTGCGCGGAAGAACTCGAGAAGCTGGCCCGCCACGCGCCGGGCTCGCGCGTTTACTGCCGCCTGATCGTGGAGAACGAGGGGGCTGACTGGCCGCTGTCGCGCAAGTTCGGCACCACGCTGGACAATGCACGCGACCTGATGCTGCGCGCGCGTGACCTTGGCCTCGACCCCTATGGCCTGTCCTTCCACGTGGGCAGCCAGCAGACCGAGACCGGCGCATACGAGGCGGCGATCGCCCGCGTGGGCATGCTGTTCACCGACCTCAAGGCGGCGGGGCTTGACCTGCGCATGGTCAATCTCGGCGGCGGGTTCCCCATCCGTTACCGTGACGACGTGCCGGGCATCGACCGCTTTGCCGTGGCCATCAGCCACGCCATGACCGAGCATTTCGGCAATGACCTGCCGGAAATGATCATCGAGCCGGGCCGCTTCATGGTGGGCGATGCGGGCGTGGTGTCATCGGAAGTGGTTCTGGTCAGCCGTCGTGGCATGGATGATGGCGTGCGCTGGGTCTATCTCGACATCGGGCGCTTTGGCGGCCTGGCCGAGACCGAGGGCGAGGCCATCCGCTACGGCATCCGCACCCCGCATGATGGCACGGCAACCGGCCCGGTCGCCATTGCAGGCCCGACCTGTGATGGGGCGGACATCATGTATGAAAGGACCCCCTATGCCCTGCCGCTGGGGCTGGAATCGGGCGACCGGATCGAACTGCTCTCCACCGGGGCGTATGTTTCGACCTACTGCTCGACCGGGTTCAATGGCCTCAAGCCGATTCAGGAACACTACATCTGATCGCGTTCAGCACGACCTGAACACGTCTGAATACCGGGGCGGCAGGATGAAAGTCTTGCCGCCCTGCGTGTATCGGGGGGATACACAGGGCAGTTCCATCCATGCCGGAGGTGTGTTCCTTGCCCGTGTCCCGTGTTTCAACGCTGCGTTTGCTTGGCCTGTCCCTTCTTGGGTGCGTCATGGCGGCGCGGGCGTCTGCTGCTCCCGTGCTGGTTCACGCCACGCCATCGGCAGGGCAGCATGTGCCTGCGGGCAATGTGGCGATCAGACTGAGCTATAATAGCGTGATCGACCCGTTCCGCGCGCGCCTGCTCCTGCTTGGTCCAAGCGGCGTGCCGCAACTGCTTGCGGCTTCTCCCAGTGATGATGAACAGCAGGGCCTGGCCACCACCGTGGCGCTAACGCCGGGGCATTACGTGCTGCACTGGCGCATGCGCGCGCCGGGTGGCACACCCGCGGAAGGCAATGTGCCCTTTGATGTAGACCCCGCAGCCACCACAGCGCCTGCGGGCGGAAAATAGCCGCCTTATTCCACCGCCGCCCGCAGCCCGGCACCTGCGGCAAGCGGGCAGAGCGGAAGGGCTGCGGCAAGGAACGCGCCGAGCAGTTCAAGGTCCGGCCCCCATGACAGGCCGGTCTGTGCCGCATCGAGCGCTGCCGCCCCAAAGATCAGCGCGGGCGTGGTCAACGGCAGCACCAGCAGCGGCAGCAGCACGCCGCCGCGCCGCGCGCCAAGCACGACCGACGCCGCCATGCCGCCAATGAGCGAGAGGATGAGCGTACCCAGCAGCAGGCCGGTCAGCAGCACCACCATGGAGGTGGTGGGCATGCCGAGCATGATGGCCAGCGGGCCTGCAGCCAGCAGCAGCGGCAGGCCGGTGGTCAGCCAGTGGGCGATCATCTTGGCCAGCGCGATGAGCGAGGGCGGCAGGCCGGTCATGAGCAGCTGGTCCAGCGAGCCATCTTCCAGCTCCGAGCCAAACAGCCGGTCAAGCGGCAGCAGGGCGGCAAGCAACGCACACACCCATACGATTCCCGGCGCCATGCGCCGCAGCAGCTCGGGCGAGGGGCCAAGGGCGAGCGGGAACAGCGCGCCTGCGAGGATGAAGAACAGCACCGCCCCCAGCGTGTCGGCTCCGTGGCGCAGTGCGAGCCGCAGGTCGCGTTCAAGGATGGCGGTGATGAGGGCGGGAATCCGGAGTGTCACAGCAGGTCGTCCTCGGGGAAATCTTCCAGCGGCTGGGGGATGTCGGATTCGTTCAGCCCCGGCAGCGCATGGGTGCGGGCATTGGGCAGGGGCAGCGGAACATGGGTGGTTGCAATCACAATTCCGCCAGCCTGCCGGTGGGCGGCGAACAGGGTGCCAAGCAGCCCCATCGTGTTGATATCCAGCCCCAGGCTCGGCTCATCAAGCAGCCATAGCGGGGCCTGCGCCAGCAGCACGCGCGCCAGTGCCGCGCGTCGTTTCTGCCCCGCCGAGAGCATGCGCGCGGGCAGGTCGGCCAAGCCGGAAATATTGAGCGATTCCATGCACAGGTCAGGATTTCCGCCACTTGCGCGCGCGGCCAGCGTCAGGTTTTCGCGTAATGTCAGCCCCAGCTTGAGCGCATCCTGATGGCCCAGATAGGCCACCCGCCCCGCATGCTGGCTGCGATCGGCCAGCGCATCCACGCCAGACCAAAGCACATGGCCGCCTTCCGGTTTGTGCAATCCCGCCAGCACGCGCAGCAAGGTGGACTTGCCAGCCCCGTTCGGGCCAGTCAGGAGCAGGGCATCACCAGCTTCGAGCGTAAAGCCGACACGGTCCAGAACCAGCCGTTCACCGCGGAAAACCGAGATATTTTCCACTTCCAGCAGCGGGCGGCCGGGGGGGGTAAAGGCAGGAATGACGGAAATCCTCCGGGCAATGGGCAAATTGTGGGCGCAGGGCAAAAAAATGCCTGCTCCCGGTTTCTTGTTACCGGCTCCAGCTTGTGTCGCAACCGCGTCCGGGTATGTTCTACCACCGTTGGGAGATCAAGCAGGTTGTCCCTGACAAGGTCACAAACCCCGCGCCAGGAAAAAAGGCAGCGGAGGATACACGATCACACGGGACGATCCGTTGCTGATGCCTCGGAGGAAACAAAGCCAATGAAGACGGTTGGGCACGACTCACTGAAAACGGGCCGCACACTGAACGTGGACGGCAAGACCTACCATTATTTCTCAATCCCGGAAGCGGAAAAGACCATCGGTTCCGTCAGCCGCCTGCCAGTCAGCCTGAAGGTGCTGCTGGAGAATGTGCTGCGGTTCGAGGACGGGCATTCCTACTCCGTAGAAGATGCCAAGGCCATCGCCGGATGGCTGAAGGAAGGGCGCAGCACGAAGGAAGTGCCCTTCAAGCCCGCGCGCATTCTCATGCAGGATTTCACCGGCGTTCCCGCCGTGGTTGACCTTGCCGCAATGCGCGACGGCATTCTCAAGCTCAAGGGCGACCCGCAGAAGGTGAACCCGCTGGTTCCCGTCAACCTCGTCATCGATCACTCGGTCATGGTGGACGTGGCCGGCACGCCCGAGGCGCTGCAGGACAACGTGACCATCGAGTTCGAGCGCAATGGCGAGCGTTACGCCTTCCTGCGCTGGGGCCAGGAAGCGTTCGAGAACTTCTCGGTCGTGCCGCCGGGCACGGGCATCTGCCATCAGGTGAACCTCGAATACATCGCTCAGGCGGTGTGGACGGCCAATGTGGGCGGCAAGGACTATGCCTACCCCGATACCCTGTTCGGCACCGACAGCCACACCACCATGGTCAATGGCATGGGCGTGCTGGGCTGGGGCGTTGGCGGCATCGAGGCGGAAGCGGCCATGCTCGGCCAGCCCATCGCCATGCTGATCCCCGATGTGATCGGCTTCAAGATGACCGGCAAGCTGCCCGAGGGTGCGACCGCCACCGATCTGGTGCTCACGGTTACCCAGATGCTGCGCAAGAAGGGCGTGGTGGGCAAGTTCGTCGAGTTCTTTGGCCCCGCCCTTGACCACCTGCCGGTAGCCGACCGCGCGACCATCGCCAACATGGCACCGGAATATGGCGCGACCTGCGGCTTCTTCCCCGTTGATGACCTGACGCTGGATTACCTGCGCCAGACCGGCCGTGAAGAGCACCGCATCAAGCTGACGGCGGAATACCTCAAGGCGCAGGGCATGTTCCGCCATGCCGAATCCGCCCACCCCGTATTTACCGACACGCTGGAACTCAATCTCGAGACCATCGTGCCCTCGATTGCAGGCCCCAAGCGCCCGCAGGACCGCGTGGTGCTCAAGGGTGCCGACAAGGCCTTCGAAACCGAACTGACCGGCAGCCTGGGCGTGCCCGCGGCCGACAAGGACAAGAAGGCCAAGGTGGCTGGCACCAATTACGAGATCGGCCACGGCGACGTGGTGATCGCGGCCATCACCTCGTGCACCAACACCTCCAACCCCGCCGTGCTGATCGCGGCAGGTCTGGTGGCGAAAAAGGCACGCGCCCTGGGCCTGAAGCCCAAGCCGTGGGTCAAGACCTCGCTCGCGCCGGGCTCGCAGGTGGTGACGGATTACCTCAACCGTGCCGGCCTGCAGGATGAGCTGGACGCGATGGGCTTCAACACCGTGGGCTACGGCTGCACGACCTGTATCGGCAACTCCGGCCCGCTGGAAGATCACATCGTCGATGCGATCGAAGGCAACAAGCTGGTGGCCGTTTCGGTGCTGTCGGGCAACCGTAACTTCGAGGGGCGTATTTCGCCCAACGTGCGCGCCAACTACCTGGCCAGCCCGCCGCTGGTCGTGGCCTACTCCCTGCTGGGCACGATGCGCGAGGACATCACCACCACGCCGCTGGGCACTTCCAAGGACGGCAAGCCGGTGTACCTCAAGGACATCTGGCCCACCAACCACGAGATCGCGGCCCTCATGGGCTCCGCCATCACGCGTGAGGAGTTCATCAACCGCTACAAGCATGTAAGCCAGGGCACGAAGGAATGGCAGGCGCTGAAAGTCGCCACCGGTTCCGAGACCTACAAGTGGGATGCCTCCTCCACCTACGTGCAGGATCCGCCGTATTTCCAGGACATCACGCCTGAGCCCAAGTCGCGTGGCGACATCATCGGCGCGCGCCTGCTCGCACTGCTTGGTGATAACATCACCACCGACCACATCTCGCCTGCCGGCGCGATCAAGGAAAGCTCCCCCGCGGGCAAATACCTTGAAGAGCATGGCGTGGCGAAAAAGGACTTCAACTCCTACGGCTCGCGTCGTGGCAATGACCGCGTGATGGTGCGCGGCACGTTCGCCAACATCCGCATCAAGAACGAAATGCTGCCCGGCACCGAAGGGGGCGTTTCCAAGCACTTCCCTGATGGCAAGGAAGGCTCCATCTACGATGTGGCGATGGAATACAAGAAGGAGGGCGTGCCCCTGGTCGTGATCGGCGGCAAGGAATACGGCATGGGCTCCTCGCGCGACTGGGCGGCCAAGGGCACCCTGCTGCTGGGCGTGCGTGCGGTCGTGGCCGAGAGCTTCGAGCGTATCCACCGCTCCAACCTCGTGGGCATGGGCGTGCTGCCGCTCCTGTTCGAGGAAGGCACGACGCGCAAGACGCTGGGCCTGAAAGGCGACGAGACCTTCGAGATCCGTGGCCTCGACAAGATCACGCCCCGCATGACCATGACCATGACCATCACCCGCGCCGATGGCTCCAAGCAGGACGTGCCCCTGCTGTGCCGTGTCGATACGCTCGACGAGGTGGAGTATTTCCGCAATGGCGGCATTCTCCAGACCGTGCTGCGTGGCATGACCAAGGCGGCCTGATAACAGGCAGCACCATCCCGGTCTGCGCCGGAATGGAGAGATAAAGACGGCGACCCGTATCATGCGGGCCGCCGTTTTTTTGTGGCCGTTCATCTATGCACGGGTGGTATAAGTTACCTCTGCGTTTGACACATATCGGCGGTGTCTTTTCTCTATATTGTGTATAAATAAGATGGCGTTTAAAGCCGGTACTGTGTAATAACATACCGGATATGATGGGGCCCCATGGATCTGCTTTCTGCCTTGCACAGCTTTGTCCGTGTGGCTGCAACGGGATCATTCTCTGCCGTATCAAGAGAGACGGGTGCAAGCCAGCCCACCATTTCCCGCCACATTGCCCTGCTTGAGGCCCATTACGGCGCAACCCTGTTTGCCCGGACCACCCGCAGCCTGATGATGACGGAAGACGGGCGCAGCCTCCTGCCGCATGCCTATGAAGTGCTCGAAATTCTTGAAACGGCGGAAACCGCGCTGGGTCGCAGGCGGGCCTCGGTGTCGGGGCTGGTGCGGCTGGGCGTTACCACGGCGTTCGGGCTGTACCTGACCAGTCGGCTGAGCAGCCTGCTGGAGGAACATCCCGACCTGTCGGTCGAACTGGTCATGCGCGACGGATTTGGCGATCTGGTGGAAGAAGGGCTGGACCTTGCCATCCGCATCGGTTCCATTGCCGAGGGTTCACTGATTGCCCGCCGTCTGGGTTCGGTGCATCGCTGCGTCATCGCCTCAAGCGATTACCTTGCCCGCCGTGGCACCCCCGTCCACCCGCGCGACCTGCTTAATCACCCCTGCATTGCCTACAGCTATGGCGGCACGCGGCATGACTGGCAGTTCACCCGCAAGGGCGAGAGCGAGACCACGGTGGCAGCCAACGGACCTTTCCGCGCCAATAGCAGCGAGGCCGTGCTTCAGGCCGTGCGGGCTGGGCTTGGCATTGGCATGCTGCCGACATTTCAGGTGGAAGAGGACATTACGTCAGGCCGTCTGGTGCACCTTCTGCCGGAATGGACCATTCCCGAACTGCCTTTCTATGCCGTGCATACCGGCCCGCGCACCCTGCCGCTGCGCACGCGTACGGTGCTTGATTTCCTGATCGAGATATCGGACGTGCTGCGTCAGGGCTAAAAGTAGAGTATTGATAAAAAACAATAAAACTTTTTGGTGAAGCTTTTTTCAAAAAGCATTCAGAAGAATGCCGCCTTTTTGAAAAAAGGCGGCACCCGGAAATTTTCAGGATTTCAGGCGTGGCTCAGTCCAGCGGGTTTCCTTCGCCAGGGCGGGGGGCTGCCGGGTCAACCGCAAGCCGGGCACGCTGCTCATCGCTTGAGGCCAGCATGTCGCTATTAAAGCCGTCATGCAGCACCGGCGCCCAGCCTGTCATCCATGCATTCATGCGTTTGACGAAGTCATTGGCGGCCGGCTGCTGCGCCAGCCCCTCCTTGGTCCAGAAATCGGGTGAGCGCAGGATCTTGGTGTCATTGAGATTAACGGGGTTGAGATAGATCGTTATCGCCTCTCCATTGATGTTGTCATCAGTGGCGGGCGTGCTGTTGACCCATTTTGCCCGCAGCAGCACCGGCGGCAACACGAAGCCTTCCTGCTTGAGTTGCGGAGCAATGATGCCCATGTGGCCGATGGCGGCAGGATCAATCAGGCGCGTGAGCCAGCATTCCATCATGGGCGGATGGTTGGTCGCGATATGTGCCATGTAGTTGCGGTCATCATGGCATTCTTCATCCATTGCGGGATTGGCCGCAGCCGGTACCGGCTGTGTCGTGCCGCTGGCTATGATCAGGCCGGTCACGATATGGCCCTGCACCCGCACCAGAACATTTTCCAGCACTTCGCCATGCGGGCCTGCGATGATGTTGATGAGCGGGTGCCACACGCCAGCGGGCAGCGGCAGGATGCGCCCGGCAAACGGAATCGCCTTGGTCAGCCGGTCGGTCACGGGCATGACGGTCACGACCCCATCCCCCGGGCCACCACCGGCCTGATCGGCATCGGCGGGCGTGTCCTGCATGCCAAGGCGGTTATGGATGGCGGTCGCGATCTGCGCCATGCGGGGCAGCCTGCGGGTCAGGTAGGCTGGCGGGAAAACGAACGTCAGCGCCACGAAAGGCACAATGAGGTAAAGGCACATCCGCCATAGCGGCGCACGATGCCAGAGGCGCGAAAAAGCGGACATTCAGCAGGCCATGCCTTTTGCCATGCAGGAGGCCACGGGGGCAGGGCGGAACAGCGCGGCCATGGGTCAGGAACTGATCCGGGCCTGCTGGGCGTCGCTCTTGTCCGCGATTTCGGCCACGATGCCATCTTCGTTCTGCACCACGCGCACCAGTTTGGCACCCTGCTGGCGGGCGGTGATGAGCGAGTCGCTGATCATGTCCTCGATCGAGCGGGCCAGATCGCGCGCACTGGCGGCAGGGCCCATACGGTCCTGGCGGCGCATGACCTCGAACAGCAGCGCGGGGTCGATACCCCCGGTCTCGACCTTGAGGCCATAGCTGTCGATCATCGATTCGATTTCCAGCGCGGAAACGCGGGCGATATCCAGCCCTTCGAGCGGGCGGAACACGAAGATGCGGTCCAGCCGGTTCAGCACTTCGGGCGCAAAGCCTGCCTGGCGCAGCGCCTCGACCGACTCGGCGCGCATCTTGTCGGGCTCGTCGGCCAGCCGGTCCGCGATCTCGGACAGCGCATCGGTGGCGATGTTCGAGGTGAGGATGAAGATGCAGCGCACAGTCGAGATCTGCTGCCCTGTCGAGGCCTCGGTCACATGTCCGTCATTCCATGCGGTGAGGAATTTCTTGAACACATCGGGGTGCGCTTTCTCGATTTCATCGAGCAGCACCACGGCGTCGGGCTTTTCCTTCAGGCCGCCGGTCAGCTTGCCGTAGGTGTCGGAGCCGACATAACCCTTGGGCGAGCCAAACAGCTGCGTTGCGGCATGCGGCGAGCTCATCTGCGTCATGTCGAAGTTGAGCAGCGGGCGGTCGAGCTGGCGGGCCAGCTGCTTGGCAAGATAGGTCTTGCCCGTGCCCGGCGGCCCGGCGAGCAGGAAGATCCCCACCGGCTTGCCGCGCACCTGCAGCGCCAGGCGGCGGCGCAGCTGCGTCGCCACGTCCTCGCATACCTGATCCTGCCCGATCACGCGCGCGCGCAGGCTGGCGGCGAGCTCCTCGGCATCGATCACGGTTTCTTTCTGTTCGCGTGCCAGCATCTCTTCAAGCGCGCTACGATTGGTCAGCCTGGCCAGTACGTCCATCATCCATCCCCGTCTGCGTCGGATTCCCTTGCGGGCGAGTTTCTCGGCCCGGCTCTCGAACCACAGCCCGCTCAGCGCCAGCAGGGCGCTCGCCGCCGCTATGACCGGATAGGCCGGTGCGCACCATTCCATGAAATGCCGTATGCTGGCGAGCGAAAGATGCAACGCCATGGCGGCCTGAAAACTGCCGAGCACCAGGAAAATGACCATGGCGATCGGCACGACCCGTTCCATCAGGATCGGATAGAGCGGCTTCATTGCACGACAACCCCGATGACAAGACTGCTCCCGCGCGTCAGTACCGGCAGGGGCGTAGGCCCTGGCACGAACACCGCTCCGGCATGCACGCCCATCGGCCCCGGATCGCCTGCGGGCGTGATCGACACATCCCCCGCAATGCGGATGGGCAGGATCACGCTGCGCGGCTGCGGGCCGAGATGCACGGTCTGCACGAGACCAAGGGACTCCACGTTCACGACTGCTCCGCTGCCTGTCATGTCATACATCGGCATGTCGGCCAGTATGATCTCGCGCCGCCGCAACGCCGCCATGATCTCGGCCTGCTGCTGCAGTGTGAAACTTGTCTGGCGCAGCATTTCCGCCGCGCGTTCGGGCGAGATCATGGGCATCTCGCCCATCATGTCGGGCCTGCCCTGCACCGGCGCGTTGAGTGTCAGGTGATTGCCGTCATTGCCCCTGCCGCCGCCAGCCTCGGCTGCGGCGGGGGGCGTCTGGCTGCCGCCACCGCTTTCCTGCGGGGTCAGGAAGCCGCCTGCGCCCAGGCCACCGCCTGCCACGACGGCCGCGATCAGCCCCACCACAACCAGCTTTCGGCTGGACGAGCGTTCGCTGCGTTCCCGTGTCGGTTCCGGCGGGGAGGGCGTGGGCATCATGCGTACATAATGCGGGCGGGGCGGGGAGAATGGCAAGATGTTAAGAGAGAGGAAATGTAACCCCCGCCTGTCCACATAGTCCTTGCGGTCAGGCATGGTGTGGCCTATGTTGGCGACTATTCCTTCATCTATGGTTTTTTTCTTTGGGGGGTGGCCGCAGGGCTGCCTTTTTTGCATTGGACGCTGATCTGCCTTTCCTGTCGGGCCTTGATGCCCGCATCGCCGCAATGGTCGCCCCCGCGCTGGCCGACATGGGGTTCGACCTCGTGCGCGTGGCGGTGCTGGGTCGCGAGTCCCCCACCGTGCAGATCATGGCGGATCGCGTGGATGGCACGCTCCTCGCCATCGAGGATTGCGAGCAGATCAGCCATGCGGTTGGCGCGATACTGGACGTGGAAGACCCGCTGCCCGGCGCGTGGACGCTGGAGGTCTCATCCCCCGGCATCGACCGTCCCCTGACCCGTGCCAAGGATTGGGAGCGGTTTGCAGGCCACCTTGCCCGCGCCGAGATGAACATGCCCATTGAAGGCCGCAAGCGTTTTGCCGGGATCGTGCTCGGTGCGCGCGATGGCCATGGCCTGATGCGGCTTGATGACGGAAGCGAGGTTGCGCTGCCTTTCGCTGAAATGCGCAAGGCGCGCCTTGTCCTGACCGATGAACTGATCGCGGCAAGCGCCCGGATGATGAAGCCGGCCGCAAGCTCCGATGATACTGGCCTGGAGGAAGAACCTTCCCCGGCTGAAGACCGCAAGCCCGCTGCCAAGTCGGGTCGCAAGCCCGCCCGCAAGGCCAATTGAACGATGTTGTGGAGACACTGATGGATACGTCCGTTGCCCGTCCCGAACTGCTGCTGGTGGCCGATGCCGTAGCGCGGGAAAAGTCGATTGACCGCGAGGAAGTGCTCGAAGCGATGGAGCAGGCCATCCAGAAGGCCGGCCGCGCGAAATACGGTCATGAAAAGGATATCCGCGCCACCATCGACCGCCGCACCGGCGATGTGCGCCTGTCGCGCTGGACCGAGGCGGTCGAGGCGGTGGAGAACGAGGAAACCCAGATCCCGCTCTACATCGCGCGCAAGTTCAAGCCCGAGATCCAGCTTGGCGAATACCTGATCGACCCGCTGCCGCCCATCGATTTCGGACGCATCGCGGCACAGACGGCCAAGCAGGTCATTGTCCAGCGCGTGCGTGAATATGAGCGCCGCCGCCAGTTCAATGACTTCAAGGACCGCGTGGGCGAGATCGTCAACGGCACCGTCAAGCGCACGGAATATGGCAACCTGCTCGTCGAGATCGGCGATGCCGAGGCCCTGCTGCGCCGCGATGAGCTGATTCCGCGTGAAAGCTTCCGCAATTCCGATCGCGTGCGCGCCTATATCTATGATGTGCGCGACGAGCCGCGTGGCCCGCAGATCTTCCTTTCGCGCACGCATCCGGCGTTCCTCGCCAAGCTGTTCGCGCAGGAAGTGCCCGAGATCTATGATGGCATCATCGAGATCAAGGCCGTGGCGCGCGACCCCGGCTCGCGTGCCAAGATGGCTGTCATTTCGCGTGATGCCTCGATCGATCCGGTCGGCGCCTGCGTGGGCGTGCGCGGCCGCCGCGTGCAGGAAGTGGTCAAGGAACTCCAGGGCGAGAAGATCGATATCATTCCGTGGAGCCCGCAGGCCGCGACCTTCGTGGTCAACGCTCTCGCCCCGGCTGAAGTCAGCAAGGTCGTGATGGACGAGGAGGCGGGTCGCGTCGAGGTTGTCGTGCCTGATGACCAGCTCAGCCTGGCCATTGGCCGCCGCGGCCAGAACGTGCGCCTTGCCAGCCAGTTGACGCGCTGGGACATCGACATCCTGACCGAGGCCGAGGAATCGGAGCGCCGCCAGGAAGAATTCCGCCGCCGCAGCAACCTGTTTGTTGAAGCGCTGGACGTGGATGATGTCATTGCGGGGCTGCTGGTGACCGAGGGCTTCCATTCCATCGAGGAACTGGCGTTTGCCGATCCCGAGGAACTGGCCAACATCGAAGGCTTTGACGAGGACGTGGCCAGCGAACTGGTCCGCCGCGCTGAAGGCTACCTGGCGGGCCAGGAAGAGGAACTCGACACCAAGCGCCGCACGCTGGGCGTGAGCGATGACATTGCCGTGCTGGGCGTGTTCACCAACCAGATGCTGGTGACGCTGGGTGAAAAGGGCGTGAAGACGCTGGATGATCTGGCCGACCTGGCGGGTGACGAACTTGTCGAGATCCTGGGCAGCGATGCCATTGACGAGGATGCGGCCAACGAGATCATCATGGCGGCGCGCGCTCACTGGTTCGATGGCGATGAGGCAAAGCCTGCGCAAGAGGAGACGTCCGACGTCTGAGCTAACCGACCTGAACGCCCCAGATCCGGAAGGCATGGAGCCTGAAGAGCGCGGGCCACTGCGCCGTTGCGCCGTGACCCGGCTCCGGCTGCCCAAGGAGGAAATGATCCGGTTTGTCATTTCCCCCGATGGAGTCGTGATCCCTGATCTTTCCGCACGGCTGCCCGGACGGGGAATTTGGTTGAGCGCACGCGCGGATGTGTTAGAAACAGCACGCACACGCGGCGTATTTGCCCGCGCGGCGAGGGGAAGGGTTGTTATTCCCCCTGACCTGACCCATCTTGTGCGAGATGGGCTGCTGCGGCGCATGATGGATGTCGCAGGGCTGGCACGGCGGGCCGGACAGATTGTCTGTGGTTTCGCCAAGGTGCGTGAGTGGGTTGTGGGCGGTCGTGCCGGTCTGGTCATACAGGCCGCCGATGGCAGCCCCGACGAGAGGAAGAGAGTTTTGTCTGGTGCACGGGAACTGCCGGTTGTGGCTGTTCCTACGGCATCGGGTCTGGGTGCGGCATTTGGCCGCGACCATGTTGTTCATGCAGCGATTCTGCATGGTGAACTGGCGCGCCGTTTCCGTATCGAGAGTGAACGTTTTGCGGGTCTGTCCGGCAGGATTGGCCCGAATTCGGCGGATCGTTCCGCCGGACGGTGTGAACAGGCGGGTACATGAGCGAAGGCAACGATCAGGATCAGGGTAAGGGACGCTTGTCTCTGCGGCCGGCGGGCCGCAGGGAGGTCGGACGGACGGTAGATGCCGGTTCCGTGCGACAGAGCTTCAGCCATGGTCGTTCAAAGGTGGTTCAGGTCGAGGTGCGCAAGAAGCGCGGGGCCGGGGCCGCAGGTAACGGATCGGGGCCGGCTGGCGGTCGCGCCGGTGGTCGGGGCGGTCGCGCGCTGACGGCAGCGGAACTGGCGACACGCCAGCGCGTGCTCGATGAGCAGCGTCGCGCCGCAATCCAGCGCGAGAAAGAGGCCCGCGAGCAGGAGAAGATCACGATCCTCTCCGCCGCGGAAGAAGCCCGCCGCGCTGAAGAGGAAAATGCCCGCCGTGCCGAAGAAGAGGCACGCGCCAAGGCAGATGCCGCCGCTGCGGTTGAGGAAGCACGCAAGCAGGAGGCCAGCAACGCGCCGGCCCCCGCAGCGCCCGACTCGACAGATCCGGCGGGTCCGGTTGTCTCGTCCGTGCCCATTCCGGGTGAAGTGACGCTGGCGCCGCCCATGCAGCGCCTGCGCCCGCTGGCCGAGCGCGCGATCATGCCCGCCCAGCCGCTGCGGCCGTCGCGCCCTGCGGGTGGTGGTGCTGCCACGGCACGCCCCGCAGGCGGTGCTGGCGAGACGCTGCGCCTGCGCACGGGCCGTGCGGATGGTGGCGAGGAAGAACGTCGCCCCAGCCGTCGCCCCGGCAATGCCGTGCCGAACCGCCGCCCCTCGGGTGGTGCCAAGAAGAATAATGACAGCCGTCGCGCTGGCCGCATTGACGTGCAGGCCGCGATCGAAGGGGATGACGACAAGACCCGTTCGCTCGCCTCGGTCCGCCGCCAGCGTGAGCGTGAGCGCCGTCAGGCCGAACTTGAACGCCTGCGTTCCGATCAGGTGCGCGTGGTGCGCGATGTTGTCCTGCCCGAGAGCATTACGGTGCAGGAACTCGCCAACCGCATGGCTGCCCGTCAGGGCGAGGTCATCAAGGCGCTGATGAAGATGGGTGTGATGGCCACCGTGACCCAGTCGCTCGACGCGGACACGGCGGAACTGATCGTGCAGGAATTCGGCCATCGCGTGCGCCGTGTTTCCGACAGCGATGTCGAGATCGGCATCGAGGGTATCGAGGACAGCGAAGCAGACCTCAAGCCCCGTCCGCCGGTCGTGACCGTGATGGGCCATGTCGATCACGGCAAGACCTCGCTGCTCGATGCACTGCGCACAACTGATGTCGCCAATGGCGAAGCCGGTGGCATTACGCAGCATATCGGCGCGTATCAGGTCACGCTGGCCTCTGGTGCCAAGATCACCTTCATCGATACGCCGGGTCATGAGGCGTTTACCGCCATGCGTGCCCGCGGCGCCTCGGTGACCGACGTGGTCATTCTGGTCGTGGCAGCCGATGATGGCGTGATGCCGCAGACGATCGAAGCCATCAAGCACGCCAAGGCGGCTGATGCCCCGATCATCGTCGCCATCAACAAGTGCGACAAGCCGGGTGCGAACCCCGACCGCGTGCGCCAGGAACTGCTGAACCACGAGATCGTGGTGGAAAGCATGGGTGGCGATACGCAGGATGTCGAGGTCTCGGCGCTCAAGCGCACAGGCTTGGACAAGCTTGAGGAAGCGATCCTGCTGCAGGCCGAAATCCTTGACCTCAAGGCCAATCCCGACCGGGTGGCCGAGGGTTCGGTGATTGAAAGCCGCCTTGACCGCGGGCGTGGTCCGGTTGCGACCGTGCTGGTCCAGAAGGGCACGCTGCGCCGCACCGACATCGTGGTGGCCGGGGCCGAATGGGGCCGCGTGCGCGCCATGATCGACGACCGCAACCGCCAGCTTGGCGAGGCAGGTCCGTCCATGCCGGTCGAGATCCTGGGCATTACCGGGGTGCCGGGCGCAGGCGAGCCGTTCGTGGTGGTGGAAAACGAGAATCGCGCCCGCGAAATCTCCGAGTTCCGCCAGCGCGTGATCAAGGAACGCATGGCTGCTGGCCAGACAGCCGCACGCGGCACGCTCGACCAGATGCTTGCCCGCATTCAGGCAGGTGCGCAGAAGGAAGTCGCGGTTCTCATCAAGGCGGACGTGCAGGGCTCGGCGGAGGCGCTTGAAGCCACCGTGCAGAAGCTCGAGCATGAGGAAGTCAAGATCCGCGTGCTCAACGCCACCGTGGGCCAGATTACGGAAAGCGATGTGCAGCTTGCCAAGGCATCGGGCGCGATCATCATCGCGTTCAATGTCCGCGCGACCGCACAGGCCCGTGAGCTTGCACAGCGTGAAGGCGTGGACATCCGCTACTACTCGATCATCTACCAGGTGGCGGATGACGTGGAGCAGCTGGTGCGTGGCAAGATCGCGCCCAAGCATCGCGAGAAGTTCCTGGGTTATGCCGAAATCCGCAAGGTTTTCGAAATTACCAAGGTGGGCAAGGTTGCCGGCTGCTACGTCACCGAAGGCGTGGTCAAGCGTGGCTGTGGCGTGCGCCTGCTGCGTGATAACGTCGTGATCCATGAAGGCGAGCTGAGCCAGCTCAAGCGCTTCAAGGATGACGTGAAGGAAGTGGCGCGCGGTTACGAATGCGGCCTGTCCTTTGCCGGGTATAATGACCTGCGCGAAGGTGACGTGGTCGAGTGTTATGAAATGGAACTCGTCCCGGCATGAGCCGCAATTCATCCAGAAAAGGGATGAGCGAGAGCGGGCCGGCAGGGAAACTTGCCGGCCATTCCGCGTCTGGTCCCTCGCAGCGTCAGCTGCGCGTGGCGGAAGAAGTCCGTCGCGTGCTGGCGGAAATATTTGCCCGCACTGAATTCCGTGATCCGGATCTGGCCGATGTGCGCATTACGGTTACCGAAGTGCGTATCTCGCCCGACCTCAAGCATGCCACGGTTTTCGTGGCCCGTCTGGGCCGGAGCGATGTGGCTGAACTGCTGCCTGCGCTCAAGCGCGTAACGCCGTTCCTGCGCACCCGCCTGTCGCACGCGCTCAGGCTGCGCGGCGTGCCGGACCTGCACTTCCAGCCTGATACGGCGCTCGATTACGCCATGGAAGTCGATACCATGCTACGCCAGCCTGAAGTGCAGCGCGACCTTAAGGATGAAGACTGAGATTCTGTTCAAAAACAAATTATTGGTAAAAAACAATAAAAGTTTTTGGAAAAAGGCAGCTCCCCAAAATTTTTATTCCTGAAAAGCCAGTTCATGAAAAAGGCCGGTCCGGGGCAATGCCCGACCGGCCTTTTTCATATCGTTGGCAGATGAACGTCCGCTTAGTTGCGCCGCCCCATGAGCAGAAGCTGGGGGTTGCGCTCCACATCGGTTGCGAACCCGCGCAGGGCGGCGGCAGCGGCGGCAAGGTCACGCAGTGACGAATCGATATTGGAGCGGTCGGCCGAACTCGGGGCCGTAATGTCATGCAGGCCCGCCAGCGCGCCACGCGCCTCGGTTACCGTATCATTGGAGTTGACCAGCAGCGTGTGCAGTTCACCGCCACGGGCATCAAGCTGGGCAGTGCCGGTATCGGCCAGATGGTCGATGGAGGCCAGCGTGGTGTCGAGGCGCTTGTCGAGGTCGCGGATGGTATCGGTCGCGGTATCAACGGTCACGCGCGTATGGTCGGATGTGGCGCGCACGCTGTCCACCAGAGGCGGCAGGTCCTGGTCAAGCTTGTCGGCCAGGGTGCGCACGCTTACCAGCATGGCGTCGGCATTGTTGGCAATGTTCTTGAGCGGCAGGGCTGTCAGGGCATCGGTCAGCTTCTGCATTTCCGATTCGCGGGTCGGGATCTCGATCAGCGGGCTCAGGCCGGGATGCAGGTGGGCGGGGATGCCAGGGTCGAAGGTCAGGTCAATTTCTTCCTGCCCGGTCACGAAGCTCTGCATGTGCAGTTCCGCGCGCAGCCCGTTTTCAATCAGCTTTGGCAGTTCATTGGCATCGAGCGCGCGGCCATGCGAGCCCGCCATGCGCGCGCCATTGGCCTCAAGCTCTACCGTAACCGGAATATAGGCCTGATGGGTCTGCGGGTCGAACTGCACGGCGATGTGGTCCACATGGCCCACCTGCACGCCATCGAACGTGACGGGCGCACCTACGCCCAGCCCGTTGATGGGACTGTCAAAAACCACCACGGCGCGATTGGTGGGCGAAAAGGGATGAAACTGTCCGAACAGCGCTATGGCCGTCACACCAAGCAGGGCTCCACCCAACACAAATGCACCGACCGTGGTCTGCCGTTCAGCCATGGTGTTCAGGTCTCCCTAGACGCGGAATGAAAAATACTGTGGCACACGGTTATCCATGCATCCGTTTGTTGCAAGATGACACTCCATGCCCCGCAGGCCAAGCAGCCTGGGGGGATGGCAGGCATGTGCCCGCCTGTCCTTTTAACATGTGTGGCGCAGGCGGCCAGCCCCCGTGGCTCAATGGGGCATTGAAGTGCATGCGTGCCTCGTCTAAACGCACGGCACCCCCCAATTTCATGCAAGGTGCCGTGCAATGCGACGCAGACGTGGCCGCCCGCTTGACGGCTGGCTGATCATCGACAAGCCCCTGGGCATGACCTCCACGCAGGTGGTGGGCCGCGCGCGCTACCTGTTCGATGCCGCCAAGGCGGGCCACGGCGGCACGCTCGACCCGCTGGCCACCGGCCTGCTGCCCATAGCCTTCGGCAAGGCCACCAAGACGGTGCCCTACATCATGGATGGCACCAAGCGCTACCACTTCACCCTGCGCATCGGCGAGGCGCGCGATAGCGATGATGCCGAGGGTGCGGTCACCGCCACATCGGATGTGCGGCCTGACAACGCCGCGTTCGAGGCAGCCCTTGCCGCTTTCAGGGGCGAGATCATGCAGGTGCCGCCGGTGTTCTCGGCACTCAAGGTGGGCGGCCAGCGCTCCTATGACATGGCGCGCGCGGGCAATGCCCCCGAACTCGCGCCAAGGCCCGCGCGCATCGACCGCTTCGAACTGATTGCCCGCCCCGATGCCGATACGGCGGTGTTCGAGGTGGAATCGGGCAAAGGGGTGTACATGCGCGCGCTCGCGCGTGACATTGCGCTGGCCTGCGGCACGGTGGGACATGTGGCGGCGCTGCGGCGGCTGAACGTGGGGCCATTTGATGAATCCCATGCGATTCCGCTGGACAAAATTGTCGCAAGCGCCGACAACGCGCCTGCTCCACCGGATCTGCTGCTTCCGGTCGCGACCGCGCTGGCCGACATCCCGGCGCTGGCCCTGACCCGTGAGGAAGCGGATGCCCTGTCATTTGGCCAGGCAATCGACCTGTGCCAGCTGGCAGACCGGATGCCGGAACACACCGACCCCCGCAGCGGGGTCGTGCGTGCGATGGATGGAGCGCGCGTGGTCGGGCTGTGCCGCCCTGTTGAAGGGTGGCTCCGATCAGTGCGCATGCTGTGAACCGAATGATCAATGGAGAGAATGATGTCGATTACTGCCGAACGCCGCACGGCGCTTATTGGTGAATACCGCAACGCTGCCACCGATACCGGCTCGCCGGAAGTGCAGGTTGCCCTGCTGACCGAGCGGATCGTGAACCTGACCGAGCACCTCAAGACCCACGCGAAGGATTTCCATTCCCGCCGTGGCCTGCTGATGCTCGTTGGCCGCCGCCGCCGCCTGCTTGACTACGTCAAGCGCAAGGACGTGGCCCGTTACGAAACGCTGATCAAGCGCCTCGGCCTGCGTCGCTGATTTGCGACCGCGCGGGAGGACGGGCATAATGTCCACCCCCCGCGTGGCCCATGCGGGCATGGCATATGCACAGGCATGGCCATGCCCCGCCGGGCCGCATTTTTTCAGGCGCCCCTGACGGGCGCCGCCAACACGCTGCCGACGCCACGGCGGAGATGTCCGGACCGGATCGCAGCGTTTCAGGCCACATGGTGTTCTGGCGGTATGTGCCGCCATCGCTCCATGCCGTCCGAGGCGCTGCCATCATACGTTCCAATGTCCGGCCCGCCTGCATTGCGGCAGTCAACGGACAGGGTTTGTCTGGATGTTCAATTATTTTCGCAAGGAAATGGAATGGGGCGGTCGCCCGCTGGTGCTGGAAACGGGCAAGGTCGCCCGCCAGGCCGATGGCGCGGTGGTCGTAACCTATGGCGACACGGTGGTGCTGTGCACGGCCGTTGGCGCGAAAAGCGTCAAGCCGGGGCAGGACTTCTTCCCGCTCACGGTCAACTACCAGGAAAAAGCCTACGCGGCGGGCAAGATCCCCGGTGGCTTCTTCAAGCGTGAAGGCCGCCCGAGCGAGGCCGAGGTGCTGAACTCGCGCCTGATCGACCGCCCGCTGCGCCCGCTCTTCCCCGAGAACTTCCGCAATGAAGTTCAGGTCGTTGCCACCGTGCTCAGCCACGACATGGAAAACGATCCCGCTGTCGTGGCGCTGATTGGCTGCTCGGCGGCGCTGACGCTGTCGGGCATTCCGTTCTTCGGCCCGGTGGGCGCGGCCCGCGTCGGCTATTCCGATGGCAAATACGTGCTGAACCCGACCATCTCGCAGCTTAAGGAAAGCGCGCTTGACCTGGTCGTGGCCGGCACGGCCGAAGGCGTGCTGATGGTCGAGTCCGAGGCGGTCGAACTGTCCGAGGACGTGATGCTCGGCGCCGTGACGTTTGGCCACGAAGCCTTCCAGCCGGTGATCGACCTGATCATCGACCTCGCCGAAGATGCCGCCAAGGCCCCGTGGGACCTTGCCGAGCCGACGGCAGAGGAAATCAAGCTGCGCAAGAAGGTGGACAAGGCCGGTCGCGCCCTGATCGCCGAGGCCTACAAGGAACGTGCCAAGCAGGTGCGCTACAAGAAGGTCGCCGCCGCCCGTGAGGCGATCCTTGCCAAGATCGGCGAGGCCGAGGCCGATGCCGCCAAGCCGATGATCAAGGACCTCGAGGCCGACGTGGTGCGCACCGAGGTGCTCGACACCGGCTACCGCATCGATGGCCGTGACCTCGAGACGATCCGCCCGATCGTGTCCGAGGTTGGCATCCTGCCGCGCGCGCATGGTTCCGCCCTGTTCACCCGTGGCGAGACGCAGGCCCTTGTGGTCGCGACCCTTGGCACCGGTCAGGACGAGCAGATCGTGGACGCGCTTGAAGGCGAGTACCGCAACAACTTCATGCTGCACTACAACTTCCCCCCGTTCTCGGTGGGTGAGTGCGGGCGCATGGGCTCGCCGGGTCGCCGTGAAATCGGCCATGGCAAGCTGGCATGGCGCGCCATCCACCCGCTGCTGCCGGGCAAGGACACCTTCCCGTACACCATGCGCGTGGTGTCCGAGATCACGGAAAGCAACGGTTCGTCCTCGATGGCGACGGTGTGCGGCACCTCGCTGGCGCTGATGGATGCGGGCGTGCCGCTCAAGCGTCCGGTGGCCGGTATCGCCATGGGCCTGATCAAGGAAGACGAGGACTTCGCCGTCCTGTCCGACATCCTTGGTGATGAAGATCACCTTGGCGACATGGACTTCAAGGTTGCTGGCACCGAGCAGGGTGTGACTGCGCTGCAGATGGACATCAAGATCACGTCCATCACCCCCGAGATCATGAAGATCGCGCTGGGTCAGGCCCGCAATGGCCGCATGCACATCCTGGGCGAGATGGCCAAGGCGCTGACCGAAGGCCGCACGGATGTCTCCTCCTCCGCGCCGAAGATCACCACGATCTCCGTGCCGAAGGAAAAGATCCGCGATGTGATCGGCCAGGGCGGTAAAGTCATTCGTGAGATCGTTGAATATTCGGGTGCGAAGATCGATATCAACGATGACGGTACGATCATGATCGCCGCATCATCCGACGATCAGGCCGAGAAAGCCATCGAGCGGATCCGTGGCATCGTGGCAGAACCCGAAGTGGGCCACATCTACAACGGCAAGGTGGTCAAGACCGCCGATTTCGGGGCGTTCGTCAACTTCCTCGGCCCGCGTGATGGTCTGGTGCACATCTCCGAACTCGCACAGGGCCGCGTTTCCAAGACGACGGACGTGGTCAAGCAGGGCGACGAGGTGAAGGTGAAGGTTCTGGGCTTTGATGACCGCGGCAAGGTGAAGCTGTCCATGCGCGTGGTTGATCAGGAGACCGGTGCCGACATCACCGAGACCGTGGGCGCCAAGCCCGGCCGTGCTCCCGCCGCACGCTGAGCGCGCGGTTCCGGCCTACAGACAGCCCGGCCATCAGGGTGCGCCTGCATGGCGCTCCTGTGGCCGGGTAGACACATGACGATGGAATGGTGATGAAGCCGATCAATGCGATCCGTATGGGCGGGACGGATATTCTGCCCCTGGTCGAGGGGGGGAAGGGCGTCTCGATCTCGACTGGCATTTCCGCCGGGCACTGGGCGGCAGCCGGGGGCGCGGGCACGGTCTCGATCGTGAACGCTGACTCCTATGATGCGGACGGCAACATCGTGCCGCAGATCTATCACGGCAAGACCCGGCGCGAGCGGCATGAGGAACTGGTCGATTACGCCATTCGCGGCGGTATAGCCCAGGCCCGTATCGCGCATGAGATTGCTGGTGGCAGGGGCCGCATCCACGCCAATATCCTGTGGGAAATGGGCGGGGCGGAGCGTGTCATCAATGGCGTGCTTGAAGGGGCTCCGGGCCTGATCCAGGGCCTGACCTGTGGCGCGGGCATGCCGTACCGCCTGTCGGACATCGCGGCGAAATTCGGCATCCATTACTATCCCATCGTTTCATCCGCCCGCGCGTTCAACGCCCTGTGGCGGCGGTCGTATCACAAGACCGCCGACCTGCTTGGCGCCGTGGTGTATGAAGACCCCTGGCGGGCGGGCGGGCATAATGGCCTGTCCAACACCGAAAACCCGCTGGCACCGGAAGACCCGTTCCCCCGCGTGCTGGCGCTGCGCAAGCAGATGCGGGCCTTCGGGCTGGACGAGACCCCCATCATCATGGCCGGTGGCGTGTGGTGGCTGGAGGAATGGCAGGACTGGATCGACAACCCCGAACTCGGGCCGATCGTGTTCCAGTTCGGCACCCGCCCGCTCCTGACGCAGGAAAGCCCGATTCCGCAGGCATGGAAAGACCGCCTGCTGACGCTGAAGAAGGGGGATGTGTTCCTCAACCGCTTCTCGCCCACGGGTTTCTATTCCTCCGCCGTCAACAACAGCTTCCTGCGTGAACTGCGCGGGCGCTCGGAGCGACAGATCCCGTTCTCGCCCGAAGCACTTGGCGAGCACACCATGGCGCTCGCCATTGGCGCGCGCGGGCGGCAGGTTTTTGTTACCCCCGCCGATGGGCAGCGCGCGCATCTGTGGATGGAAGAAGGCCACACCGAGGCCATGCGCACGCCGGACAACACGCTGGTGTTCGTATCACCCGAGCGCGCGCGTGAAATCCTGACCGATCAGGGGGCCTGCATGGGCTGCCTGTCGGAGTGCCGCTTTTCCAACTGGTCGCAGAAGCCGCCTGCCTATTCCAACGGGCACAAGGCGGACCCGCGTTCCTACTGCATCCAGAAAACCCTGCAGGATGCCGCCCACGCCCATGGGCCGGACCAGGCCGAGGTGATCGACCACAACCTCATGTTCGGCGGCACCAATGCGTGGCGGTTTGCCACCGACCCGTTCTATGCCAACGGTTTCGTGCCCACCGTGGCGCAACTGCTTGAGCGGATCATGACCGGGCGCTAGGCCTGATCGGATCACAAAAAGGCCGGTGCCCGAAAGGGACCGGCCTTTTTGTTCAAAAAGCTTCACCAAAAACGCCGCCTTTTTTCAAAAAGGCGGCACCCAAAAACTTTTAATCTTCTGCCTTGGGCAGGCAGGCCTCGCTGAACAGCGCGAAGGCCAGGCCACGGTGGCTGATGGCGTTCTTTTCCGCGTCAGTCATGTCGGCAAAGCTGCGTGTGCCGGTGCCGGGGGCAAAAAGCGGGTCATAGCCATGGCCGTTGGTGCCATGCGGCGGCCAGATGACGTGGCCATCAATCCGGCCCTCAAAGGTTTCGGTGCGGCCATCGGGCCAGGCCAGGCACAGCACGGAAATGAACCACGCGCTGCGGTCGGGGTTGTCGCCCATCTGCTCATGAATGCGGCGCATGGCGTCAGGATAGTCCTTGGCTGGGCCAGCCCAGCGGGCCGAGAAGATGCCCGGCGCGCCATCAAGGGCTGCGACACAGAAGCCGGAATCATCGGCCAGCGCGGGCAGGTTGGCCGCCTTGGCCGCAGCGATGGCCTTGATGGCGGCATTGCCCGCAAAGCTGTCCGCCGTCTCGTCTGGTTCGGGCAGCGACAGGTCACCTGCGGAAATGACGCGGATGCCGTAGCCGCCCAGCAGGGTAGCGAATTCGGCAATCTTGCCCCTGTTATGCGTGGCGAGCACCAGCGTGTCGCCCCGGTTGAGGTGGGGAGTGGTCATGATGCGAGCGCCTCGTTCACGGTTACGGTCTGGATATGGAACAGTTCGGCAGTGCCGGTGCGGGCCAGGCGCATGAGCGTGTTGAACTGCGCCTCGGTAAAGGGGTCTTTTTCCGCCGTGCCCTGAACTTCCACAATGCCGCCATCGGCGGTCAGCACGAAGTTGGCGTCGGCGCTGGCATTGCTGTCCTCGGCGTAGTCAAGGTCGAGCACGGCGCCTGCCTCGGTCAGCCCGCAGGAAATGGCCGCAACCTGCCCCTTGAGCGGCACGGCAGGCAGCGTGCCCTCACGCACCAGCTTTTCCAGCGCCAGGCGCAGTGCGATCCATGCGCCGGTAATGGCCGCACAGCGCGTGCCGCCATCGGCGTTGAGCACGTCGCAATCCACCGTGATCGAGATCTCGCCCAGTGCCTTGAGGTCCACCACGGCGCGCAGCGCGCGGGCGATCAGGCGCTGGATTTCCTGCGTGCGGCCGCTCTGCTTGCCACGCGCTGCCTCACGCGGGCCACGGTTATGGGTGGCGCGCGGCAGCATGCCATATTCCGCCGTAACCCAGCCCTGCCCCTTGCCGCGCAGGAAGGAGGGCACGCGCGGCTCGACGCTGGCCGCGCACAGCACCTCGGTGCCGCCCATGCGGATCAGGGCGGAGCCTTCCGCGTGGCGGGCAAAGCCGGTCTGGATGAAGACGGGACGCAGCGCGTCGGGGGCGCGGCCGGATGGGCGCATGGGGCAACTCCGCAAGGTGAGGGGGCGGCATAGCGCGCAATCCGCTCCTATTTCCAGTCCTGCGTGGGCACGGGCGTGCGGTATCTGTTATAATGAGGGCTTGCGGATGACTACGTGCAAAGGAGGCATGGCGATGGAAACCCGATCACCGGTATCGCAGCCGGCCCTGCTGTCCGGGCTTGATGCGCGTTCCGCCGCGATCCTGCGCGAGATCGTGGAACAGTATGTGGAAACGGGCGAGCCGATGGGCTCGCGCACCCTGTCGCAGCGCCTGCCGCTTTCGCTCTCGCCCGCCACGATTCGCAACGTCATGGCCGACCTGACCGATGCGGGGCTGCTGTTCTCGCCTCATGCCTCGGCGGGCCGCCTGCCGACCGAGAAGGGCGTGCGCCTGTTTGTCGATGGCCTGCTGCAGTTTGGCAGCCTGAGCGAGGAGGAGCGCGAGAGCATAGCGGGCACGCTTGATGTGAAGGGCCGTTCGCTTGAGGATATGCTGGCGCAGGCATCATCCATGCTCTCGGGCCTGTCCTCGGCGGCGGGGCTGGTCATGGCACCCAAGAGCGATGCGAGCACCATCAAGCACATCGAATTCGTGGCTCTCGGCCCGGGGCGCGCGCTGGTCATTCTGGTCAGCGCGGATGGCCAGGTGGAAAACCGCGTGATCGAGACACCGCCCGGCCTGCCGCCCTCGGCGCTGGTCGAGGCAGGCAACTACCTCAACGCCCATCTGTCGGGCCAGACGCTCGACCGCCTGCGCGAGACGGTCAGCACCGACATGACCGCCAACCGCAACGAACTCGACCACCTGACGGCAGGTGTGGTGGCCAGCGGGCTTGCCACATGGAGCGATGCAGAGGAGCGGGGGGGCACGCTGTTCATCCGCGGGCAGGGCCGCCTTCTGGCCGATGTGACCGAGATCGAGCGCCTGACCACCATCCAGATGCTGTTCGAGCGGCTGGAAACGCAGGAGACCATGCTGCGCCTGCTCGATCTTGCACGTGAATCGGAGGGGGTGCGCATCTTCATCGGAGCGGAAAGCGGGCTGTTCGGCATGGCGGGCATGTCGGTGGTGGTCGCGCCTGCGCGCACCGACAGCAACCGCATCGTCGGCGCCATTGGCGTGATTGGCCCCACCCGCATCAATTATGGCCGCATAATCCCGGTAGTGGACTATACCGCGCGCGTGATCGGCCGCCTGCTGGGCTGAGCTGCCGCATCTTCATGCAACCGTGCCCGTCACGCGCCCTTATGGTGGGCAGGCACCAACCGCACGCCCGCCATACTGGCGCGGGCGTGCCCATCAAGCACGGAGAAAGCCATGTTCACGCCTGATGCACGCCAGTCCGGGTCCTTCATGATCGGGGGTGATATCGAGGTTACAAGGCTCGGCTTCGGGGCCATGCGCATTACGGGGCCGGGCATATGGGGCGAGCCGGCCGACCGGGCAAAGGCACTCGCCACGCTGAAGCGCCTGCCCGAACTCGGCATCAATTTTGTCGATACCGCCGATGCCTATGGCCCGGAGGTGAGCGAGAACCTCATCCGCGAGGCGCTGCACCCCTATGAGGGCATGCTCATTGCCACCAAGGGCGGCCATACGCGCCACGGGCCGGATATCTGGAAGCCCGTCGGCAACCCCGATTACCTGCGCCAGTGCGTGCTGATGAGCCTGCGCAGGCTCGGCGTCGAGCGCATCGACCTGTGGCAGTTGCACCGCGTGGGGGCCGACTGCACGCCCGAGCAGCAGTTCGAGGCCATTGCCGCCATGCGCGCGCAGGGGCTGATCCGCCATGTTGGCCTCTCTGAGGTGACGGTGGAGATGATCGAACGCGCGCGGCTGTATTTCCCGGTCGCGACGGTGCAGAACCGCTTCAACCTCGTCAACCGCTATTCGGAGGACGTGCTGGACTACTGCACGCGCGAGAATATCGGCTTCATTCCGTGGGCGCCGCTTGCGGCGGGCGGCCTTACCAAAGGCGATACCGTGCTCACGCGCCTTGCAGGCGAGAAGGGCGTGCAGCCCGGCCAGATCGCGCTGGCGTGGCTCCTGCGCCGCGCGCCGGTCATGCTGCCCATTCCGGGCACGTCCAGCCCCGAGCATGTGGCCGATAACGCGGCGGCCGCCGCGATCAAGTTGAGCGATGAGGAATTCCGCCAGCTTGATAACGATGGCCGGGCCGAATGGGCCAGCCGCAACGCGGGCTGAGCGGGCTCAGGCGGATCGGGGGCGACGTCAGCGCGGGACAATGCTAGACAGGGGCCTTACGACACATAACAGCCCCTTTCTCTCCTTATTGGACACCGGATGACGCTTGCTGACGGATCAGGCCGCGATGGCCGGATGGATGGACCCTCCCGCCCCGGTGGGAGTGGCCCGCGCCGCCCGCGCTACCGCATGGTGCGCTGGCTGGCGGGCACCACGCTGGCGGTGCTGCTGCTGGGTAGCGGCGGCGCGGGCATTGTGGGCTGGTACGAATATGAGCGCCTGAGCGAGGGCCTGCCCACTGTCGATGGCCTGCGCACCTATCAGCCCCCGGTCATGAGCCGCCTGTATTCCGGTGATGATCAGGTGATGGCCGAGCTCGCCGCCGAGCGGCGCATCTTCGTGCCTTACAGCGCCATACCCGAGCGCGTGCGCAGCGCCTTCCTGGCTGCCGAGGACCAGAAATTCTTCACCCATGGCGGCGTGGACCCGCTGGCCATCCTGCGTGCCGGCATCACCGACATGATGATGCACGGCACCAAGCACCGCCCCATCGGGGCCTCGACCATTACGCAGCAGGTCGCGCGCATCATGCTGCTGGGGTCGAATGCGGTCTCCATCGACCGCAAGATCAAGGAAGCGCTGCTGGCCATGCGCCTTGAGCAGACGCTGAGCAAGGAGCAGATCCTCGAGATCTACCTTAACGAGATCTATCTGGGCGAGGGCGCGTACGGCATCGGCGCTGCCGCCCAGACCTATTTCAACAAGCCGCTCGACCAGCTTGACAATGCCGAGGCCGCCTTCCTTGGCGCGCTGCCCAAATCACCCACCAACTACAATCCGCACCGCTACGTGCAGGCGGCGACCAACCGGCGCAACTGGGTGCTCGACCGCATGGCCGACCTTAAGGTGATTACGCCCGACGAGGCGCGTGCAGCCCAGCTTGAACCCCTCGTGCCCGCCAACTTCACCCGCCCCGGCCCCGTGCCCGCCTCGGAATGGTTTGCCGAGGAAGTGCGCCGCGAACTGATCGAGCGCTACGGCATCGGTACCACCATGGAGGGCGGGCTTTCGGTCCACACCTCGCTGGATTCGCACCTGCAGCAGGTCGCCACCGGCGCGTTGCGTGAGGGACTGCTGCGCTATGACCGCGCCCATGGCGGCTGGCGGGGGGCGTTCGCTCATGTCGATGCAGCGGGCATGGCGGGTGACTGGGCCAATGCGCTGGCGCATGTCACCGCCCCTGCCGCCATGCTGGAGCAGTGGCGCGTGGCCGTGGTGCTGTCTGCCGCCACGGGTCAGGTGGGCTGGCTTGAGGGGCGCGATCCCGTCATGCCTCATACCGGCACGGTACTGGCGCGTGACATGGCGTGGATGCGCACCGGCAAGGGCGTGCAGACCGGCGATGTGGTGCTGGTCGAGCCCCAGGCCGATGGCAGCGGCGTTGCCATCCGCCAGGTGCCGCGGGTGGAGGGCGCACTTGCCACCATCGATGTGCGCACCGGGCGCGTGCTGGCCATGGTGGGGGGCTGGTCGTTCCGCGAATCGCAGTTCAACCGCGCCATTCAGGCGGCGCGCCAGCCGGGGTCCTCGTTCAAGCCGTTCGTCTATCTGGCGGCGATGGAGCAGGGGATCTCGCCCTCGCAGAAATTCGATGATTCACCGGTCAGCTACGGCGAGTGGCACCCCAACAACTACGAAAAGGATTTCTGGGGCCCCACCACCCTGCATGACGCGCTGCGCGAATCGCGCAACCTCGTCACCATCCGTCTTGCCGCCCAGATCGGCATGAAGCCGATAGCCAGCCTCGCGCAGGCCCTTGGCCTCGTGCATTCCATGCCGCTGGTGCTGCCCGCGGCCCTCGGCGCGGTCGAGACCACCGTGATGAAGGAGGCTGGCGCCTACGCCACCATTGCCAATGGCGGCAGGCTGGTCACGCCCACCCTGATCGATGACATCAAGGACCGCAACGGCAACGTGGTGTGGCGGCCCGAGGGCATTGCGTGGCAGCCAGGCGGCACGCCCGCCACCGGCCCGCAGGTGGCCGACAGCCGCCCGCAGGTCGTCTCGGCCACCAGCGCGGCCCAGATCGTGGCCATGATGCAGGATGTGGTGCGCCGGGGCACGGGCGTGCGCGCGGGTGCCGGCATCGACCGGCCCATCGCGGGCAAGACCGGCACCAGCCAGGACTTCAATGATGCGTGGTTCGCGGGCTTCTCGCCCGATCTGGTGACCGTGGTGTGGATCGGGTTCGACACGCCGCAGTCGCTGGGCAAGAACGAGACCGGTGGCGTGATCGCGGGCCCCATCTGGAACCAGGTGATGAAGGCGGCCCTCGCCACGCGCCCCCGTCTTGACTTCCGCGTGCCAGATGGCGTGCAGCTTGCACGCTACGATACCGGCATGGGCATGGCGATCGATGCGTTCAAGCCCGGCCAGGTGCCTGGTGAGAGCGTGGATCTTGGCGCAGGCTCCGGCATGGCGCTCACGGCGGCGGATACGGGGGCCGAGAACATGCCCGATTCCGAGAACGACATGGGCACGATGCCGGGCAGTTCCACCGCCCTGCCTGATGGCACGACATCGGCAGGCCACCCCGCAGCACCCGCGGCGGCTCCCGCCACGCAGCCTTCCGGGGGTGACATTGGCATGGGCGGGCTGTATTGACGCCGTTCATGGCCGGGCGTGACATGGCGCGCGCCCGCACTGTTGACCGTTGACCAAGGAGCAAGCCCATGTCTGCCGAGACAGAGGCCCTGAACGACCAGATCAAGCAGTCGGTGGCGCTGCTGAGGAGGCATCTTTGACTGGGATGTCGCAATCGACCGCCTCGCGGAACTGAACAACCGGGCCGAAGATCCCGACCTGTGGAACGATTCGGACGCAGCGCAGAAGCTCATGCGCGAGCGCACCATGCTGGCAAGCCAGATCGAGGGCGTGCAGCGGCTTGAAGCCGATGTGAACGATACGATCGAACTCGTCGAGCTTGCCGAGATGGAAGGCGACGAGGCCGTGGTGGCCGAGGCGCTGGGCACCCTGCGCGCCCTGGCCGAGGAAGCCAAGCGCCGCGAGACCGAGAGCCTGCTCTCTGGCGAGGCCGACAGCAATGACTGCTACCTTGAGGTCAATGCGGGCGCGGGCGGCACCGAGGCGCAGGACTGGGCCGAGATGCTGCTGCGCATGTACACCCGCTGGGCCGAGCAGCATGGCTACAAGGTGACCATGATGGAAAGCTCGGAGGGCGAGCAGGCCGGCATCAAGTCCGCCACCATTCAGGTAACCGGCCCCAATGCCTATGGCTGGCTCAAGACCGAGGCGGGCGTGCACCGCTTGGTCCGTATCTCGCCGTTTGATGCGGCGGCAAGGCGGCAGACCTCGTTTGCTTCCGTGTGGGTGTATCCGGTGGTCGATGACTCGATCGAGATCGAGATCAACGAGGCCGACCTGCGTGTCGATACCTTCCGCGCCTCGGGTGCGGGTGGGCAGCACGTCAACAAGACGGAATCGGCCATCCGCATCACGCACATCCCCACCGGCATCGTGGTGGCGTGCCAGACCGACCGCTCGCAGCACCGCAACCGCGCCACCGCCATGACCATGCTCAAGGCGCGGATGTACGAGCAGGAACTCCAGCGCCGCGAGGCCGCTGCCGCCCAGACCGAGGCCAGCAAGACCGATATCGGCTGGGGGCATCAGATCCGCTCCTATGTGCTGGCGCCTTACCAGTTGGTCAAGGACCTGCGCACCAACGTCGAGAAAACCAACCCGGACGCGATTCTGGATGGCGATATCGATGACTTCATGGCAGCGGCCCTTGCCGCCCGTGTGGGGGCCACCCGCTCGGAAGCAAGTGCCCAGGCGCAGTAACGCCGCAACCCTGGCGTGCAGGCAGGCAACCCCGTGGCTCAGGCCACGGGTTTTTTTATGCCATGGGCGTTGGGGCATTGTTCTGCCAAGAGAAAATTGTTTCGAATCTGTGTTATATGATGCTTGACATGGCGCCCCTGAGCACGCCCAATTCCGCTCAGGGTAATTTGAACAGCACGCGCCCGCGCGGAATGTTGCGCAGGGGGGCTGGACAGGAGCGGCATGTGGTCTGACGAAGTCATGGGAAAGGATTATGCCGCCAGGCAGCGACAGCGCACGCCATACCTGCGCGTGGCGGGGGTAATCGTGCTGGTCCATGTCGTTGTCGTGTCGGCGCTGGCCTACGGGCTGCGACCCAAGGCCAAGCCCATGTTTCCCGAGCCATACCGGCCCCTGCCGCCACTTGCGATCCGGATCATTCCCGAGCCGCTCCCGCCCGTGCCACCCGCGCCGCCGCTCGTGCGTCCGGTCATGGTCGTGCCGGTGGTTCCGGTCATCCCCGCCCCGGTCATCGGGCGGGATAACAGGGTCCGTCAGCCGGAATTGTTCTGAAAACGATACAGGTGGATTGATTTTCAGCGTCCGGACTGGTCAGATAACAGTCATGAAATGTGTTGCGGGCCAGAAGCATGGCCCTATTCGTCAGAGGATTTGAGGTAAATGACCCGACAGCATCGTAAACCAGTCATGGCGGCCGCGCTGCTGACCGCCTTTTCGGCACTGGCCTACGCCACGCCCGCCGCCGCCGCCGATAATCCCTACGGCCTGGGCGCGCTGTGGTCGAACGGTGACTTCATCGCCCGCACCGTGCTCATCATCATGGTCGTGATGTCTGTCGGGACATGGTACATCATGATCACCAAATTCCTCGAGCAGGCCCGCATGATGAAGGCGGCGAAGGAAGTGAAGGCCAAGTTCTGGCCCGCGCACGACATCAAGCAGGGTGCGGCCCAGCTCGATACCGCATCACCCTTCCGCTACATCGCCGATACCGGCATCACCGCCGCCGAGCACCACGAAGGCACGATGCAGGAGACGATCGACCTGTATTCCTGGACCACCATGTCCATCCAGCGCTCGGTGGATTTCATCCAGAACCGCCTGCAGGGTGGCCTTGCCTTCCTCGGCACGGTGGGTTCGACCTCGCCGTTCGTGGGGCTGTTCGGCACCGTCTGGGGCATCTATCACGCGCTGACGGCCATCGGCATCGCGGGTCAGGCCTCGATCGACAAGGTGGCTGGCCCGGTGGGTGAATCGCTCATCATGACCGCCATCGGCCTGGGCACCGCCGTGCCTGCGGTGCTGGGCTACAACATGCTGGTCCGCCGCAACAAGGGCGCGCTCGACGAGGTGCGCAACTTCGCCGCTGACGTGCAGTCCATCCTGATCGGCGGTTACCGCCATGAAACGCACGATCCGGCGGAATAAGCCTGCCATCCGCACGTAACCGGATTTCAACGTCACGGCGCGGTAGCTCCATGGAGCTACCCTGCCTGCGGTCGGGGGCGGATTGAATGATGGGCCGCACGGGTCCATCGTGATGCCCTGGCCGATCATTCGGGCCATGACCCGTTCATGGAAGGACATCACAGTTGAAAAACATCACATCCAAATCGCTGTTCCGGCTGCGTGGCCGCCTGCTGGCCGGGGTCATGATGGCGCTGCCGGTGGCGGGCGTCCTGCCCGTGCACGGGGCGCATGCGGCTGACCAGCTTGGCCAGAAGGTGGGCACGGCGCTGCAGAAGGCCCAGACCGACCTTGCCGCCAAGAAATATCCGCAGGCCATGGCCGATGTGGATGAAGCGGATGCCGTAAGCGGCAAGTCCGATTACGAATCCTACACCATTGCCCAGATGCGCGCCGCCGTGGCCGCCCAGTCGGGCAACGTGCCGGCTGCCATCTCGGCCTATGACAAGCTGATCGCATCCCCGCGCACGCCGGCCGCCACCAAGGAGCAGATGGCGCTGGCCGAAGGCAGCATGGCCTTCACCGCCAAGGATTACCCCACCGCCGTTGCGGTGAGCGAGAAATACATCAAGGCGGGTGGCAAGAACCCGCAGATGCTGACCATCCTGATCCAGGCCTATTACCTGCAGCATGATTTCGCCAATGCCGCGCGCGTGCAGCAGGGCCAGATCGATGCCGCCATCAAGGCGGGTGGCAAGCCCACCGAGAACCAGCTCCAGCTTCTGGCCGCCTGCCAGGCGCAGCTGAAGGACAACGCGGCACTGACCAAGACCTACGTGCTGCTGGCCACCTACTACCCCAAGCCCGATTACTGGGCGCAGGTGGTCCATTCCGTTCTGAGCAACCCCAACATGGCGCCGGGCCTGCGGCTTGATATCGACCGCGTGCGGCTTGAGGCCGGGCTGGTCAAGACCTCGGCCGAGTATATGGACATTACCGAGCTGGCCATGCAGGCGGGCCTGCCCCAGCTTGCGCTCGACATCATCAACCAGGGCTATGCCAGCGGCGTGGTGGGGCATGATGCCTCAGCCCCGCGCAGCGAAAAGCTCAAGGCGATGGTGGCCCAGAATGCCGAGAGCACCAAGGCCAACCTCGATACGGCCGCAAGCCAGGCTGCAACCGGCAATGCCATGCTCACGGCAGGCTACAACTACGTGCTGAATGGTCAGGCCGACAAGGGCCTGGCGCTGATGCAGCAGGGTCTGGCCAAGGGGCCGTCCGACATCAATATCGGTCGCCTGCATTATGGTCTGGCGCAGGCGGCAGCGGGCAAAAAGGATGCTGCCGTCGCTACGTTCAACAGCGTGGAAGGCACCAATGGCGCGCGTGACATCGCGCAGTTCTGGGTGCTCAAGCTGAACGCGGCGCCTGCGGCGCATTGATGAAAAACAGAAGTTTCTGGTGAAGTTTTTTTCAAAAAAGGCGGCACACGGAAACTTCTGATCTTTTGCAGGCTGTCTGCCAGACGGGGCGCCGGATCATCCGGCGCCCCGTTTGCGTGTGGGGCAGACATTTTATGATATGATCGATGGCCTTATCCCCATGCCGCGCGTTGGTTATGCTTGGCGCTGTTGCATGAAGGGCATCATGCCTGCCCCTGAACCGGAACATGGCCAAGAGAATGACACAGATACCCGTCACTGCCGATCTGCCTGCCCGCATCCTCGTGGTGGAAGATGATCCTGGCATGCGCACCCTGATTGTCCGCGCCCTGCAGGGCGATGGCTACCGTGTGCGCGGCGTGCAGGATGGTCCTGAAATGTGGGATGCGCTCAAGGCGCAGGCCGCCGACCTCATCATCCTTGACGTGATGCTGCCGGGCACCAACGGGCTGGACCTGTGCCGCAGCCTGCGCGCGCAGGCGGACCCCTCGGTGCCGGGCGAAGCCCCGCTGACCGAGGTGCCGGTCATCATCGTCTCCGCCCGTGGCGAGGAACTCGACCGCGTGCAGGGCCTCGAACTCGGTGCGGATGACTACGTGCCCAAGCCCTTTGGCCAGAAGGAACTGCTCGCCCGCGTGCGCGCGGTGCTGCGCAGGCGTGGCGGGGGCGTGACCACGCCAAGTGCCGGGCGGCAGCGCAAGGAAACCGTGCGCTTCGGTGGCTGGATGCTTGACCTGCGGCGGCGCGAACTGACCGACCCCTCGGGCATGGCGGTCGAGATTTCGGGGGCGGAGCATGACCTGCTCACCAGCTTCCTTGACAACCCGCAGCGCGTGATCGGGCGTGACCGGCTGCTGGAACTGTCGCGCACGCGGCTGGGCGATGTATCCGACCGCAGCGTGGATGTGCTGGTCAGCCGCCTGAGGCGCAAGCTGGGGCCGGATTCGGATGGCCTGATCCGCACCGTGCGCGGCATGGGCTACATCTTCACTGCTGAAGTGGAACGGGTCTGAGCCCGCGCGCCGTGGCGGGGCAGGGGAACACACAGGGCGCGCGCGCACCGCAGGTTGCCCGGCGCATCACGCTATGGCCGCGTGGGCTGGTCGGGCGTGTCATGTTCGTGCTGCTCGTGGCGGTGGCGCTCGTGTTCGTGGGCAGTTCCGTTTTCTATGAGGAAGCCGAGACCTACACCATAGACGACGCCCAGCTTGAACAGGTGGGCGAGCGGCTGGTGATTGATGCGCGCGTGCTGGCGGCCACCCCCACCTCGCAGCGCATGGTGCTCGCCGCCATGCTCTCCACCAGTGACCTTACGGTGGACTGGCGCAACCAGGGCCAGCAGGGTACGCTCAAGGTCGAGCCGCCCTCGCTGCGCAAGCTGCATGACCGGCTGGCGGGTACGCTGCCGGTGTTGCAGGGTGATGCGCTCAACCTGTCGGGCACCATCATGGGCACGGCGGATGTGCGCGGTACGCTGCGCCTGCCCGATGGCAGCTACATGGGCTTTCTGGCTCCTGATATTCTTGAGCCGCACCATATGCGCCGGGGCCTCGTCTCGGCGGCCATCCTTGCAGGGGCGGTCATCGGGGCGACCGGCATGCTGGTGCGCGCGCTCAGCATGCCGCTGCGCGCGCTGGCCGATGTGGCTGATACGGTAGGTTCAGGCCAGTGGGTGCCACTGGCCGACAAGGGCCCGCGTGAGGTGCGCTACCTTGCCCGCGCCATCAACGCCATGCAGGAGCGCATCAACCGCCTGATCGCCGACCGCACCGAGGCGCTGGCTGCCGTATCGCACGACCTGCGCACCCCCCTTGCCCGCCTGCGCCTGCGCGCGGGTTTTCTGGAGGATACGAATGCGCAGAAGGAGATCGAGGCCGACGTGACCGAGATGGAGGCCATGATCACCGGTGTGCTGGCCTACCTTTCGGGCGAGAAGGACCCCGAGCCCGCGCGGTCGGTCAATGTAGCTTCCATTCTGGCCACGCGCGTGGATGACGAGGCCGATCAGGGCCGCGACGTGACCTATGATGGCCCCGACCAGGCACAGGCCATGGTGCGGCCGCTGGCGCTGAAGCGCGTGGTGGGCAACCTGATTGACAATGCCGTGAACTATGGCGGCAACGCCCATGTCAGCCTGACGCTGATGGAAGATGCGCTGTGCATTCGCGTGGAGGATAATGGTCCCGGCCTGCCCGAGGCCGAGCTCGACCGGGTTACCACACCGTTCTACCGCGTGGAGGGCTCGCGCTCGCGCAGCACGGGCGGGCTGGGGCTGGGGCTGGCCATTGTCAGCCGCGAGGTGGCGCGTGGCGGCGGGCGGTTCAGGCTGTTCAACCGGCTGGAGGGCGGATTATGTGCGGAAATTGTCCTGCCGCGCATGCCGTGATAGGCCACAGGGCATAAATGCACGCCGTGCGTGTGCGTGGGGTTGGATTTGCGGTCGGGTCGATCATATAACAGGACCCGGGAAGTACTTTTGCCTGTCCCCCCTTTCCCGTCATGTCTGGAAGACCGAGCAATGTTCATCGAAACGGAAGACACACCCAATCCCGCCACCCTGAAGTTCCTGCCGGGGCGCGAGATCATGGCCAGCGGGGCGACGGCTGACTTCATCAGCCCGGATTCCGTGGCGGGCCGCTCGCGTCTGGCCGAACTGCTGTTCGACCTTGATGGCGTGGCCCGCGTCTTCTTCGGCAATGATTTCGTGGCCGTTACCCGTGCCGATGCCACCGAGTGGGAAGCCCTGCGCCCGCAGGTACTCGCGGTGCTGGCCGACTACCTCGCCACCGAACAGCCCGTGGTGGAAAGTGATGCCCAGGTGATCGAAGACCTGATCGCACCGGGGGATGAGGAAATCGTGCAGCAGATCAAGGAACTGCTCGATACCCGCGTGCGCCCCGCCGTGGCAGGCGATGGTGGTGACATCGTGTTCCGTGGCTACCGTGATGGCGTGGTGCGCCTGACCATGCAGGGCGCATGCTCGGGCTGCCCGTCCTCACGCGCCACCCTCAAGCACGGGGTCGAGAACATGCTGCGCCATTATGTGCCGGAAGTGGTATCGGTGGAGCAGGTAGAGGCCTGATCGGCAGGTCTTGCGCGTAAGCTTGGGAATGTTTCATGGCGCTTGATGACGCTGGGCTTGATCTTCTGTTCCGTAACGCACGCACGCCGGTGGCGTGGAATGACCGCCCCGTCGGCACCGATACGCTGCGCCAGCTCCATGATCTGGTGCGCCTCGGGCCGACATCGGGCAACTGCTGCCCTGCCCGTTTCGTGTTCCTGACCACGGAGGGTGCGCGCGAGCGCCTGCGCCCGGCCCTCTCGGCAGGGAACGTGCAGCGCATGATGACCGCCCCGGTCACGGTCATCGTGGCGCATGACCCGCTGTTCTTTGATCGCATGGACACGCTGAACCCGCAGGCCCATGTGCGCCAGTGGTTCGCCGCCGATGTGGGCCTGGCCGAGGAAACCGCCCAGCGCAACGGCACGCTGCAAGGCGGCTACATGATCATGGCCGCCCGCGCGCTCGGCCTGTCGGCGCTGCCGCTTTCGGGCTTCGATGCCGCTATGGTGGAAGACGCCTTTCTGGCCGATCAGGGCTGGCAGGCCAATTTCCTGCTCTGCCTTGGCTACAGCGACGGACCGCCGCCCACGCCGCGCGCGCCGCGCCTGAGTTTTGATGATGCCTGCGTGATTGTCTGACCCATGCGCATTCTGGTCATGGATGGGGCTGCGACCGGGGCGCAGGCACAGGCCCTGATTGCCTGCCTGGCGGCTGATGCGGCGGGCGTGCCTGCTGTGCTCGCCACCCGTATCGCCACCGGGCGCGGCGCTGCCGAGCAGTTCCCGCTGCTGGCGACCGAACTGTTTGCACATTGTGGCTGGGGCCATGCCATGCCTGAACTGGTGGGCGTGGTGGTGGGACCGGGATCGTTTACGGGGTTGCGGGCCTCGCTGGCCTTTGCGCACGGGCTGGCGGCGGGTGCGGGCTGCACGGTTGTGGGTGTGACCGGGGGCGAGGTCATGGCCCCGACCCTGCGCGCGGCAGCGGCACCATCAGGCGCCACGGCCCTGCATTGCACCATGGCCCGCCGGGGCCGCGTATTTATTGAAACACTGGGCACGCAGTCAGCACTGGGGCAGGTTCGTGCCTGCATGCTTGATGCGCTTGACCTGCCGCAGGGCCCCCTGCTGCTGGCAGGCAACGGTGCGCAGGCGGTAGCGGAGGCCGCTGGCGGGCGCGGCGGCATGCACCTGCTGCCTGATGCGCCACCCGACCCCCAGGCCATTGCCGCCGCCGCCCTGCTGCGCCTGCGGGGCGATCTCCCGCCCCGCGCGTCCCAGCCGCTTTATGTCGACGCGCCGGAAGCCAAGCTGCCCGCCGCAGGCCTGAGGCCAGCCCCCGTTACACCATGACGGATAATACCGTGCCCGCAGAACAGGCCGCCCTGCTGGCCCGCATCCACGCGACGGCCTTCACCCCCGTGCACCGGTGGGATGCGCAGGCCATGGCGGCCCTGCTCGCCATGCCAGGCGTGTTCGTGCTGTTTGCGCAGGGTGAGGGTATTCCTCCCGTAGCGGGCTTCATCATGGCCCGCGCCCTGCTCGATGAAGCCGAGATCCTGACCTTTGCCGTGGACCCCGCCTGGCAGGGGCAGGGCATCGGGCGCGACCTGCTGGCACGCTGCCTGAATGAGGCCGCGCGGGCCGGGGCGGCGGATATGTTCCTGGAGGTGGCGGACGATAACGTGGCCGCGCTGGGGCTTTACCACGCGGCAGGATTCGCGGTGGTGGGGGGGCGGCGGAAATACTACCCCGATGGCACGGATGCCTGTGTCATGAAGCGGGAGATTTGAGCACGGTCAGCTGGTGGGTTATGCCATCTGTTTCTGTCTGTATTTCTTCCACGACATGACCAAGCAGCTTCAGACTGCGCGAAACATTGTCCAGCGGGCCTGCGCCGCGCAGGCGGACAAGCAGTCTTTCCCCGCCCGGAAGTCTGTCAAGTGCCAGGCGCGTGTGTACGAAAGTCATGGGGCACACTTCATGGGTGATATCCAGTTTCGCCATCTCTATATCAGACATATTACCATGAGACCTCTGTTGTGACCGGTTGCGATCCTTCTGGAATTATTTATATAGGATGCATCATTATTCCAGAGTGACAGGATCAGATTAATGGCTGATGCAGCGGCAGAAGTTGAAGTGCGCGAACTCGCTGCCGAAATCGTTTCGGCATATGTCTCGCGGAATGAAATCGACGCGGAGGCCCTCCCCGATCTGATTCACCAGGTCTATGAGGCTGTTGCCTCCCTCGGGCGCGCCGAGCCCGTGCCCGAGAAGCCGGTGCCCGCGGTGCCGCTCAAGAAATCCGTCTTCCCTGACTACATCGTCTGCCTTGAGGACGGGAAGAAGCTCAAGATGCTCAAGCGTCATCTCAAGACCGCCTATAACATGACGCCCGATGAATACCGCGAGCGCTGGGGCCTGCCGCATGACTACCCCATGGTGGCGCCGAGCTACGCCAGCCACCGCTCCACCCTGGCCCGCAAGATCGGGCTTGGCACGAAACAACGCGAGGACTGATCCCCATGCCGGGTGGTCATATGGACAGGTATCGGCACGATCGGCTACGTCCATAGGCATGGCAACAGATCGTAACGGACTACAGACGCGCATCGAGCGCATGTGCATGGAGCGCGGCCTGAAAATGACAGGCCAGCGCCGTGTCATTGCGCGCGTGCTGTCCGAGGCCCATGACCACCCGGATGTGGAGGAACTCTACCGCCGTGCCTCGGCGCTGGATGGGCGCATATCGGTTGCCACGGTGTACCGCACCGTTCGCCTGCTGGAAGAAAACGGCATTCTCGAACGCCGTGACTTTGGCGGCGGCCGCGCGCGCTACGAGGCCACGGAGGAAGGCGACCACTACCACCTGATCGACGTGGAAAGCGGGCAGGTCGTTGAGTTCACCCATGCCGCCCATGCCGAACTGCTGCGCCAGATCACGGCTTCCCTGGGGTTCGAGCTGGTGTCCCATCGGCTGGAACTGTTTGCGCGCAGGCTGCCCGACGTGGCACAAGAACAGACGGACCATACGGTGCAAACGGAGCAGAAGGGCGGGTCACGGCCTTGAGTATCGAGAAAACCATACAGTCCCTTTCCACTCTGGACCTTGAACGCAACGGTTTTCCCGAGCTGCGGGGGGGCAATCTTGGCGTCAGGATCGCCGCGACGGATGAAGAGCGCGATGCCGCCCAGGCGCTGCGTTACCGTGTGTTCTATGAGGAAATGGGGGCTCGCCCCGATTCCCGTACGGCACGTCTCAAGCGCGACGTGGACGAATTCGATGAATATGCCGATCACCTTCTGGTGATTGATCATGCCATCTCATCGGGTGCCAAGGGCGTTGTGGGCACCTACCGGCTCATGCAGGGGGATGCTGCAAAGAAGCTGGGCAAATTCTATACCTCGGGCGAATACGACATCTCGCGCCTGACCGAGTTTCCCGGTCGGCTGCTTGAGGTGGGCCGGTCATGCGTGGACCAGAACTATCGCGGTCGCGCGGCCATGCAGCTGCTGTGGCGTGGCATTGCCTCCTACATCTTCCTGCACCGCATTGACGTGCTGTTCGGCTGCGCAAGCCTGCCCGGCACCAATCCCGATGCGTTGTCTGATGAACTGACCTATCTGTACCACAACCATCTTGCCCCGCCTGCGCTGCGGATCAGCGCCGTGCCGGAGCGCCGGGTGGAAATGCTGCGTACCGACCCGCAGACCCTCGACCATCGCCGCTCGCTTGCGCGCCTGCCGCCCCTGATCAAGGGTTATCTGCGGCTTGGGGGTTATGTAGGTGATGGCGCGGTGATTGATGAGCAGTTCAACACCATTGATGTGGCCGTGCTCGTCAAGAGTGAGCTTCTGGCTGACAAATATTACCGCCATTACGAGCGCCGCCTGCGTGACGCGCTGGACTAGGCGCGCCTGCCCCTACGGCGTGGATTGTGGCGCTGCATGAGGTTTCTCCGTGATCTGTATATGAGGCTGTCGCGCCAGCATGGCTGGCGTGCGGACCTTGTCATGGTGCTGGCAGGCGGGCTGTACGCGCTCGGCTTTCCGCCCGTGCATGCGGTCGTGGTGCTGCCAGTGGCCTTCTGCCTGCTGGCGCTGGCCATTGATCATGCGGCCGGCTGGAAAGAGGCCGCGCGGCGGGGCTTCATGTTCGCCATGGGGCTGTACACCGTAGGCCTGTACTGGCTCATGTACGCCATCCTGCTCCGTGCGGATGATTTCTGGTGGCTGGTGCCACTGGCCTCGCCGGGCTGCGCGGTGATCCTTGCGCCACTTAGCGCGCTCTCGGCCGGGCTGAGCCGCCTCGTGCCGCGCGGCACCGGGCGGCTGGTGGTGCTGGCAGCGTTGTGGACGCTGACGGACATGGCGCGGGTTTACGTGTTCAGCGGTTTTCCGTGGAATCCGCCTGGCAGCGTATGGGCGTTTCCGGGGCTTGCGGGGGATATCATGCTTCAGCCCGCCGCATGGATCGGGGTGGATGGGCTGACGCTGCTGACCTGCCTGCTCTCGCTTGCCCCACTTTATGGCCGTGCGGGGCGCCTGGCCTGCGCCGGCGTGCTGGCGGCATGGGTGGCCTGTGGTGCGCTGCGGGTTGCCAGCATTCATGACACCTATGGTCATAACCCCGAGGTGGTGCTGGTGCAGGGCAATGTGCCCGAGACCGAGAAAATATCACGCGACTCCGATGTGGCAGTGTTCCGCCGTTATCTGGAGCTGACGCATGCGGGCGTGCAGGCGGGCCTGCGCGAGGCGGATGGCAGGCCGGTTGTGTTTGCATGGCCGGAATCGGCCTTTCCCGGCCTGCTGCTGGAAGATGACATCGCGCGCCCCATGATCATGAAGGCAGGGCAGGGGGCGGCTGCGGGCGTGATCGGCACGCTGCGCTGGCTGGAGGACAGGCACTGGCGCAACAGCATGGTGGCCCTGCTGCCTGATGGTCAGCCTGCCACCCCCTATGACAAGGCGCATCTGGTGCCGTTTGGCGAATACCAGCCCGCGTTTCTGCCCTTTCATGTCGTACCGGGGGAAGGGATGACCCCCGGCCCCGGCGTGCAGACCTGGCACCTGCCGGGTGTTGCCCCGGTGGGGCCGCTGATCTGCTACGAGGTGATTTTCTCCGGTCAGGTGGTCGACCCGCGTGACCGCCCCACCTGGTTGCTCAACAGCACGAATGACGCCTGGTATGGCAACAGCGCAGGTCCCCGCCAGCATCTTGCCGCCGTGCGCCTCCGCGCGGTGGAGGAAGGCCTGCCGGTGGCGCGTGCCGCCAATACCGGCATTTCAGCCATTTTTGACGGGCGCGGCCACGAACTGGCCCGGCTGGGATGGGACCGGCAGGGTGTTCTGGTCCATGCGCTGCCCGATGCGCTGCCCTGCACGTTTTTTGGACATTATGGCCGTCTGGTGCCCCTTCTGCTGGCCGGGGTAATGGGGCTTGCGGGTTTGTTCTGGCGGCGGTTATGTTTTAAAGAAGGTTCTTGAATACCTCTTTAGGATAAGCCCATTTTTTATTTATGCATTCAAAATGCATGAATATTTTCCTAATTTCTCCCTACCTTTCGCAGTGGGGAAGTTTTATGCACGTCTGCCTTATTTGGACGCAGACAGTGCAGAAAATAGCGTATGTATTGTAGTCGGGCTTGCTTTAAAAAAGATTAATGCCCGGCCGTCATCTGACGGGTATCTGCACGTTCCAGCGGTTTACGCCGTGTGAGACAGGAAAGGTAAGGCTATTACTGTGATCGGGAAAATGTCTGCTGCGTCCAATCCGGTGGATGTGCATGTTGGCAACCGTATCCGCCTGCGCCGTACCTTGCTTGGCATGTCACAGGAGCGGTTGGGCAATGCCCTTGGCCTTACATTCCAGCAGGTGCAGAAATACGAGCGCGGCCGCAACCGTGTTGGCGCGTCGCGGCTGTATGACCTTGCCTGCGTGCTCGATGTGCCGGTGGCCTTCTTTTTTGATGGCCTGCCCGATCGTGGCATGGGGCAGGGTTATGGCATGATAGATGAAACGGCAGGCATGGCTGAACCTGCGGCCAGCGTGGCCCCGATTGCTGGCATGAAGGAAGTGGGCAGGGCAACGATACCGGCCGATGATCTCGCCCTGCTGTCGCGCCGCGAGACGATCGACCTCGTGCGCGCCTATTACGGAATCGAGGATAGCGGCACGCGCCGACGCGTGCTCGACCTCGTGCGCTCCATGGGGGCCTGAGGGCTACTTTATTCCCGCCGCAGCACCTGATCGGTCATGAAGGACGCGATCTTGCCCGCGCGGAAATCATGGCGCAGGCGGTCTTCATCATATTCCGTGCGCACCCAGTCCATGAAGGGAATGCGCCCTTCCGCTTCTGTCTGATAGCGCAGGAAGAAGGCATCGAGCACGCCGGTGCGTGATGAATTGAAATGCCAGTTTTTCCATGAAAGCTGACGCAGCGCCTGCTGCGCCGTGCCGCCCTCGAACAGGATGATCAGCCCTGCTGCCAGCCCCGTGCGGTCAGCACCCGACTTGCAGTGCATGAGCATGGGAAAGCGGATATCGTGGTAAATCCGTTCAAAGCGTTCGATGCGGTCGCGGTGCGGTGCGTTGCGGCTTTCAAACGCCATGTCGATATGACGCAGGCCAAGGGCGTGCGCTGCCTCGCGTGAGAGCGCATCGGAGCCGCATTTGCGGTGCCCGCGCAGGTTGACCAGCGTTTTCAGGCCCAGTCGGCGCGTGGCCAGCCGCAGGCGCCACGGGGTAGGGTGGTTGCAGCGATAGACCCGGCCGGGAATGACCGTGCGGAAGTTGGTCCAGGTCTGGCGCAGGATTGCGTGGTCAGCAAACAGGCTGTCGATCCACGCACGGCTTCGGCCAGCAGGGGTGGACAGGTTTCCCTCAAACACCGGCCTTGTCCTTTCAAACGGGCGGAGACGAAAAAAGCGCTGGATTTTTCACATCCAGCGCTTTCCGCGTCAATCAGGAATGAAAGAAAGAACGCTTATGCCTTGCGTTCAAGCTGCAGTTCCTTGATCCGGCCAATCGCCTTGGCGGGGTTCAGGCCCTTGGGGCAGGTCTGGGTGCAGTTCATGATCGTGCGGCAGGCATAGAGCTTGAGCGGATCTTCCAGCGCATCAAGCCGGTCGCCAGCATGCTCGTCGCGGCTGTCGGCAATCCAGCGGTAAGCTGCCAGCAGCGTTGCCGGGCCGAGGTAGCGATCGCCATTCCACCAGTAGGACGGGCACGAGGTGGAGCAGCAGAAGCACAGGATGCACTCCCACATGCCATCAAGCTCGGCGCGTTCCTCAATGCTCTGGCGGCGCTCGGAATCCGGCGGTGGCGCGGTGTCGGATTTCAGCCACGGGTCAATCGAGCGCAGCTGGGCATACGCGCCATCAAGGTCGGGCACCAGATCCTTGATGACCGGCATGTGCGGCAGCGGATAGATGGCGATATCGCCCTCGATGTCGCGGATGGGCTTGAGGCAGGCCAGCGTGTTCTCGCCCGCGATGTTCATCGCGCACGACCCGCAGATGCCCTCGCGGCATGAGCGGCGGAAGGTGAGCGTGGAGTCCACATCGTTCTTGATGTGGATCAGCGCATCGAGCACCATCGGGCCGATCTTGTCGAGGTCGATCTCGTAGGTATCGACCACGGGGTTGCTGTCATTATCCGGGCTCCAGCGATAGATCCGGAAGTTCTTGACATTGGAGGCACCGGGAGCGGCCGTGAAAATGCGGCCTTTGCCCACCGTGCTGTTCTTTGGCAGTCTGAATTCGACCATCGTCTCGTTCCTTTTCCGCCGTTACGTCAGTAGACGCGCTTCTTGGGGGGGAAGACCTGCACATCGTCGGTCAGCGTTTTCATGTGCACGGGGCGGTAGCTCAGCGTAACGTCGCCCGCGTCGGTCATGTGGGCGACAGTGTGCTTCATCCAGTTCTTGTCATCACGATCGGGGTAATCGTCATGGGCCTGCGCGCCGCGGCTTTCGTGGCGGGCATCGGCGCCTGCCATGGTCACGGTGGCATTGGCGAGCAGGTTCTCGAACTCGAGCGCTTCCATCAGGTCACTGTTCCAGATCAGCGAGCGGTCGTTGATCGAGATGTCGGGCAGTTCCGACCAGATTTCCTTTATCTTCTCCACACCCTGCGCCAGGCTCTCGGTATTGCGGAACACGGCGGCATGCTTCTGCATGGTGCGCTGCAGCTTGGAGCGCATGTCAGCCACATGGGTCTTGCCCTTGGCGTAGCGCAGCCTGTCAAAGCGTGCGATCGCGGCATCACCCGCGCCCTCGGGCAGTGGCTTGATGACTTCCTCGCTCTTGATGGTGGCTGCGGCGCGCTGGGCAGCGGCGCGGCCAAACACCACGAGGTCGAGCAGGGAGTTGGTGCCAAGGCGGTTGGCGCCATGCACGGACACGCAGGCCGCTTCACCCACGGCCATCAGGCCGGGCACCACCGCATCGACATCATCAGCCGTGGGGCGGATGACCTCGCCATGGTAGTTGGTGGGGATGCCACCCATGTTGTAGTGCACCGTGGGCAGGACCGGCACCGGCTCCTTGGTCACGTCGATACCTGCGAAGATGCGCGCGGTCTCGGAAATGCCGGGCAGGCGCTCATGCAGGATCTCGGGGCCAAGATGCTCGAGATGGAGCATGATGTAGTTCTTCTCCGGCCCGCAGCCACGCCCTTCGTTGATCTCGATGGTCATGGCGCGCGAGACGACATCACGCGAGGCGAGATCCTTGGCGGTGGGGGCATAACGCTCCATGAAGCGCTCGCCCTTGGAGTTGGTCAGGTAGCCACCCTCGCCACGGCAGCCTTCCGTCAGCAGGCAGCCTGCAGGGAAGATGCCGGTGGGGTGGAACTGCACGAATTCCATGTCCTGCATGGGAATGCCGGCACGGATCGCCATGCCGCCGCCATCACCGGTGCAGGTATGCGCGGAGGTGCACGAGTGGTAGGCGCGGCCATAACCGCCGGTGGCCAGAACCACCTTCTGTGCGCGGAAGCGGTGCAGCGTGCCATCTTCCAGGCACCAGGCCATTACGCCACGGCAGGCACCTTCTTCATCCATGATCAGGTCGATGGCGAAGTATTCGACAAAGAATTCGACGTTATGCTTCAGGCACTGCTGGTACAGCGTGTGCAGGATGGCATGGCCCGTGCGGTCGGCGGCGGCGCAGGCGCGGGGCACCGGAGCCTCGCCATAATTGCGCATGTGGCCACCGAAGGGGCGCTGGTAGATCTTGCCATCTTCCGTGCGTGAAAACGGCACGCCCATGTGCTCGAGTTCCTGCACGGCGGGTACGGCCTCGCGGCACATGTATTCGATGGCGTCCTGGTCGCCCAGCCAGTCCGACCCCTTTACGGTGTCGTACATGTGCCAGCGCCAGTTATCCTCGGCCATGTTGCCAAGCGATGCGCCAATGCCGCCCTGCGCTGCAACGGTGTGGCTGCGTGTGGGGAAAACCTTGGTCACGCAGGCGGTCTTGAGGCCAGCAGCCCCCATGCCCAGCGTGGCCCTCAGGCCGGAGCCACCAGCGCCTACGACAACCACGTCATATGCGTGGTCAACGATCCTGTAGGAGCCGGTGAGTGGTGAAGTGGTCGCGTTCATTTCTTGGACGTGTCCCGATGCTCGTTCGGACGGCCAGCCGGAAGTGCGGCCCGCCGGTCCGCGAATGTCATGTTCTGCTCAGGCGATGGCGCGGGCCTCAGCCCGCGGCAATCGTGCTCCGGCTGCTGCCGGCAAGTGCCAGCTTCAGTACGGAAACCGCGCCGAACAGACCCAGAAGGAAGACGATCCCCTTCATCAGCAGGCCGGCAGGCAGGTGCGCCTTGCCGTGCACGTAGTCATCAATGATGACCTGCAGCCCAAGCTGGGTGTGGTAGAAGGTCAGGATCACCAGCGACAGCATCATGGTGGTGTTGAAGGGGCGTGCCCCCCACTTCGCCACTTCCGGCTGTGATGCGCCAGCAAGGCGGAATACCTGGATCACGAACCAGCCCGACAGCGGCACGAGGGCCACCGCCGATGCGCGCTCGGCCCACCAGTGGCCGACACCGGCCTGCCCCGAACCCAGGCCGCGCGCGCGTGACAGCTGCGAGCGCATGACCGTGACATGTGGCTTCTTTGGATTGCTCATGGTCAGGATGCCTTTTTGCGGGAGCGACAGATCGCAACGCCAACGATACCGGCGACGAGCGCCAGGGTGGTGCCGACCGTGACACCCACGGCGACCGGACCATCCTCGTTGATTTCCTTTTTGGAGAAGCGATAGCCGCTATCCCACGCCAGATGGCGCAGCCCCGCCACGAAGTGGTAGACCAGAGCCAGCGCCCAGCCTGCCATCAGCATCTGGCCAAGCGGGTTGCCGGTCACTTTCTGGACCTTGCTGAAAGATTTGGGTCCCTTTGCCGCCGCGCTGATCCAGCACAGGCCAAGTGCCGAACCGCCTGCGGCGGCGACACCGGCAATGCGGTTGGCGATTGAAAGGAACATGGAAAGACGGAAGCGGTAGACCTGGAGGTGTGGGGACATAGGCCGCCTGGTCAGAGTTCCGTCGCTTCGCTGCCCTACATAGAGCGCATCACGGACATCCTGCATGGTCGTCTCGTCAATTTCCCTGTTATGGCTTCGGTTTGTTCCGTCGCCTTGTCTGAATTCGGTCCTACGCCGCGCGGCGGGCGGGGTCAACGCAGGTGGGGAACACGAGGTTGAGAGACCCTGCCCCTGCCACGCTGGCGGTACAGCCGCGCTGCGCCGCCACCGAAGGCCCGTTTTTCAGTGCCCGAGCAGGTCGAGGGCGACCATGGTTTCGGCAATCTGCACGGCGTTCAGGGCAGCACCCTTGCGCAGGTTGTCAGCAACACACCAGAAGCCAAGTCCGTTGGGTACGGTGGGGTCGATGCGCAGGCGCGAGACATAGGTCGCATCCTCGCCCACGATCTCGAGCGGGGTGGCGTAGCCGCCATCCTCGCGCTTGTCATGCAGCACCACGCCCGGCGCCTCGCGCAGGGCCTCGCGGGCGCGTGCAAGATCAACGGGTTCCTCGAATTCGACGGTAATGGCCTCGGCATGGCCAATGAACACCGGCACCCGCACGCATGTGGCGAAAACCGCGATGTCGGGGTCGAGAATCTTGCGGGTCTCGACCGTCATCTTCCACTCTTCCTTCGTCGCCCCGTCATTCATGAAACGGTCGATATGGGGAATGCAGTTGAACGCGATCTGCTTGGTGAACTGCTCGGCCTTGATCGGGTCGCCCACCAGGCTGCCACGCGCCTGGTTGAACAGCTCGTCCATGCCGCTTTTGCCAGCACCCGCAACCGCCTGGTAAGTGGCCACCACCACGCGCTTGATTGTGAACAGGTCGTGCAGCGGTTTGAGTGCAACCACCATCTGGATGGTCGAGCAGTTCGGGTTGGCAATGATGCCGCGCTTCGCTTTCTTCACATCGTTGGGATTGACCTCTGGCACCACGAGCGGCACATCCGGTTCCATGCGGAAATGGGATGTGTTGTCGATCACGATGCAGCCAGCCTTGGCCGCGCGCGGCGCATGCACGGCCGAGACCGCGCCGCCGGGCGAGAAAAGGGCGACATCCCAGCCGGTGAAGTCGAAGGTCTCGAGGTTCTGCACCTTGAGCACCTTTTTGTCGCCAAACGAGACTTCTTTGCCCGCCGAGCGGGCGGAGGCAAGGGCCACGATCTCATCCACAGGGAACTGGCGCTCGGCCAGAGTCTTGAGGATTTCGCGCCCCACAGCACCGGTGGCGCCCACCACCGCAACGCGGTAACCCATAATCTTCTTTCCTGTCCTGTCATGCCGGTCCATTCACGCAGAACGGGCCGTTTTCCGTCACTGTAGGGACACCTAGAGCCTGCGCCGCCAACGTGCAAGCAGCCTGTGCCGCCTCAAACGGGCGGAATCGAATCGGGGGCAGGTCAAGGTGGTGGCCTGCATGCGGTGATAGGTCTTGTGGCGTACCGCGTGCCCGATGCACGCTTGACCCATCGCGCCCGTGCGTGGGGGGCCTTTGTGGCCTCCCCCGCGGCCGCGCAGGCAAGGACGGTTAAAGAGATCATGGCCTCATCAACTGATATTCCCGCAACGCCCGCAGCAGTGCTCCCGGTCACCCCCGCAGGCGCGCGCCGCGCGCCGCCGTGCACGCTGGTCATATTCGGCGCGCATGGCGACCTGACCAAGCGGCTGCTGGTGCCGGCGCTGTACAATCTGGTGGGCAGCGGCCTGCTGCACCCGGATTTCCGCGTGATCGGGGTGGACCGGGTGGACAGCACCACGGCCGCCTGGCGCGACGGGCTGAATGCCATGATGCAGTCCTTTACCCACGACCCCAACGCCGAATTCCACCCCCCCAGCATCGATGCCGCGCAGTGGGACTGGCTGGCGCAGCGGCTGGAATACGTGAAGGCGGATTTCAGCGATGTCGATGCCATCCGCAGCCTTGGCGCGGGCTTGCCCGCCAATGCCATCTTCTACCTCGCCATTCCCTCGCGCTTTTTTGCCACCGTGGTGGAAACGCTGGGTGCTGCCGGAGTCGTGGCGCAGAAGGATGGCGCCTTCCGCCGGGTGGTGATTGAAAAACCGTTTGGCTCCGATCTTGCCTCCGCCCAGGCCCTCAACCGCCGCGTGCTGTCGGTGCTTGACGAGTCGCAGGTGTTCCGCATCGACCACTTCCTGGGCAAGGAGACGGTGCAGAACATTCTCGCCATGCGATTCGGCAACCTGATCTTCGAGCCGCTATGGCGCAACGAATATGTCGATCATATCGAGATCACCGCCGCCGAGACCATTGGCGTGGAGCAGCGCGGCGCGTTCTATGAGCCCACCGGCGCGCTGCGCGACATGGTGCCCAACCACCTGTTCCAGCTTTTTGCCATGGTGGCGATGGAGCCGCCCAACACCTTTGATGCCGAGAGCGTGCGCAACGCCAAGGAACAGCTGTTCGAGGCCGTGACCCCCATCGACCCGAAGGATGCCGTGCGCGGCCAGTACGCAGCCGGCACCGTGGAGGGCAAACCCATGGTGGGCTACCGCGAAAGCCCCGGTGTTGCGCCCCACAGCAATACCGAGACCTATGTGGCGCTCAAGCTGCATGTCGAGAACTGGCGCTGGGCGGGCGTGCCGTTCTACCTGCGCACCGGCAAGGGGCTGGGGGGGCGACGCACGGAGGTGGTGGTGCAGTTCCGCAAGCCGCCGATGCTGATGTTCCGCGATACCGAGACCGAGAAGCTGCCGCCCAATCGCATCATCCTCAACATCCAGCCCGCCCAGGGGCTGACGGTGGAGCTTGGCGCCAAGAAGCCGGGGCCGGAAATGGACCTGACCGACGTGCAGGCCCGCTTCCGTTACGAAGACGTGTTCACCAGGTCACCCAATGTGGGTTACGAGACCCTGCTTTATGACTGCCTGATGGGCGATGAGACCCTGTTCCAGCGCGCCGACAACATTGAGGCGGCATGGAAAGCGGTCGATCCCGTATTGCAGGCCTGGGCACAGGACAGTACCGGCCCCGAACTGTATGATGCAGGCACTACCGGCCCCAGTGGGGCGGACGCGCTGCTGGCGCGTGACGGGCGCACCTGGTACCCGCTGGACAAAGCCTGAAATAACGGAAGTTTTCGGGTGCTGCCTTTTTTTAAGGCGGTGTTATTCCAAAGCTTTTTAAAAACAGCTTCACCCGAAACTGTTCACTGAATAAAAAAAGCCCGCACCATGATGGTGCGGGCTTTTTGCATGGGTGCAGGCGGTCTTACTGCGCGGCGGGGGCAGCGGCTGCGCCCTGGCTCGCGGCAGCACGCTCCTGCTGCTTCTCGGCATGCTCGCTGTCACCCTGCACGAACAGGGTATCGGCATGCTTGCGCTGCTTTTTGGAGAAGCTGTCGTAAAGCGGTGCAAATGCGCTGTTCAGCGTCTGCATGTCATGCGCGCGCTCGGCCACGAGGTCAGCATAGGACTGCATGTTTTCCACCGCGTTCATCTTGGGCAGCTTGTCGCGGCGGGCCTCGATGGCGTCATGCAGGCGCTGGGCATTGTCCATCATGTCCTGCGCGAACGGCGTCCAGAGCGTTTCCTGCTTTTTGGTGATGCCCAGCTCGTCATGCAGCGCCTTGATATGGGCCTCGACCTCGTCGGGGGCAGGATCGTGCGGGGTATGGGCAAGGGATGCGGTCGAGTTGGGCGTGCCCTGTGCTGCGGGGGCCGTAGGGGCTGCAGGCTGCATGTCGGCGGCCATGGTCATGGCGGGCAGCATCATAAGGGCGGCAGCAGGGAGAAACCGGCGGAACATCATGTTGTATATTTTCCTTCGCGGGAGAGATCAGATGCGTGGGATGTCAGGCGGTCAGTAACCGCCGCCATACGGGTAGTAGGCCGGGGGCGGCGGCGGAGGCGGGGGCGCCGGATAATAGGCAGGCGGCGGAGGGGCAGCACCCCGTTCGGCCAGCGCGCTGCCCAGCATGGCGCCAACCGCAAGGCCTGCAATGCCGCTGCCCACGGCCAGTCCCGCGCCACCGCCACCACGGCGGTAGCCACCCCCACCATGCCACCCGCCGCGCGGCGGGCCGCCATGCCAGCCGGGGCCGGGCCCGCGCGGACCACCATGCCAGGGCTGGGCATGGGCCGCAGGCGTGGCGGTGGCCAGCAGGCCAAGGGCGAAGCTGGCTGACAGGAGGGAAGCAGTAAGTTTACGCAGCTTCATGGGCTTTGAGTACCTCGGCGTGTCGTGAAGGCGAAGAACGGGGGGCATGATGGGCGCCCCGCGTGGCGAAACAATGGCCCGGGCTGTTTCAGGCCACCCAGGGCAGCCGCTTGGTCAGGGCGGATAACCGGTGGCGGCGCAGTTCGTTGCGTGCGCGGGTGTCATTGGTCATGTAATTGAGCTGGATGGTATGGCGCGGGCCGACATACTGCCGGTGCCCATGCCATGTGTCCGGCCCGTTGGGAAAGATGAGCAGCGTGCCATTGACCGGCGGGATCTCGGCGGCGAAATCCTCCAGGTCATGCCCGTTGCGCAGCAGGCGCAGGCAGCCTTCATGCCGGGCCCAGGCGGCTTCATCGGCAGCGTTGAGGTACAGTAGCACGGTTACGCGCTTGCTGTCGGAATCGCGGTGGATGCGTCCGTCCTTCGCCCGCGTGCGCCCGCGCAGGGTCAGCATGGTTGGGGCGGCATCAAGGTCGAGGTCGAATTTGGCGGCGATGAGCGCGCGCAGGCGCGGCCCCTCAAGCTCCGCCACCAGGCCTGCCATGAGCGGTGAAAGGCTGAGTGCCGCGGGCGGGAACGACCCGCCCGAGCGAATGGCGGGCAGGCTCGTGGCCAGCGCCTTCAGGTCCGGGGGGGTAATGAAATGCGGCACCACCACATGGGCGAAGGGCGCGCTTGCAACCGGCGTCGCCTCAAGTGCTGCATAGTCGGGGGTGACGGGTTGGATCATGCCATCTCTGCAAGCACGCGGGTGAAAGCGGCCCTGTGATCGGGCCAGAAAACCAATACGCACCAGACTAGGGCCAGTTGCCTTCACCCGCAAGTGATCGCGCGGATCAGGTTTTGACCGTATCCACCGCATCGAGCACGCGGCTGGAATAGACCACGGCAGCGCCCGCGTTCAGCGCCACGGCAACGCCCAGCGCCTCGGCAATTTCCGCCTTGGTGGCCCCGGCTTTGACCGCCGCGGTGGAATGGACGGAGATGCACCCGTCGCACCGTGTGGTCACGGCAACGGCCAGCGCGATCAGTTCACGGGTCTTGGCATCGAGGTGGCCGGTTTCGGCCCCTGCGCGATCGAGGGTCTGGAGTCCCTTGAGCGTGCCCGGCGAGAGGGTGGCAAACGCGCCGATGGACTCGCCAAGATGGGCGCGGTAGGCGTTCCAGTCAGTCATCACAAGTTCTCCATCTGGTAGGGTTTGAGTTCACCAGATGGAGAGAACCCCTGTCATGACACAGTTTGGCGAGATCGGGGCCTTGCTGGGGCTTTTTTAACGGACTATCGCCAAAATATCATGAATACGGATATCGCCCCCGCCCGCCTGTCCGCTGCGGCGCCGCCCGCAGCCACAGGCCCTTTCGCCGCCTATGAGGCCCGCGTGGCTTCAGGCCGTCTTGACCGCGACCCCGAGCAGGAAAAAGCCGCCCGCAGGCTCGACCAGCTCTGGCGCGAACTGCGCGACTACCACCCGGTGGTGCAGTCCGCCCCGGCCGCCGGTGGCTGGCTGGGCGGGCTGAAGGCGCGGTTTGGCCTGGCAGGCAGGCCCGCGCACGAGCAGGCCCGGCCGCGCGGCGTGTACATGGTGGGGCAGGTGGGGCGTGGCAAAACCATGCTGATGGACCTGTTCTTCAGCCTCGCCCCCGTGGAGCACAAGCGCCGGGTGCATTTCCACCGCTTCATGCAGGATGTGCACCAGCGCCTGCATGACATGAAGGAAGCCGACCCCTCCCTGTCCGACCCCATCCCGCCGCTTGCCCGCCAGATCGCGCAGGAGGCGTGGCTGCTGTGCTTTGATGAATTCCAGGTCAATGACATCGCGGACGCCATGATCCTTGGCCGCCTGTTCGATTACCTGTTTGCCGATGGCGTGGTGGTGGTGGCCACATCCAACACAAAGCCCGAGGACCTGTTTCAGGACCGGCCCGGCGCCGATGCGTTCAAGCCTTTCATCGCCGCGATCCTCAAGGAGGTTGATACCGTCATCCTCGACTCCCCGCGTGATTACCGGCGCGGCAATGCGCGCGGCATGCAGACATGGATCATCCCTGTCGATGCGGCGGCGACAAAGGAACTCGACTCGATCTTTGACCGGCTGGCCGATGGCGCGCCGGTGGTGCCCGTAACGCTCGATATCATGGGCCGCCCACTGAAGGTGACGCGCGCGGCAGGCCCGGTGGCGCGCTTCAGCTTTGCCGAGCTGTGCGGCAGGCCGCTGGGTGCCGGTGACTACCTGGCACTGGCCACGCGCTTCCCCAACCTCGTGCTTGATGGCGTGCCGCGCATGGGGCCGGACAATTTTGACGAGGCGCGGCGTTTCATCGTGCTGATCGACACGCTGTACGAACAGAACGTCAAGCTGTTTGCATCCGCCGAGGACCGGCCCGATGCCATCTACGCCAAAGGGCAGGGAGCGACCGCATTCGAGCGCACTGCCTCGCGGCTCGAGGAGATGCAGAGTGCCGCCTACATGCAGTTGCCGCACCTCAACGCATGATGGGCGCAAACGGCGGAAGGGTCACGCCATCGTGACGATTATGGCGGTGGTGTGACTGCCGGGGCGGTAGGCAAGCGGCACTGTCTTTGCTTGGGTATGGGCAAGTTCGCATCAGCCGGGTGCCGTGCCGCGAAAAGCGATGTTTTGCAGCGCCACGCCCCGCCATCACGGGTCAGGCACGAAAATGTCAGTATGCGCGGCAAGCAGACCTGATCCTGATGAATGATGGCGGTATCCCGGCAAGGGTGCGGCTAGGGTAGCGATACAAATCGGGCTGGCTGCCGTTTCAGGCCGGACCCGGAAATAGCGCGGCCACAAAGGCCGCCAGCGAGGAGATGTCTTCAATATGGCGGGCGTAGATATTCTTTCGACCGCATTCAGCGGCGCCAATACGGCCTATCTGGCCGAGTTGTATGCGCGCTGGGTGGCCGATCCCAACAGCGTCGATCCTTCCTTTGCCTCCCTGTTCCAGGAACTGCATGAGGAAGGCACCGAAATCGTTCATGATGCGGAAGGGGCCTCCTGGGCGCCGCGCCCGCATATCATCACCGGCGATGAACCGGCCCCCCTGCCCAACGGCAAGGCGGCGGGCGTTACGGCGGAGAGCCTGAAGGCGGCGGCTGATGACAGCCTGCGCGCGACCCAGCTCATCCGCGCCTTCCGCGTGCGTGGCCATCTTGAGGCCCGGCTCGACCCGCTTGGCCTGCAGGTGCCCAAGCCCCATGCGGATCTCGACCCTGCCACCTACGGCTTCGGCCCCAAGGATTGCGACCGCCCGATCTATCTCGGCCACATCGTCGCCAGCCTGATCGGCTCGGACACCGCCACCATCAACCAGGTGCTCGATGCCCTGCGCGCGGTCTATTGCGGGCCGATCGGTGCGGAGTTCATGCACATCCAGGATCCCGAGCAGCGCATGTGGGTGCAGGCGCGGCTTGAGGGCGATAACTGGCGCAAGGGCGCAAGCCCCGAGCAGAAGAAGGTCATCCTGCAGCAGCTGACCGAGGCGGAAGGCTTCGAGTCCTTCTGCCAGAAGCGCTATGTGGGCACCAAGCGCTTCGGCCTTGAGGGCGAGGACGTGACCATCCCCGCGCTGCACGCCATCATCGACCAGGCGGCCTCGGGCGGCGTGCGCTCGGTGGCCATCGGCATGCCGCATCGCGGGCGTCTGAACACGCTCGTCAACATCGTGCGCAAGCCCTACACCGCCATCTTCAGCGAATTCGCCGGCGTGTCCTTCAAGCCCGACGACGTGCAGGGCTCGGGCGATGTGAAATACCATCTCGGCACCTCCACCGATGTCGAGATTGGCGGCACCCCCGTTCATATCTCGCTCCAGCCCAACCCCTCGCACCTCGAGGCGGTCGATCCGGTCGTGATCGGCAAGGTGCGCGCAACACAGGATGATGACGACCCCCACCAGCGTGGCCGCCACATGGGCGTGCTGCTGCATGGTGATGCGGCGTTTGCGGGCCAGGGCATCGTGTATGAAACGCTGGCCATGTCGCAGCTGATCGGCTACCGCACCGGCGGCACGATCCACGTCGTGGTCAACAACCAGATCGGGTTTACCACCGTCTCGGTCCATTCCTTCTCGGGTCTGTACTGCACGGACGTGGCCAAGGCGGTGCAGGCGCCGATCCTGCACGTCAATGGCGACGAGCCGGAGGCGGTGATCTACTGTTCGCGCCTTGCCGCCGAGTTCCGCCAGAAGTTCGCATCCGACGTGGTGCTCGACATCGTGGGCTACCGCCGCCACGGCCATAACGAGTCCGATGAGCCGTCCTTCACACAGCCCACCATGTACAAGGCCATCGCGGCGCGGCCTACCATCCGCACGCTCTATTCCGACCGCCTTGTGCGCGAAGGCGTGGTGACCGAAGCTGAAGTGACCGCCGAGTGGGATGGCTTCCACAACAGGCTCGAGCAGGCCTATCAGGCCGCACAGGGCTACAAGCCCAACAAGGCCGACTGGCTGGAAGGTGCGTGGAAGGGCCTCAAGCCGCCACCGGTCGACACGACCCTGCCCGCGCCCGAAACCGGTGTTGCCATCGACCGGCTGAAGGAAGTTGGCGCATCGCTGGCCCATGTGCCCGATGACTTCAACGCCAACCCCAAGATCATCCGCCAGCTCAAGGCCAAGGCGAAGATGTTCGAGACCGGCGCGGGCATCGACTGGGCCACGGGCGAGGCGCTGGGCTTCGGCACGCTGCTGCTCGACAAGCACCATGTCCGCCTTTCGGGCGAGGATTGCCAGCGCGGCACCTTCAGCCAGCGCCATGCGGTGCTGATCGATCAGGTGAACCAGAACACCTACGTGCCGCTCAACAACATCGCCAAGGATCAGGCGGCCATCGAGATCTACAACTCGCTGCTGTCCGAATTCGGGGTGCTGGGCTTTGAATACGGCTACTCGCTGGCCGACCCCAACGCACTGGTGCTGTGGGAGGCGCAGTTCGGTGACTTCGCCAACGGCGCGCAGGTCATCATCGACCAGTTCATTGCCTCGGGCGAGACCAAGTGGCTGCGCATGTCGGGCCTCGTGATGCTGCTGCCCCACGGTTATGAGGGGCAGGGGCCGGAGCATTCCTCCGCCCGCCTCGAGCGCTACCTGCAGTTGTGCGCCGAGAACAACATGCGGGTGTGCAACATCACCACGCCTGCCAACTACTTCCACGCGCTGCGCCGCCAGCTCTTCCTCGACTACCGCAAGCCGCTGATCATCATGACGCCGAAGTCCCTGCTGCGTCACAAGCTGGCGGTGTCGGAACTCAAGGATTTCGGGCCGGGCACGCGCTTCCTGCCGGTCATTGGCGAGATCGACCCGATTGCAGCCCCCGACAAGGTGGACCGCGTGGTGATCTGCTCGGGCAAGGTCTATTATGACCTGCTGGCCGAGCGCCGCGAGCGCAAGCTCGATAACGTCGCCATCCTGCGCCTTGAGCAGTTCTATCCCTTCCCGGCCAAGATGCTGGGCGAGGAACTGGCCCGCTACAGGCAGGCCAAGGTGATCTGGTGCCAGGAAGAACCCGAGAACATGGGCGGCTGGACCTTTGTCGATCGCCTGATCGAGGGCGTGCTGACCGATATTGGCCACAAAAGCACGCGCCCGACCTTTGTGGGGCGGGTTGCGGCGGCAAGCCCGGCCACGGGTCTGGCCAAGGTGCATGTGGCCGAGCAGGCGGCACTGGTGAACAAGGCGCTGGGCGTCAGCGCCTGATACGGGCCGGATAGAGCACACACAACACGGGGGCGGCCTGCCGGCCGCACCCCCAAATAACGAATAGGGCCGCCCCGCAGCCCGGTTGGGGCAGGGGCGGCCAAGGGATTGGGAAACAGGAAATGTCTGCCGAGATCAAGGTACCGACACTGGGTGAAAGCGTAACCACGGCAACCATCGCCAAGTGGCTCAAGCAGCCGGGTGACGCCGTGAACGAGGATGACCCGTTGGTGGAGCTGGAAACCGACAAGGTCAGCGTGGAAGTGCCCGCCCCGCAGGCTGGCGTGCTTGGCCCGCTGCTGGTGCCTGAAGGCGCCGAAGTGGAAGTGGGCACCGTACTCTCCACCATCGAGGCCGGTAGTGGCGCAGCCCCCAAGGCTGCTGCCGCCCCCGCGCCCAAGAAGGAAGCCGCCCCCGCTGGCGTGCAGGCCCAGCCCGCAACCCCGGGCCCGGTGGCGCGGCCTGCCACCCCGCCATCCGATGTGGCGGCACAGGGTGCGGCCAACGTGGCCTTCCCCGCCGCGCGCAAGGCCATGGCCGAGCAGGGTGTAACGCCCGCCCAGGTCGGCACCGGCACGGGCAAGGACGGGCGCATCACCAAGGGCGACGTGCAGAGCTTCCTCTCACAGCCGCGCGCGGCTGCTCCTGCCGCCGCCCCGCGCCCGCCGCGTCAGGACGACCCGCGTGAAGAGCGCGTGAAGATGACGCGCCTGCGCCGCACCATTGCCCGCCGGCTGAAGGATGCGCAGAACACCGCAGCCCTGCTGACCACCTTCAACGAGGTGGACATGTCGGCGGTGATGCAGATGCGCGCCGAATACAAGGAACTGTTCATCAAGAAGCATAACGGCGTGAAGCTGGGCTTCATGTCCATCTTCAGCCGTGCGGTCATTGCGGCGCTGCAGGAATTCCCGGCCATCAACGCCGAGATCGACGGCGATGACGTGATCTACCGCGAGTTCGTCAACCTCGGCATTGCCGTGGGCGGCCCCAACGGGCTGGTCGTGCCCGTAATCCGCGATGCCGACAAGATGGGCTTCGCACAGATCGAAAGCGCGATTGCAGGCTTTGGCAAGAAGGCCCGCGAAGGCACGCTCAAGATCGATGAACTGTCGGGTGGCACGTTCTCGATCACCAATGGCGGCATCTATGGCTCGCTCATGTCCACGCCCATCATCAACGCGCCGCAGTCGGCCATCCTTGGCATGCATGCCATCCAGGAGCGCCCGATGGCGGTGAACGGGCAGGTGGTGATCCGCCCGATGATGTATATCGCGCTGACCTACGACCACCGGATCGTGGATGGCAAGGAGGCGGTCAGCTTCCTTGTGCGCGTCAAGCAGAACGTGGAAGATCCGCGCCGTCTGCTGCTGCAGGTCTGATGCCTGCCGGGGCCGCGCCAGTGTCGCGGCCCCTACGCGCAACCGCATAGCAAGCAGGACTGACAAGACATGACAATCGATATCAAGGTGCCCACGCTGGGCGAGAGCGTGACCACGGCCACGGTCGCCAAATGGCTCAAACAGCCCGGTGACGCGGTCAATGCCGATGACCCGATCGCTGAGCTGGAAACCGACAAGGTCAGCGTGGAAGTGCCCGCCCCGCAGGCAGGCGTGCTCGGTGCGCATGCCGTCAACGAAGGCGATGAGGTCGAGGTCGGCACCGTGCTGACCACCCTTACGCCAGGTGCGGGTGGCGCCAAGGCGGCTCCGGCTGCCGCCGCAAAACCCGCGCAGGCTGCTGCACCCGCACCTGCCCCGGCAGCCCCTGCGGCGAAGCCCGCAGCCGAGGCACCGAGCGAGACGGATTACGACGTGATCGTGATCGGCGCGGGCCCGGGTGGATATGTGTGCGCCATTCGCGCAGCCCAGCTTGGCTTCAAGGTGGCCTGCGTGGAAAAGCGCGCCACCCTTGGGGGCACCTGCCTCAATGTGGGCTGTATCCCGTCCAAGGCGCTGTTGCAGCAGTCCGAGAACTTCCATGCCGCCAAGGATGAATATGGCGAGATGGGCATCATCATCGACAGCGTGAAGCTGGATCTGGCGAAGATGATGGCGCGCAAGCAGTCCGTGGTTGATGCGAACGTCAAGGGCGTGGAGTTCCTGTTCAAGAAGAACAAGGTCACCTGGCTCAAGGGCACCGGCAAGATCGAGGGCACGGGGCGCATCACGGTTGATGGCAAGCCGGTTACGGCAAAGCACATCGTCATTGCCAGCGGCAGCGACAGTGCGGGCCTGCCGGGCGTGGATGTGGATGAAAAGCAGATCGTCACCTCCACCGGTGCGCTTGAGCTTTCTGCCGTGCCCAAAAAGATGGTGGTGATTGGTGGCGGCGTGATCGGCCTTGAGCTGGGCAGCGTGTGGCACCGCCTTGGCGCGGATGTGACGGTTATTGAATATCTCGACCGTCTGGTGCCCGGCACCGATAACGAGGTGGCCAAGACCTTCCAGCGCATCCTGACCAGGCAGGGCCTGAAGATGAAGCTGGGCCACAAGGTGACCAAGGCCGAGAAAAGCCCCAAGGGCGTGACCCTGAGCGTGGAACCCGCCAAGGGCGGAACGGCTGAAACGCTGGAAGCCGACGTGGTGCTGCTGGCCATTGGCCGCACGGCAGCAAGCAAGGGCTTCGGGCTGGAGGAAGCGGGTATCGCGCTCGACAAGCGCGGCCGTATCGTGACCGACGCGCATTACGCCACCAGTGTGCCCGGCATCTATGCCATTGGCGACGTGATTGCAGGCCCCATGCTGGCCCACAAGGCCGAGGAAGAAGGCGTTGCCATAGCCGAGCTGCTGGCAGGTCAGGCAGGCCATGTGAATTACGGCGCGATCCCGGCCGTGGTCTATACGTGGCCGGAAGTGGCGACCGTGGGCAAGACCGAAGAGAACCTGAAGGAAGAGGGCGTTGCCTACAAGGTTGGCAAATTCCCCTTCACCGCCAATGGTCGCGCGCGCGCCATCGGCATGACCGACGGGTTCGTGAAGGTTCTGGCCGATGCCACGACCGACCAGGTGCTTGGCGTGCACATTATCGGCCCGATGGCGGGCGAACTGATTGCCGAATGCACCATGGCGATCGAGTTCGGCGCCTCGTCGGAAGATATTGCCCGCACCTGCCATGCCCACCCCACGCTGAGCGAGGCGGTGAAGGAAGCGGCACTCGATGTGGACAAGCGCGCCATCCATATCTGACCCGGCGCAGTAACAAAAAACCCACCCGGTGGCCTTGTTGCCGGGTGGGTTTTTTTATGAATGACAAAAGAAGTTTTTGGTGAAGCTTTTTGAAAAAAAGCTTCAGAAGCCCGCCGTCTTTCTAAAAAAGATAGCCCACGCTCTCTCAGGCCGTGGTTGTCTTCACGGGGTTCCAGGCATCGCGCTGGGTAATACGGATCAACTCTGTTGCGGAAACCGCACGTGAGATGAAGAAACCCTGCACGTAATCCACGCCCAGCGCGCGCACGGTGTCGAATTCTTCCTGTGTTTCCACGCCTTCCACCGTTACGGCCAGATTATAGCCATGACCAAGCTTGATGAGGGCAGCGAGCAGGCTGCGGGCTTCCGTGTCGGTGGCGATGTCGCGTACGAGGCAGCGGTCGAGCTTGAGCGACTGCAGAGGCAGTTCACGCAGGGTGGACAGGCGCACCGTGCCGTAACCGAAATTGTCCATTGCCAGGCCAAATCCGTCTTCCGCCAGGGCGCGCAGGCGCAGGCGGCTTTTTTCCGCCCGCCGCCCCTGCAGCATCTGCTCGGTCACTTCCAGCATGAAGGTGGAGGGCTCAAGGTTGAGTTCACGGATCTCGCTGAACAGGTCGATCTGCTGCTCCAGGTTGAGCAGGTCCAGATGCGACAGGTTCACCGCCAGCCGCAGGCTCGGCAGGCCCGCTTCCTTCCATTTCTGGATATCGTCATGGAAGGACTGCACAAGGTGCGTCTCCATGATCTGGGCCAGAGCCGAGTCGGCAAACACATCGGTAAACGCCCCGGCGGAGAGCAGGCCCCGATCGGGGTGATGCCAGCGCATCAGCGCTTCCGCCTGCTCGATGCGGCCGGTACGCGCGTTGAGTATGGGCTGGTAGTAAACCTCGAACTGCCTGAGTTCTACTCCCTTGCGGGCCTCGGTCAGGATCTTGGCGCGCTCCATCGTGGTCTTGTGCAGGCTCGGCGTGAACATGCGCGCCTGCTTGCCGCCTGACTGCTTGGCGGCATAGACCGCTACATCGGCGTTTTTCTGCAGGCCCTCAAGCGTGTCCGCCGCCGTGATAGGCGTGGCCCCGATGCTGCCGGATATGCGCACCGTGGCGCTGTCCAGCATGATCGGCTCTTCAAGAAGGTTCTGCACCTTGGTCAGGATGGTCTCGAGCGGCATGAGCTTGAGGCTGCGGCGCAGGATGATGGCGAACTCATCGCCACCAAGCCGGCTGATCGCATCATCGGGGCCGATCAGCTCGAGCAGGCGCTGCCCGATCATCTTGAGCACTTCATCGCCCGCATGGTGGCCATGGATGTCATTGACAGGCTTGAACCCGTCAAGATCGAACATGACCAGCGCCTGCGGCTCGGGGTGCGGGCGCTTGGCGTTCTCGAGGGCCGTGACAAGGCTGGCATTGAAGCCGCCACGGTTGAGCAGCCCGGTCAGTACATCGGTCGCGGCCTGTTTCTTGAGCCGGACCTTGGTGTTCATCAGTTCCGTGATTTCAAACCGGCTTGCCACGAAACCGGTAATCTCGCCCTGCGGATTGCGGTGCGGCATGATGGTGGTGGCCACCCAGTAATGGCTGCCATCCTTGGCGCGGTTGCACAGGTTGCCATACCAGGTGCGGCCTGCCAGCAGGGTCTGGTACATCTCGCGGAAGAAGGCCTTCCCGTGCTCGCCCGAGTTCAGGATGCGATGGGTGTGGCCAAGCAGTTCCTCGCGGGAATACTGGCTGATCTCGCAGAACTTATCATTGACGTATGTAATGATGCCCTTACGGTCGGTTACCGCAACAATAAGGACATTATCCACCACGTCCGCCCAGAAGTCGGCATCTTCATGTGTAAGGGCACGGAGCCTGTTATCATGCGGTGCGGACATTCTGTTACCTCGGATACGGATCGGAAAACCTGAATTGACCTGTTGGTAATTTAGGATGATTTCTTTTTTGACGAAACATTTTTGGCAGCTGGCGCGGCGGGCAGCATTTGCCGGATCGTCTGGTGGTGGCGCATCCACTTCTCGAAGTCGTCAGGTGCGAGCGGCTTGGCGAACAGGTAGCCCTGCATCACGTCGCAATTCAGCTTTTCCAGCAGGTCGCGCTGCTGTTCGGTCTCGACGCCTTCGGTCACGACCGTCATGCCCAGCCGCGAGCCGATGCCGATCACTGCCATGGTCACGGCCTGGGCATTGGTGTCGTGCTCGAAATCATTGATGAAGCTGCGGTCGATCTTGATCTCGGTCAGCGGCAGGCGCGTGAGCCGCGAGAGCGATGAATACCCGGTGCCGAAATCATCCATAGACAGGCCGCAGCCGATATTGCGGATCGACTGGAGCACTTCCTCGGTGTCGCGGCTGTTATCCATCATCACGCTTTCGGTAATTTCCACCGTCAGGCGCGCGGGCTTGAGGTTATGACCCTTGAGCAGGGCGGCGATATGCTCGGGCAGCGCGCGGTTGCGGAAATGCACGGCAGACAGGTTCACGGCCACGGTGGGCACATGCACGCCGTCGCGGTCCCATTTCACGATCTGGCGGCACGCCTCAAGCAGTGACCAGCGGCCAATGGCCTCGATCTGGCCGGTCTCCTCCGCCACGGCGATGAAGCGTGAGGGGAAGATGTTGCCAAGGTGCGGATGGTGCCAGCGCGACAGGGCTTCCACGCCGCTGAGCTCGAGCGTGTGGGTGCGCACCTGTGGCTGGTAATGCAGGTTGAGCATGCCCTTGGCCAGCGAGTCACGCAGCGCCGAGCCAAGCACCAGCCGGTCCTGCGCCACCTGGTTCTTTTCCAGATTGGCGAAGCGGAAGATGCCGCGCCCGTCTTCCTTTGCCTGGCGCAGCGCCACATCGGCGGTGCTGAGTAGGGATTCGCTGTCCGGCCCGTTATCGGGGTAGGTGCTGATGCCGATCGAGCATGAAATGGTCAGCGTGTTCTGGCCGATCTGCATGGGCATGGTCATGGAGGCGAGCAGGTGCTCGGCAAAGGCTGTGGCTTCCTTGTGCGGGCAGTTGGGCACCACCACCACGAACTCATCGCCGCCCGAGCGGCTGAGCACGTAATCCTCCTTGGCGATGGAGCGGATGCGCCCTGCGATCTCGATTAGGAACTGGTCAGCATAGACATGGCCAAGCGCATCATTGATATCGCGGAAACGGTCGATATCGAGCATGAAGATGGCGAACTGCAGGTTGCCATCCTGCTTGCTGATCATGTTCTCGATCACCTTGTGCACCGAGGAGCGGTTGAGCAGCCCGGTCAGGCTGTCAAAATTGGCAAGGTGGGAGATATGCTCCTGCGTCGCGTTCTGTTCGAATGCCAGCGCGCAGAAGGGAATGCACGAATCGACAATGCGCTGCGGCCACGTATTGCGGCCCTGGTCTTCACGCGCATAGAGGGCGAAAATGCCCTTCACCTGCCCCGAACGCGTGCTGACCGGAGTACAGAAGCACTGCTGCAGGCCGAGCGAGATGCCGAGCGAGCGGTAGCTGTCCCACACCATGCGGGTGGCATGCTTGGGGTCGACGCGCAGCTTCTCGAGTTCGGATGACGAGACATACAGGCTCTCGAGCGAGGCGCGGTAGCGCTTGGGCAGCGTGGGGCTGGACAGGACGCGCAGTTGCCCGTCTGGCGTAATCAGCATGAGCACGGCCACCGTGCCGGGCACGAAGCTTTCCACCCGGCGGCACAGCAGGTCGGCCACGTCCTGGATCATCATGTCGCTGGCGAGTGCCTGCAGCACGTCGTTCTGCAGGATCAGGATCTTGCGCTGCTGGCTTTCGTTGGTGACATTCTTCATCACGCCCATGAAGAAGATGCGCCCGTCATGGGTCACGACCTTGGACAGCGAAAGCTCGCCGCAGATATATTCCCCATCCGAGCGGGTGAACTCCACCTCGCGCGAGGTGCCGACAATGCGGTTGTGTTCGCTGCCCCGGCTGCGCTCGACAAAGGCATCATGCCCGTCCCGGTGCAGCGTGGGCACCAGCACGTTCACGTTCTTGCCCAGCACGTCTTTCTTGTCGAGGCCCCACAGGTTCGACGCCGCCTGATTGAAGAAGATGACCTCGTTCCTGTCATCAATAATCACGGTTGCGTCTATGGCCTGCTCCAGTGCCGAAATCAGGACTTCAGCGCTCAGGTTGGGCTTTGACATTGAATTACCTCGAAAAAAGGACAAGGAGCAGCTACCGGCAGGCGGCTGCGGCAGGGGTATAAGGCGGCCTGAAATGCAGGGCGCGGCGCACCATTGTCCGGGCGGGGACAGCGTATGGCGGCCGCAGGAATATCATAGGATGATGATAACCATATTACATATTATCCAAGATAATCATTATACCGCATTGATATGAATTAACGCCGTTTTTAATAATTTCCGTAACGGATGCGTCCATATAGCATTCACGGCGCGGTTGATCCATCACATCCCGTACGCAAAATTGCCATATTCCACGCATGTCAGGTTTTCGGGCCGCAGTCGTCCTTGCCCGCGCAGCCCGAACAGCCGCCACATGCGCCCTTCGGGCGCGGGCGGCTTCTTGTCTGCGCATGGCGTATCAGGGCCTCGGGCGCATGGAGGTAGCGGAGCAGGCCACCCGTGCCCTGCCAGGCTTTGTGCCCCAGCCGGGGAAATATCCGCCCCAGCCAGTAGGCGGCGCATGCCGTAACCAGCGTTGCCGCCACCAGTGCCTGAAGCCACTGTGACGCGTGCATCAGAACATCCGCGCGATGTGATAGGTGAGAAAGGCCGCACCGTAGGCCAGGCCGAACAGGTAGGCTGCCGTCAGCGCCACCACGCGCCATGAACCGGTCTCGCGCCGGATGACGGCAAGCGTTGCCACGCATTGCGGGGCATAGACATACCATGCCAGCAGCGACAGCGCCGTGGGCAGGCTCCAGTGCGTGGGCAGCATGCCGCCAAGCTGAAGGGCTGCCTGGTCGGTATCGGCCCCTGAGCCCAGCGAATAGACCGTGGCCAGCGCGCCTACCGCCACCTCACGCGCGGCAAGGCCGGGAATGAGAGCCACACAGATCTGCCAGTTGAAGCCCAGCGGCGCGAAGACGGGCAGCATGATGTGCCCGATGCGCCCGGCAAGGCTCCAGTCGATGGCGGGCCCCACGGCGCCCGCAGGCGGCTTGGGAAAGCTGGACAGCCCCCACAGCAGCACCGTCAGCGAGACGATGGTGGTGCCTACGCGCATGAGGAAGATGCGCGCCCGCTCCCACAGCCCCAGCGCCAGGTCACGCGGGTTGGGCAGGCGGTAGGCGGGCAGTTCCATCAGCAGGGTGGCTTCGCGCCGGTCGGGGTTGCGCCAGCGCATGATGCGCGCCACCACCAGTGCCGACACGATGCCCAGCGCGTAAAGCCCGAACAGCACCAGGCCTTGCAGGTTCATGAAGCCCGCCACGTTACGGTGCGGAATGAACGCCCCGATCAGCAGGGTATAGATCGGCAGCCGGGCCGAGCAGGTCATGAGCGGGGCGACGAGAATGGTCACCAGCCGGTCGCGCGGGTTCTGGATGGTGCGGGTGGCCATGATGCCCGGTACCGCGCAGGCAAAGCTCGACAGCAGCGGAATGAACGAGCGTCCGCTCAGGCCCGCCACCGACATCAGCCGGTCAAGCAGGAAGGCCGCGCGTGGCAGGTAACCTGATTCCTCCAGTGCGAGAATCCACAGGAACAGGATCAGGATCTGCGGCAGGAAGGTCACCACGCTGCCAGCACCCGCGATCACGCCATCCACGATCAGGCTGCGCAGCACGCCATCGGGCATCAGGCGGCCCACCTGCTCGCCCAGTAGCCCCATGCCCGCGTCAATGCCATCCATGAGCGGCTGCGCCCAGGCAAATACCGCCTGAAACATGAGGAACAGCAGCACGAGCAGGATCACCGGTCCCCAGACCGGGTGCAGCACCCAGCGGTCGAGCCGCTCCTCCATCCGGTCCGATAATGGGGTGGCGTGGGTAACGCAGTCTGCCAGGATCTGGCGCACCATGGCGTGCAGGTCGGTGCCCGGCGGCAGGGGTGCGGGCACGGGCGGCGGTACGCCATCGAGCTGGGCCAGCAGGTCACGCGCGCCATTGCGCCTGATGCCTACCGTGGGCACGACGGGCATGCCCAGCTCCGCCTGCAGGCGCGGCAGGTCAATTTCCATGCCGCTGCGCTGGGCTGCATCGATCATGTTCAGCGCCAGCACCACGGGGCGACCGAGGCTGCGCATTTCCAGCACGAAGCGCAGGTGAAGGCGCAGGTTGGTGGCATCGGCCACGCAGACCAGCAGGTCAGGCGCGGTCTCGCCGCGATAGGTGCCCGCGCAGACATCACGCGTCACCGCCTCATCAGGGCTGGTGGCGTTGAGGCTGTAGGCGCCGGGCAGGTCGAGCAGGCGCACGCTGCGGCCGGCAGGCGTGGTGAACCAGCCTTCCTTGCGCTCCACGGTGGCGCCAGCGTAGTTGGCTACTTTCTGCCTGCTGCCGGTCAACAGGTTGAACAGGGCGGTCTTGCCGCAGTTCGGGTTGCCGACCAGGGCTATGTTGAGCGGGGTCATGCCGCCTCTTTTACCACATGCACGCGCACGCGCTGCGCCTCGGTGCGGCGCAGGGCAAAGCGGGTGAAGCCAATGCGCACGGCCAGCGGGTCACCGCCCAGCGGCGCGGTCGCCACGATGCGCACGGCCTCGCCCGGCACAAAGCCCAGCTCACGCAGGCGCTGCGCCACAGGGTCGGGGCTGCCGTTATCATCAACGCTGTCGATCACGGCGTCGGTTCCGCGTGGCAGGTCATTCAGTCGCATAAGACAGGAGTAATCCGAATGGTAAAAGTAAGTAATAATTATTATTAAATACTGCCGGGAATATTGTCCATCACGTTTGCCCCGATACCTGCGTTATCGCTGGTGCCGATATGTTTGCAGTGCAGGGGTTGCGTTGAGTACTGCTGCGCGTGCATGCCGCGGTATGGCTGGCACGCCTGCCATACCGCCTCAAATTCCGCCGCGGTTATGTCACGCGCTTCAAACCGGGGGTCGGCATTGATCTCTTCAAGCGGGGGGATGGCGATATCGGCGAGGTGGGTATCACCGGTCGAGAATGTTTGTGTTGCCACGCCGTGCTGGCCATTTTCATACAGCTCGATTTTTCTCAGTTCGGTTCTCTCGCCATCAAATTCACAATAAATGACGTCCGGTTCCTCCGAGCGGTCATCATGTTTCCATAAACATTTGATATAAAACAATTTAAATTCTTCAATCGTAATAAAAGCTTCAGATACGGACTGTTCCGCTTTCAGGTTGCATGTCCAAGCGTAGAAAGCACATGGAAGAACGTGCCCGAAACATGCCCCCGCCTTGCCCCACCCGTGCCCCGGTCCATGCCGTAGCCATCGGTCATGTCAGCCAGCGGCGTGTCCGGGCCGGGGTCGGTTACCGTGGCGTAGTGGAATTCATGCCCGCGCAGCACGGTGCCTGCAGGGCCTATGGCGCAGCCTTCGCGCAATGTGGCGCTGCGGTAGCCAAGGTTCATGCGGCGTTTGGCAAAGGAGGTGGCATGGCCGAGCAGGCCGGTCATGCGGTGGGTCTCGCCCGCCTTGTCGGTCAGGCTCTCGCCCAGCACCATGAAGCCCCCGCATTCTCCATGCACGGGTCGGGTGCGGGCGAAATGGGCCAGTGCCGTGCGAAAATGCCCGCATGCGGCAAGGCGGCCCGCATGCAGTTCAGGGTAGCCGCCGGGTAGCCAGCAGGCATCGCAGTCTTTGCCCGGACCTTCATCGGCAAGGGGTGAAAACGGATGCAGTTCCGCCCCGGCCTGCCGCCAGCCCGCGATGAGATGGGCATACAGGAACGAGAATGCCGCATCATCCGCCACCGCAATGCGCTGCCCCGGCGGCGGCAGGGCGCACGGGCTGCTGACGGGCGTGGGCAGGCGCGGGGGGGCTGCGCAGGCCAGAATGGCGTCAAGGTCAAGGTCGCGCTCGGCCTGTGTGGCCAGCCGTTCGGCCAGCGCGTCGAGGCCGCCATGCTCGCGGGCCTGCACCAGTCCCAGATGGCGCTCGGGCAGTTCAAGCTGCGTATCGCGCCCGAATGCGCCAAGCACCGGCAGGCCAATGGCTTCCATGGCCTGCGTGGCCATGGCGGTATGGCGGGGGGAGCCGACGCGATTGAGGATCACGCCCGCAATCTTTACCGCCGGGTCCAGTGTTGCAAAGCCCAGCGCGGTGGCGGCGGCTGACTGGCCCTGACCCGAAATGTCGAGTACCAGCAGCACGGGCAGGGCGTATCGCGCCGCGATATCGGCTGGCGCCCCGCGTGCGCCCGCAGGCCCCATCAATCCATCGAACAGGCCCATCGAGGCCTCGGTCACCAGCACGTCGCAGTCGTTCCGGGCCTGTGCCATCACGCCATCAAGCAGGTGCGGGGGCATGGCCCAGCTATCGAGGTTGAGGCTGGTGCGGCCGGTCAGGGCCTCGTGGAAAGCGGGGTCGATATAGTCCGGCCCGGTCTTGGCCCCGCGCACGGCTATATTGCGACGGCGCAGCGCGGCCAGCAGGGCCAGTGTGAGCGTGGTCTTGCCACCGCCCGAGCGGGGGGCGGCGATCATCAGCCCTCGTGTCATCATGTGCGTTCCTGCTAAAGCGTGGCGAGCGATGCCACCCTTACCCCTGTTGGACGAGAAGGTCATCCCGATGGAGCGTACCCATACTACCCTGCGCCGGGGGTGGACGACCGGCAGTTGCGCCACCGCCGCCGCAAAGGCCGCATGGGAAGCGTTGTGCGGGCAGGGCTTTCCCGATCCGGTCACCATCACGCTGCCCGGCGGCCAGGATGTGGCCTTTGCGCTGGCGGCCCATGGTCATGGCCCCGACAGCGCCTGGGCAGAAGTGGTGAAAGATGCGGGCGACGACCCGGACGTGACCCATGGCGCGCATGTGCGCGTGGATGTACGCCGTGCCCCGCCAGGTAGCGGCGTGGTGTTTCGCGCGGGCTCCGGCGTGGGCACCGTAACCCTGCCCGGCCTGCCCATACCGCCCGGCGAGCCTGCCATAAACCCCGTGCCCCGGCGCATGATCCGCACGGCCCTGACCGGTACGGACGGGCACGAACCCGATGCGGAGGTGACCATCTCGATTGCAGGCGGAGAGGAGATGGCGCGGCACACGCTCAATGGCCGGCTGGGTATTGTGGGCGGCCTTTCCGTCCTCGGCACCACGGGCATTGTCGTGCCGTTTTCCTGTGCTGCATGGATCGACAGCATCCACCGTGGCGTGGATGTGGCCCGCGCGCTGGGCCTGCCCCATGTGGCGGGCTGCACGGGCGATGTGTCGGAACGCGCCACCCGCGCACTATACGACCTGCCGGAGGAAGCCATGCTGGAAATGGGTGATTTTGCCGGTGGCCTGCTCAAATACCTCCGCCGTCACCCTGTGCCGCGCATCACCATTGGCGGCGGCGTGGCCAAGATGACCAAACTGGCGCAGGGGTTCCTTGACCTGCATTCCCGGCGAGGGCAGGCGGATATGAGCCGGTTGGCAGACCTTGCGCGCGGCATTGAGGCACCGGATGCACTGGTGCACGCCATTGCACAGGCCCATTCCGTCGCAGCCGCCTTCGCGCTGGCCGCCGAAGCAGGCTGCCCCCTTGGCCCGGCGGTGGCGCGTGGCGCGTGGCAGACGGCGTGCGATGTGCTGGCGGGCACGCCCTGCGTGCTGGATGTGCTGCTGTTTGACCGCGCGGGCACGCTGGTGGCCCGGCATGGTCCGCATCCGGTTGCCGGTTGAAAGTATAAACGTTTTTGGGTGCCGCCTGTTTGCAAAAAGACGGTGTTCTTTGAATATTTTTGGAAAATATTTACCAGAAATTTTTATTTTTTACGGGATTTTGTTTTTTTAATTGTAGATAAAGATATATATTAAGATAACATTTCCATAATTATACTTAAATAATAAAAGAAATAAATTAATAAAAGTTTTTGGTAAAGCTTTTTTCAAAAAGCTTTAAACGATGCCGCTCTTTTAGACTTTCGGCGGCACCAAGACTTTATTTTTTATTCCTCAAATGATTCCCGCACGTTTAGGAGCGGAAGCGGCGGTGGTAATCGGCGTTGTACAGCGCGCTTTCACGGAAATCATGCGTACCCAGCGCCCGGCCCACCAGCACCAGCGCCGTGCGCTCTATGGGGTTTTCGGCCAGTTTTGCGCCAATGTCGCCCAGCGTGCCGCGCAGCACGAGCTGGTCGGGCCATGTGGCGCGCGCCACGATGGCCACAGGACAGTCCGCGCCATAAAACGGGGTGAGGTCGGCCACGATCTGGTCCAGCACATGAATGGCCAGATGGATGGCCAGCGTAGCCCCCGTTGCGCCAAAGGCGGCCAGCTTTTCACGCTCCGGCATGGCCGAGGCCCGGCCGCTCACGCGTGTCAGGACCACGCTCTGGGCTACTTCCGGCACGGTCAGTTCGCGCCCCAGCACGGAGGCCGCAGCGGCAAAGGCGGGCACGCCGGGGGTCATGGTCCACGGAATGTTGTTGCGGTCGAGCCTGCGGATCTGTTCGGCCACGGCGCTGTACACCGAAAGATCGCCCGAATGCAGCCGCGCCACATCCTGCCCCGCCGCATGGGCGCGGATATATTCCTGCTCGATCAGGTCGAGCGTGAGGGGTGCGGTATCAACCAGCCGGGCATCGGGCGGGCAGTGTTCAAGCATCTCGGTCGGCACGATCGAACCTGCGTACAGGCACACCGGGCATTTTGCCAGCAGGTCGCGCCCGCGCAGGGTCAGCAGGTCGGCGGCACCGGGGCCTGCGCCAATGAAGTGTACGGTCATGCATCCTCTCCCTGTGCCATGGCACATGTTGCCTTGCCGCCCGTCAGGCGCGGCACGATCAGCCTTGAGCGCGGCCCCGCTGCTGCCAGCGCACAGCCTTCCGCCACCGAGGCCACGCCCAGGGCCTCCTGCGCGCGGGCGGAACGGGTGACGCAGCGCGGCTGGGCCGCCAGCAGTTCCTCATGCGTTACCGCCCGCAGCGCCAGACCTAGTTGGCGGGCGGCTTCCTGTACGCCCGCCTCGCGGTAGCGGAAGGCAGGCACGGCTACAAGCTCCGCCTGCCTGCCGCAATGTTCCTGTGCGGCCCGCACGAGGGTGATGAGCGCGTGCGCATCGCACCCGCTGCGCAGGCCCAGACCGGCCACGATCATGCCGGTTTGCTCACGGTGTAGCTGGTCACGGTCATGCCGGGGCGAAAGCCGTGAAAGCGCCCGATCGGCTCCAGCCGCTCCACATGCAGCCGGGTCAGCGTGCCGCCCCGGCGGGCATGGGCAGCGATTACGGCGGCCTCGCTTTCCAGCGTTACGGCATTGGCTACCAGCCGCCCGCCGGGGCGCAAAACGTCCCACGCAGCCTCGAGCATGCCGGGGTTGCTGATGCCGCCGCCAATGAAGATGGCATCGGGCGCTGCCAGCCCCTCGGCCCGCATTTGGGGCAGGATGGCAGGGGCCTCGCCCGCCATCACGCGCAGGCCGGGCACGCCAAGGGTGAGCGCGTTACGGGCAATCCGTGCGCCGCGTGCGGGTGATTTTTCAATGGCGATGGCGCGGTTGGCCGGGTGGCGCAGCATCCATTCAATGCTGATCGAGCCGGACCCGCCGCCAATATCCCACAGCATCTCGCCCCGCCGTGGCGCCAGTGCCGAGAGGGTGACCGCCCGGATCTCGCGCTTGGTGATCTGCCCGTCATGGTCGAACATCTCATCGGGCAGGCCACAGGCAAGCGGGATGACCTGCGCATTCCGGTCGGCCATGACTTCCAGCGCCATCAGGTTCAGCCGGGGCGGCAGAGGTCCTTCACCCCGCGCAGTCTTGGCCACCGTGGCGGTGTGGTGGCTCTGGCCCGGACCGCCCAGCGCACCCAGCACATGCAGCACGGAGGCGCCAAAACCGCGCCCCTCAAGCCAGCGGGCAAAGGCATGTGGCGTGTGCTCATCCGCCGAGAGCACGACCAGCCTGCCACCGGGCTGAAGGGCAGGGGCAATGGCTTCCATCGGGCGGCCGCATAGTGAGAGCAGGCTCACATCCTGCTCCGCCCAGCCCAGCAGGTTGCACGCCAGCGCAACACAGGAGGGGGCGGGCAGGCCCATCATCTCACTCAACGGCACATGGCGGCGCAGGGTGGTGCCAATGCCGAACAGGAACGGATCGCCCGAGGCCAGCACGCACACGCGCCTGCCCCGCCAGCGCAGCAGTGCGGCAATGCCATCGGCCAGCGGGTGCGGCCAGGCCAGCGTCTGGCCTGTTATCAGGGAGTGCGCAAGGGCAAGGTGGCGCGCGCCTCCCACCACCATTTCCGCATGCGCGATCAGGGCGCGGGTGGCAGCGGGCAGGCCCTCGACACCATCCTCCCCAATGCCGATAACATGCAGCCATGGCGTGCTCATGGTGTGGCCTTACAAGCAGCAGGAAGGAAAAGATGCGGGTTCTGGTTCTGGGCGGCACGACGGAGGCCCGCCAGCTTTATGCGGCGCTGGAGCAGCGCACGGACCGTTTTAAGGTTACCGTCTCGCTCGCAGGGGCCACCCGCGCACCGGTCCTGCCTGCGCTTGAAGTGCGCATTGGTGGCTTTGGCGGTGTGGACGGCCTGCGTGAGTGGCTGCTGGCCCATCATGTCGAAGCGGTGATTGACGCCACCCACCCCTTCGCCGTGCAGATGAGCAACCATGCGGTGACTGCCTGCGCGCAGGCCCATGTGAAACTGCTGCGCGTGGAACGCCCTGGCTGGACGCCTGTGGCGGGTGATCGCTGGACCCGCGTGCCCGACATGCAGGCCGCAGCGGGCGCATTGGGCACGACACCCCGGCGCGTGCTGCTGACCGTGGGGCGCAAGGACCTGCTGCCCTTCCACCACGCAGGGCCGCATGACTGGCTGCTGCGCTGCGTGGACGCGCCTGATGCGGCCCTGCTGCCCGCAGGCACGCGGCTGCTGCTGGCCCGTGGCCCGTTTGATGAAGCGGGCGAGGAGGCGCTTTTGCGCCGGGAACGGATTGATGTGATCGTGACCAAGAATTCCGGCGGCACGGCCACGCAGGCCAAGCTTGCGGCGGCCCGCAGGCTGGGCCTTGGCGTGATCATGGTCGATCGCCCACCCGTTGCCCCGGCCCAGACCGTGGCGGATGCCGCGGCCGCCATGGCATGGCTGGAAAGCCTGTCGGGGTTGCATGGAAAGCCTGCTCACAAAAAATCCTGTAAATAAAAAAGAAGTTTTTGGTGAAGCTTTTTTCAAAAAGCTTCAGAAGAACGCCGCTTTTTTGAAAAAAGGCGACACCCAAAAACTTTTATCCTGCCTCATCCACCCGCCGCGCGGTGTAGAGCCATTTTTCCCCATCGGCCCGCTCAATGGTGTGGGTGAGCGGGCAGCCGATCAGCACCAGCGTGCTCATATCCACCTGCTCGGGGTCGGCATGGGCGATGTCGGTCAGGATCACGCGCTCATCCGGGCGGCCAATGGCGCGCGCGAAGGCAACCGGCACGGTGCCGGGCAGGAGGGTGCGCAGCAGATCGAACGCCTCGCCCAACTGGTGCGGGCGGGCCTTCGAGCGTGGATTGTACAGCGCGATGACCAGTCCCGCTTCCGCTGCCGCCGCCAGCCTTTTATGCACGACTGCCTGCGGCTTGAGGTTGTCGGACAGCGAAATGACGCAGAAATCCCCACCCAATGGCGCGCCCAGCCGGGCGGCGGCGGCCAGCACGGCAGAGACACCGGGAATGACCGTGACTTCAACCCCACGCCAGGCAGCGGGGCCGTGGTCAATCGCTTCGAACACGGCGCTTGCCATGCCAAACACGCCCGCATCGCCGCCCGACACGACCGCAACCGTGCGCCCCGCCAGCGCAAGCTCAATGGCATGCTGTGCGCGTTCAAGCTCCACGCGGTTGTCACTGGCATGGCGCACCACCTCCGGGCCTGCCTGCACGCGGGCGACATAAGGCGCGTAGCCGATCAGGTCGGTGGCCTGCACGAGCGCGGCATCGGCCTGGGGCGTGCGCTGGTTTGCAACACCCGGGCCAAGGCCCACGACGAAGATGCGGCCACTCATCGTGCGCCCTCCCGGCCCGGCACGAGAATGATGGAGAAATAGGGGGCAGGCCCGGTCATCTCGGTCAGTTTCAGGCAGCGCTGGGTGGGCTGGCTGGCGCGTTCCACATAGATCGCGCGCGCCTCGCGCCCCGTGCGGCGCAGGGCGGTGCGCACTTTTGCAAGGTTGCGGCCCAGCTTCATGATGACGGCGGCATCGGCTTTTTCCAGCCACGTCACCAGCGCCTCTTCATCCAGCGTGCCGGGGATGACGCACAGCACGTCATCACCATGCACCATGGGGCGCCGGGCTGCTGACCAGCAGCCGCTCATGGCGGTGATGCCGGGCACTACCGTGCTTTCAAAACGCTCATGCAGCCGGTCGAACACATACATGGCCGAGCCGAACAGGAACGGATCGCCCTCGCACAGCAGTGCCACATCCTGGCCCGCCGCAAGGTGCGTTGCGACCTGTGCCGCGCATTCATCATAGAACTGGCCCATGCGCATCAGATAAGCCGGGTCGCTGACCGAAATTTCGGTGGTGAAGGGGTAGGCGAAGCGCAGCGTGGTGGCGTCGGGGCCAATCATGTCGCCTGCAATCTGGCGGGCATGGCCGGGGCGGTCGTGGCGACAGAACCAGCCCACCACCGGGCTTTCACGCAGCAGGCGCGCGGCCTTGATTGTCATGAGTTCGGGGTCACCCGGGCCCATGCCGAGAATGGACAGACGGCCGGCACTCATTCCGTGTCACTCGCCAGCGCGTTGACGGTGGCCGCCGCCATGGCGCTGCCGCCAAGCCTGCCGCGCACGATGATGAAGGGCAGGTCACCAAACGCGGCCAGTGCCTCCTTCGATTCGGCGGCACCCACAAAGCCCACCGGCATGCCGATCACGGCTGCCGGGCGGGGCGCGCCCGCACGGATCATCTCCAGCAGGTGGAACAGGGCGGTCGGCGCATTGCCAATAGCCACGACGGCACCGGCCAGATCATCCCCCCACAGGTCCATCGCGGCGGCCGAGCGGGTATTGCCGATGCGTTTTGCAATCTCGGGCGTGCGCGGGTCGCGCAGGGTGCAGATGACCGGGTTATCGGCCGGCAGGCGTGCGCGGGTCACACCATGGGCCACCATGTTGGCATCGCACAGTATGGGCTTGCCCGCCTTTAGGGCCGCCTGCGCGCTGGCCACGAAATCGGGCGACATGCGCACGGCCTTGGCCACATCCACCATGCCGCAGGCGTGGATGATGCGCACCACCACGCGGGCTTCGGCCTCACTCAGGCCGCTCAGATCGGCTTCTTCACGGATGATGGCAAAGGAACGGGCATAGATCGCCGCCCCGTCGTGAATGTAGTCGTACGGTTCCGTTTGCGCGGTCATGCCGGTTGGGTTCTCCCGTTCCGTGGCGTGGTCAGGTTGCGGGGCCAGTCCCGCACGATGTGCTGTATCTGTGCCAGCGAAAGCCCGTTGTCTACAGGCGTATCAGCCGCCCGGCCATGCGGGCACAGGCCATAGCCATCCACCTGTGCCACCAGCGTGATGTCGGCTGGCCCCGGATGGGCGCAGCCCTTGGGGCAGCCCGATACATGCAGCGTAGCCCGCGCAGGCAAGGCGGGGGCCAGAAGGGTAGCATCGGCAATCACGTCACGCGCGGCACAGGCACAGCCGCGCGCGCCGATGCATGCGCTGATGCGCAGGCGCGGATCATCCGCATGCGTGATCAGGCCGGGCAGGGGTGGGGCCGTGGCGCAGTCTTCAAACACGATCGCGCGGCGCAGGGGGGTAATGCGCATGTGGCCGTTGCCCGCCTGCATGCTCCATTGCGCCACGGCGTCGAGCAGGTCAGCCTCCATCGGGCCGGGGGGCAGTACGGCACCCATGGCGTGGCCGGGCAGGGGGCCAGCAAGGCAGGGAATGTTATGCGCGGCTGGGGGGGCTGCCTGTGTGGCCTCAAGCAGGCCAAGGTGGGCAAATGCCTGCGTGCCAAGGGCCGGATCACGCAGGGGGCGGCCACCGGAGGCCGCCAATGCGTGTGCCAGCGCAAGCACTGTGGGGGCGATGGCGGCGGCAGGGCAGGGCAGGGCGCGCGCGCCGCACACCACCAGCCAGCCAGTCCCTTGCGCACGCACGACGATATCAGCCCGCAGCGTGCCTGCGGGCATGTATCCCCCGCATTCCACCGCAATGACGAACTTGGCGGGCAGGCCGCGCAGGCTCGCGGCTCCGGCCAGGGCGGCATCGAGTGCCTGCATGATGGCGGGGGCATCGGGTGCGGCGTCAGGGTCAATGCCAGCCAGCGGCGAGAGCAGCAGGCCGCGCCTTGCCTCGGTTGCGGCGTCCGTGCTGGCAAGGCCCGCTTCGGCCATGTCGCGGGCAAAGGCGCGGGCGCTGCGTGGTGTCAGGCCACGCAGTTGAAGGTTGCCCCGGCTGGTCAGTTCGATCAGCCCGTTGCCATGCACGCGGGCGGCACGGGCCACAATGCGGGCCTGCGCGGCGGACAGGCGGCCGAGCGGCGGGCGCACGCGCACCAGCCAGCCATCGGCGGCCTCCATGGGGGTGTGCAGGCCGGGGCACCAGCCGCGCACGGAAGGGGCTGTGGTCATGGCGCGGGGTCCAGCAGCATGCCAGCACTGTTGCTGCGTGGTTGCCACAGGTCGCGGCGCAGGGCATCGGCCATCAGGCGGCGGATGGCGGCATGGGCATCGGGGTTGGCCTGGAGCAGGAAGGCGTCCATCTCCGGGTCATCAAGCAGGTGACTGAAGGCGAGGTCGAACTGCCGGTCGAAGCGTGCGGGCACGGTGGCGGCAAAACCGTGCAGCGCCTCTACGCCACGCGCGATCTCGCTCGCCCCCCGGTAGCCATGGCGGCGCATGCCCGCAAGCCAGGCGGGGTTGGCCAGCCGCCCGCGCACCACGCGGGCCACCTCCTGCGCCGTGCCGCGCAGGCGGGGGGCATCGGGGCGGGATGTGTCGCCATGCACGAGGCGGGGCGCGTTGCCCAGCAGGTGGGCGGCGGCCGCCATGCCGCCCTCATGCGTGGCCATGTCCACGCTTTCAAGGATGTCGGTCTCGGCATGGTCGTGCACATGCAGCAGCACGCCCGCCTGCGCCATGCGCCCGGCAAGGATGTCAGGCGCTTTGAGGCCTTCGCGTCCGCCGCCATAGGTCCAGGCCGAGCCATCAAGCCAGGCCTGTCCCAGCGTGCCGCGTTCGCGCCACTGGCCGCTGGCCAGCACATCTTCCACCCCCGTGCCGTAGCTGCCCGGCGCCGCGCCAAACATGCGTGCCGTGGCGGCATGCCGTGCTGCGCCTTCAAGCCCTTCGGTGCTGGCGGCCAGCGGATTGAGGTCGGGGGCCTCGAAAGTGCGGGCGGCAATGGTCTGGACCGCCTGCTCGAAGAGTGCGATCTGGCCGGGGAATGCATCGCGGAACAGCCCCGACAGGCGCAGTGTCACATCCACGCGCGGGCGGTCGAGTGCGGCCATGGGAATGACCTCGATGCCGCTCACGCGCCCCGAGGCATTATCCCATACGGGTTTCACGCCCATCAGCAGCAGGGCAAGGGCCAGATCCTCGCCGCCGGTGCGCAGGCTGGCCGAGCCCCACAGGTCGATGACCAGCGTGCGCAGCGGCTCGCCCTGATCCTGCAGGTGTTCCTCCAGCAACAGCGCCGCCGTGCGCTCGGCCAGCACCAGTGCGGAGCGGGTGGGGATGGCGCGGGGGTCCATGGCATAAAGGTTGCGCCCCGTGGGCAGCACGTCGGCCCGGCCACGGGTGGGCGCACCTGCCGGGCCTGCTGGCACGAACCGCCCATCAAGGGCTGCCAGCAGGGCGGCAGCCTCCGCCGCGCCGCAGGCGTGCAGGCGGGCGGGCAGGTCAGCGGGCGCGTCCTGGCCGCAGGCGCGGGCGATGGCCTGGGCCAGTTCCCCTGTCCGGGTGGGGGGGCGGCCAAAGACATGCAGCCCGTCGCGGATCTGGAGGTCCTTTACATCGCACAGATAGGCATCGAGCCGGGCGAGGGCTTCATCCTCGTTATCGGCGCGGGCAATGCCGCCTTCATCAAGCAGGCCAAGATCATCCGCGCGTTGCAGGATCTCGCCGCGCAGGATGGCGCCCCGCCTTCGGTCGAGCCCGTCGGCTGCGGCATATTCATCAATCAGGCGTTCGAGTTCGCCCGTATCGGCGCCTGCGCTGTTCACGGCCACGATGGGCGGCGTCATGTGCCCGATGGTCACCGCTCCCAGCCTGCGCCGCGCGGCTGCCGCCTCGCCGGGGTTGTTGACGATGAAGGGATAGATCACCGGCAGCCCCGCCACCAGCACCGGGGGCCAGCAGTCAGCCGAAGGCGCCGCCGCCTTGCCCGGCAGCCATTCCAGCGTGCCATGCGTGCCCAGATGCACCATGGCATCAAGCCCGCACCCATGGCGCAACCACAGGTAGAAGGCCACATAGGCGTGGCGCGGCGGGGTGTCGGGGTCGTGGTAGCCGCCATGGCGGTCGGTTGTCGTGCCCCGGTCGGGTTGCAGCGCCATCAGGATATGGCCTGCGTGCAGGTGACGCAGGTGGAACGCGCCGTCATGCACGGCGGGATCATCCTCCGGCGCCCCCCAGCAGGCGGCAAGCTGGTCGCGCAGGGCCTGCGGCAGGGTCTCGAGCCACTGGTGATAGGTCGCAACCGAAACAAAAGGCGTGGCAGGGGCGCGGGCCAGTGCGTGTGTTAGTTGGTCCGCCGTGGGTATGTCACCCGTGTCGTAGCCTGCGGCGTGAAGCAGGCTCAGGATGTGTTCAAGGCTTGCAAAACTGTCCAGCCCCACGGCATGCGCCGCCTGCCCAGTGGGGGCACCCTGCGCGCCGGGATAGTCGGACAGGATGATGCCGACCCGCCGCTGGCCAGGCAGCTTATGCCCCAGCCGCGCCCAGCCCAGCGCGCGGGCGGCGGTCAGCGCAATGCCCTGTGTGTAGGGCTCGTGGCGTGCGGGCAGGCCGGGGGTTGTGTCCTCCTTGAAGGAGATGGGGAAGGCGGGCATGCGGCCATCGAGTTCGGGCAGCACCACCTGCATGGCAAGGTCCGCCTGCGACAGGCCGCGCACGCTGTCGCGCCACAGCGCGTGGGGAATGCCGGGCTGCTGCACCTGCAGCACCGGCACACCTGCCATGTCGAGCGGAGAGTGGCTGTCCGCTCCCGCGCGCGCGGAAAAGAAGGTGGCGTTTATGATGATATCCGGCGGCGCATCCGCCAGCCGTGCCGTCACAAAAGCCGCCGATTCCGGGTTCTTGAGGGACGTGACATAAACAAGCTCCGCCCCCATGCCGTGCTGCTCCAGTTCAGCGGCAAGTGCCGTGATGGGAGCGATATCGGCGGCCAGCAGATGGGCGCGGTAGAACACCACCATGGCGCGCAGCGGCAGGGCCGGGTTGGCTGCATGCAGCACGCCCGCAGGCGGCAGGGGTTCGGGGCCTGCGCCATCATCCGGCCCGCGCCCGGCAATATGGGCCATGAGCCGCAGGGCGGTGGCGGTGTTGGTGGTTCCGCCCGTGCGCAACAGGGCATCAAGACGGGCGCGGAGGGGTTGGGGCACGGTGGAGCGTTCGGCAAGGCGCGGGTCATCGCGCCCGTCGCCTGCCAGCAGCACCAGTGGAATGCCGGCCTGCTGGCAGGCGCGGCCGAGTTCCTCCACCCCGTAGCGCCAGTATTCCAGGCCGCCGAGCAGCCGCACCACCACGCAGCGCGACTCCATGATGGTGTCGGCTACGTACAGGTCGATCGACATGGGGTGGCGCAGGCGCGCAAGCGTTGCGGTGCGCAGGCTGGCATCGGGGGCGGCACCTGCCGCGTGGGCGGCGTTGAGGCACAGCAGGTCGCTGTCCGAAAAGGACAGGAACACGATATCGGCCGGTGCGTGACCGAGGTCTTCGGCCTGATCGGCTTCGTCGAGCGTGCGGACCTCGCGTGCCAGCAGGTGCATGATGCGGCTCCCCGTGTGCCGTTTGCCCGTGCCTTACGCCTGTGCCAGCGCCGCTGCAATGGCAGCCTGGTCCATGCCCTTCTGGCCGATCACCACAAGGTTGCCCGTACGCGGGCCATCCTTGGGCACGGGCTGGTCGAACTGGTGGCGAAAGCGGCTGCCAACCCCCTGCACCGCCAGCCGCATGGCCTTGCCGTGCACGGTGGCGTAGCCCTTCATGCGCAGGATGTCGTGCTGTTCGGCCAGTTTCTTCAGCCGGGTTATGAATCCTTCCACGCTGTCCTGCTCGGGGATGGGCAGCACGAAGCTCTCGAAATCATCATGCTCGTGCTCGCCACCCTCGGCATCGTGGTGGGAGGGGCGGGCGGCGAGGTCATCTTCCGCCGCCGCATCAAGGCCAAGCAGCACGGCGGGATCAACCTCGCCATCGGTGGCGCGCACCACCTTGACCGCGCGCGGGATCTCGGCGCGGATCTCGGTCTCGACCGCATCGGCCTGTGCAGGTGTCATGAGGTCGGTCTTGTTGAGCACGATCAGGTCGGCGCACAGGAGCTGGTCCTCGTACACCTCGGCAAGCGGGTTGTCGTGGTCGAGCGAGGGGTCGGCGGCCTGCTGGCGGGCGACTTCCTCGGGGTCATCGGCAAAGCGGCCTGCTTCCACGGCGGGGCCGTCGACCACGGTCACCACGCCATCAACCGTCATGCGCGTGCGGATGGTGGGCCAGCCAAAGGCCTTCAGCAGCGGCTTGGGCAGGGCGAGGCCGGAGGTCTCGATCACGATATGGTCGGGCGGGGTCGCGCGGTCGAGCAGGGCTTCCATGGTGGGCAGGAAGTCGTCGGCCACGGTGCAGCACAGGCAGCCATTGGTCAGTTCGACGATATCTTCGTCCGTGCAGCCTTCCACGCCGCAGGCGCGCAGCGTGTCGCCATCAATGCCCAGCGTGCCGAATTCATTGACCACGATGGCAATGCGTTTGCCCTTGGCATTGGCCAGAACGTGGCGCAGCAGCGTGGTCTTGCCCGCGCCCAGAAAGCCGGTGATGACGGTAACGGGCACCTTGGCGCGGGCCGTGGCGGAGATGTTCATGGCACTCAGACTCCGGAAAAGAGGGATGCGGGAAAGCGGCCGCGCACCATGTCCGACAGGCTTGCGGGCCTGCGCGATGGCATGACGGTGCCTTTGGCCGATGCGGCATAGGCGTCGATATAGGTCAGCAGGTCACCTGCCTTTTCCGGTCCAAGATTGGCGAGCAGCCAGCCCCATTTACCCGGTGTGGCGATCACGGCGGTGCAGCCATCGTTGCACGCGGCAAGGCAGGCGACCTCATGCACCACAATGCTGGAATTGCCTTTGGCCAGTGCCTGCATGGCATCGTGCAGCTGGCGGCCCTGCGGGTTATCGGATGCAGGCAGGCCCCTGCGGCAGGTCACGCACACATGCAGGTGCACGGCAGGCGTTTGTGGCGGGGGGGAAGTAGTCATCTGGTCCGTGCCCTTTCGCGGCGCTGCCGCGCGGGCGGCAGGAAAAGCGGGGTGCGCGGTCATGCCCCGCCCGGCAGCAGCGTTGCCAGGTGGTGGCCAGTCGCGTGCCGGGCACCCCGCCAGCCATGCGATCGAAACGGTCATCTATCCCGCACGGGCGGGGATGGCAGGTCTCCTGGCTTGTGGCGAAGGGCGTGGCGGGCACACCCTCAATATCCGACAGCCTTCCCGGCCCTTATGGGGCCAGTGGCGGGGCCGGTGCGGGCACCGGGCCGGATTCGACCACCTACAGTTGCGGGGGCAGCGACGGAATTGCCATCAGGCGCACCGTCTTCCCTATTCTCCCTGTTGGGGGAACCATCAGCGGCGGATCTAGCCGATTGCGGGCCGCGCTGTCAAAAAAAGCGCGGCTTGTTTTCAGGGCAGGGGCGCGCCGCTTGTGGCCAGCCGCCAGGTGGTGTGGCGGGTCAGTACCGTGCGGGTCAGGGGGGCGATGTCCAGCCGCGCCATCATGGCGCCATCCCCCCCAAGGGCCGCGATGGCAAGGGCACGGGCAACCGTGGCATCGGCCAGCACCAGCATGCGTGCTGGCGTTTTGGGGCATGCGGCCAGCCAGGTACCTGCGCGGCTTAGCAGCGAGTCCCGGCTTTCACCCCCCGGCGGGGCAAAGCTGTCGTCTTCCACCCAGCGGGCCAGGTCGGCCGCAGGCAGAGCCTTGAGCGAAAGCCCATGCCACGTGCCCATATCGGCGGCATTCAGGGCGGGCACGGCTTCACATGCATCGGCCCCGATGGCTCTGCTCAGGGCGGGTGGCACAAAAAGGCGGTCGGCCGGGGGCAGGTGGTCCATGAAGCCTGCGGGCAGGGCGGGGGTGGCATCGCGCACGGGTATGACGCCGCGGCGTAACTCATCGGGCGCGGGCAGGGCGATGCAGGTCAGCGTCTGGTTCATGCTGCCCTGCGTGGCCCGAAAGGGTGGGGCGAGCAATGGATGATTGACCTTGCTGGGCAATTTTGAAACCATGGCCGCTGATCCGGTAACACGGCATGGGCATTGCATGCAGCCCTGTCATGCCATACTGCTCCGGGTCGAGCATGATCCATGGAGTTTTTTCAGCATGAGCCAAGACACATCCGTCCTGTCCGCCAATATTGCCGCCCCGCCGGTTGCCATTCCGGTGCGCGACCTGCTGCCGTGGGGTGTGTTCGGGCTGGTTCTGGCCTCGCTGCTGATCTACTTCGTGGGCGCGGAGCAGGGGGCGACATCGCTCATTTCCGGTCATTACGTGCATGAATTCGTGCATGATGGCCGCCATCTGCTTGGCTTCCCCTGCCACTAAGGGGCGCAGGGCAACTGCCCTGCATGGCCTGATGTGAAGAACGGCATGCGCCCCTCGCGCCTGCCGTTTTTTATTGCCTGCTGCCTTCTTTCAAAAAGGCAGCGTTTTTCGAAGCTTTTTGAAAAAAGCTTCGCCAAAAACTTTTATTATTTTGAATCAGTGAGGTGGACGACTGTCCGCCCTCTTATATGCCCTGCCAGCAGCCGCGGCGCGAGGGCAGGCACCTCGGCCAGTGTTGCGTCATGCAGCATGCTGTCCAGTCGTGTGGGGTCGATGTCACGCGCCAGCCGCGCCCATGCCGTCATGCGGCGCGGGCGGGGGCACATGACGCTGTCGATTCCCTGCAGGCGCACATTGCGTAAAATGAAAGGGGCCACCGTCAGCGGCAGGGCCATGTCGCCTGCCAGCCCGCAGGCCGCCACCGTGCCGCCCTGCGTAATGGAGGCGCACATCGTGGCCAGAACCTCGCCCCCCACCACATCGATTCCGCCTGCCCAGCGCGCCTTTTCCAGCGGTTTGCCAGTGGGGGCCAGCGCCTCGCGCGGCAGCACTTCAGCCGCACCGAGGCTGATCAGATAGGCCTGAAGCTGCGCCCGCCCGGTCACCGCCACCACCTGATAGCCTAATTGTGCCAGCAGCATTACGGCCATGCCGCCCACGCCGCCGCCCGCACCGCTTACGATGATGGGGCCGGAGGCAGGCGTCAGCCCGCCATCTTCCAGCGCCATCACGCACAGCATGGCCGTAAAGCCTGCCGTGCCGATTCCCATCACCTGCCGCCCCGACAGGCCTGCAGGGTGCGGTAGCAGCCACCGCCCCGGCAGGCGGGCCATGCCGGCCATGCCGCCCCAGTGCTTTTCTCCCAGCCCCCAGCCGGTGGCCAGAACCTGATCGCCGGGGCGGAAGACCGGGTCATCGGAGTGGAGAACGCGGCCCGCAAGGTCGATGCCCGGAATCATGGGAAAATGCCGCACCACCGGCGTGCCGTGCGTCACGGCCAGCGCATCCTTGTAGTTCAGGCTCGACTGCGCGACTTCAACCGTCACATCGCCCTGTGGCAGGCTTGCGGGGTCGACCTGTTCCAGCCGGGTGGTGGTCTCGCCATCGGCCTGGCGGATCATGAGGGCCTCGAACATGCGAACGGGTTCCTTGCTTATTATTGAAACAGGGTGCGTGCTGTGGCCTTCATGCTCTCTTGGGGTGTTTCTTCCTATTTAAACCCGTGTGATTTCGCATGAACGTGATGGGCGTGCTGAAATAAATAACTGATCTGGAAAGATATTTTCAAAAAATCGGGCCATGCGCAAACGGTGGGCGGGCGTACTGCCCTCCTGGGCCGGCCCGCGGCATGAAAATGTGCAGGGCAGGTGTGATATCGCCCCGCTAGCTGTGGCTGTTGCGCTGTGGTGTGCTGCTTTTTCAGCCAGCATTGCACAGGCAGGAGGCATGCCTATGTCCAGCAGTACCGTTTCTTCCTTTTCCGCCCAGTCCTCCATGAATGCGCTGTGGCAGGCCCGTTATGGCACGAAACCGCCGGCGCAGCCGCTGCCCGAAAGCCCGGTGGCGCGCAGCCTCATGGCGCATCGTTCCGTGCGGCATTTCAGCCCCGCACCCCTGCCCGAAGGCGTGGTGGAGGCGGCGATTGCCGCAGCCCAGTCGGCCTCGAGCTCATGCAACCTGCAGGCATGGAGCGTAATTGCCGTGCGCGACCCCGCGCGCCGTGCCCGGCTGGCCAAAATAGCGGGCGATCAGGCTTTCATCGCGCAGGCGCCGCTGTTCCTGGCGTGGGTGGTGGACCTGTCGCGGCTCGAGCATGTGGGGCAGGCGCAGGGCCGGGCACTGCCGGGGCTGGACTGCCTCGATACATTTCTGGGCGGCGTGGTGGATACGGCGCTGGCCGGGCAGAATGCGGCGGCGACGTTTGAATCCTACGGGCTGGGGATCGTGTACGTGGGTGCCGTGCGCAACCAGCCCGAGGCCATTGCCGCCGAGCTCGGCCTGCCGCCCGGAACGTTCGCGCTGTTTGGCATGAGCGTGGGCTACCCCGACCGCGCGCAGCCCACCGCCATCAAGCCGCGCCTGCCGCAGGCTATGGTGCTGCATGAGGAACGCTACAACCCCGCTACTGCCAGCGATGAAGCCAGCATAAAGGCTTATGACGCCTGCCTTGAGGCCAGCCGCGCGGGTGCGCGGGGCTGGAGCGAGGGCGTGGTGGCGCGAATGGGGGATGTGGGCGCACTCCATGGCCGCGAGCACCTGCCTGCTGCCCTGCGCGCTTTGGGTTTTGTGCTGGGCAAGGCGTAAAAGCAGGGGTCATGCGCACGGGGCGGGGTTGACCGGCGCAATGTTCTGGTGAACTTCTGGTGCGGTTGCCCGCAGCTTGAGGCGGGCAGGGGCGCGCTCCGTATGGCGCGCCAGCGCCATGATGAAAGAGAAATAACGGCTATGGACAGCGCCACTTCCCTTCCCTTCACGCTTTCACCCACCGCGACCCCGGTCTCGCCCGAGCGACGGGCGGAAATTCTGGCCAATCCCGGTTTCGGGCGTGTCTTTACCGACAACATGGTCGTGATCCGCTACCAGGAAGGCAGGGGATGGCATGATGCCCGCGTACAGCCTTATGCGCCGTTGACTCTCGACCCGGCGGCGGCCGTGCTGCACTACGCGCAGGAAATATTCGAGGGCATGAAAGCCTACCGCACGGCGGAAGGCGGCATTACCCTGTTCCGCCCGCAGGCCAATGCCGCGCGTTTCCGCAAATCGGCCGAGCGCCTTGCCATGGCCGAACTGCCGGAGGACGTGTTTGTCGAGGCCGTGCGCCAGCTCGTGCGCGTGGACCATGCATGGGTGCCGGGCAAGCCTGATGAGAGCCTGTACATCCGCCCCTACATGATTGCGAGCGAGACGTTCCTCGGCGTCAAGCCTGCGTCGGAATACCTGTTCATGGTCATTGCCTCGCCCGTGGGCGCCTATTTCGGTGCGGAAGCGGTGAGCGTGTGGGTGTCTGATTTCTGTCGCGCCGCTCCCGGTGGCACGGGCGAGGCCAAGTGCGGCGGCAACTATGCCGCAAGCCTGCTGGCCCAGCAGGAAGCCAAGGGCCATGGCTGCGCGCAGGTGCTGTTCCTTGATGCGGTGGAGCGCCGCTGGATCGAGGAAATGGGCGGCATGAACGTGTTCTTCGTGTTCGATGATGGCACGGTTGCCACCCCGCCGCTGACCGGCACCATCCTGCGCGGCATCACCCGCGATTCGCTGCTCACCCTTGCGCGTGAGATGGGCCTGACCGTGCGTGAGGAGCCCTACGCCATTGACCAGCTTTATGCCGATGCGGCCTCGGGCCGCCTGAAGGAAGTGTTTGCCTGCGGCACGGCGGCGGTGGTCTCGCCCATCGGGCGCTTCCGTGGCCACAAGGGCGAGGCGGTGATTGGTGATGGCGCGGGCATTGGCCCGGTCACGGCCAAGCTGCGCAATGCCCTGATCGGCATCCAGCGCGGCACGGCGCCTGATACCCATGGCTGGGTGGAAAAGGTGATCTGATTTCCCTCCCGCAAGGCAGGAAAATGGAAAAAAGGCGGGTCATGCTGTAAGGCATGGCCCGTTTTATTTTGTGGCAGGCAGTTCAGGGGCGGGGAGATCGCAATGGCTGTAAACAGGTTTGATGTGACGGGGCAGTGGGATGGCCAGTTCAGCTACCCGCGCACGTTGCCGCCGGAGTTTTTCTCCGCCTCCCTGTTCGAGGCCGGTGGCGCCATGGGTGGCACGGTAACGGAGCGCCCGGCCTCAGGTCAGGCCGGGGCGGAATGTTTTGTCTCGACCGTACGTGGCATGCGCCACGCAGCCGAGGTGCGTTTTACCAAAACCTATGAGGGCGGTCCGCGCCAGCATGTCGTGCTGTATGCGGGCAGGCTGAATGCCGATAGCACTGAAATCGAGGGAACGTGGCGGATTGAAGGATCGTGGTCCGGGCGCTTTCTCATGATCCGCAGGGATGGTGGCGCAGCGGTGGCCGTGCAGCGCGAGGCGGTGGTGGCCTCCCGTTAACGCCTTCCTTAATTAAAACACGGATAAAAGTTTTTGGGTGCCGCCTTTTTTCAAAAAGGCGGCGTTCTTCTCAAGCTTTTTGAAAAAAGCTTCACCCAAAACTTCTGTTTTATTCCGCAGGGGTCGCGACCTCATCCACCGGCACATAGATCCGGTTGCCGTTGTTGCGGAACTCTTCCTTTTTCTGCTCCAGCCCGGCCATGCGCTCGGCATTGGCCTTGAGGTCGTGGCTGATGCGCATGGAGCAGAATTTGGGGCCGCACATGGAGCAGAAATGCGCGTTCTTGTGCGCCTCGCGCGGCAGCGTTTCATCGTGGTATGAACACGCCGTATCCGGGTCGAGCGAGAGCTTGAACTGGTCATTCCAGCGGAAGTCGAATCGCGCGCGGCTGATGGCATCATCACGGATGCGTGCCGCCGGGTGCCCCTTGGCCAGATCGGCGGCGTGGGCTGCGATGCGGTAGGTTACCACGCCCACCTTCACGTCATTGCGGTCGGGCAGGCCGAGATGTTCCTTGGGCGTGACATAACACAGCATGGCAGTGCCGAACCACCCGATCATGGCGGCCCCGATGCCCGATGTGATGTGGTCGTAACCCGGCGCGATATCGGTCGTGAGCGGGCCAAGCGTGTAGAACGGGGCCTCGCCGCACTCGCGCAGCTGCTTTTCCACGTTTACCTTGATCTTGTGCATGGGCACATGGCCCGGCCCCTCGATCATCACCTGGCAGCCCTTGGCCCAGGCAATTTTTGTCAGTTCGCCCAGCGTTTCAAGTTCGGCAAACTGGGCGGCGTCATTCGCATCGGCAATCGAGCCGGGGCGCAGGCCATCACCGAGCGAGAACGAGACATCATAACGGCGCATGATGTCGCATATTTCCTCGAAATGCTCATACAGGAAGCTTTCGCGGTGATGGTGCAGGCACCACCCGGCCATGATCGAGCCGCCACGCGAGACGATGCCGGTCACGCGGTTGACGGTCAGCGGCACATGGCTCAGGCGCACGCCGGCGTGGATGGTGAAGTAGTCCACGCCCTGTTCGGCCTGTTCGATCAGCGTGTCGCGGAAGATTTCCCATGTCAGGTCCTCGGGCACGCCGCCCACCTTTTCCAGCGCCTGATAGAGCGGCACCGTGCCAATGGGCACCGGCGCGTTGCGCAGGATCCAGTCGCGGATGTTGTGGATGTTGCGGCCTGTCGAGAGGTCCATCACCGTATCCGCACCCCAGCGGATGGACCAGACCATCTTCTCCACTTCCTCCGCAACCGATGAGGTCACGGCGGAATTGCCGATATTGGCGTTGACCTTCACCAGGAAGTTGCGCCCGATCACCATCGGCTCAAGCTCGGGGTGGTTGATGTTGGCGGGCAGGATGGCCCGGCCTGCCGCGATCTCTGATCGCACGAACTCAGGGGTAACAAAGGCGGGAATGTCAGCGCCAAAATCCTCGCCATCGGCACGGCGCTCTTCAGCGCCCTCGACCATGGTGGCGCGGCCGAGGTTCTCGCGGTGGGCGGCGTAGATCATCTCCTGCGTGATGATGCCTGCGCGCGCGAACTCGTATTGCGTCACCATCTGGCCCGGACGGCCCTCATGCACTACATGCGGCGCGGGGCAGGCGGGGACCAGATTTTCGCCCCTGGCAAAGCCATTATCTTCCGGCCGCACGGCGCGCGGCCTGACCGCGGGCAGGCCGCGGGTTACGATCCATGGCGCGCGGACGGGTTTAAGCCCCTGGCGCACGTCGATATGGGCATTGGTGTCGGTATAGGGGCCGGAGGTGTCATACACGCGCACCGGCGGCTCGTTGGCGCTGGGTTCGAGCGCGATTTCGCGGAACGGCACGCGGATATCCGCATGCCCCTCGGGCGATGACCAGACCTTGACGGACCCCATGATGGGGCCGGTGGTGACATGGTCGGGAGATGAAGGCGAAGCGACGGTAGTCATGGCAGTGCTCCTCGCATCCTCTCTCCGACAGGGGGTGTGGAGAGAAAACCGGAGATGCCACGCCTCATGCGGGCGACCGCGTGCCGGGGGCATGCGGCGTGCTGCCGATTGTCCGCACCAGTCCCTCCGCCGGTATGAGCCGGATCAGGTTCCCCGGAACGCACAATGCGCCCGGAAGGGTCTCCGCGCGCATGGCTGCCCATGCCAGCGGTCTCTCAGCCCCTTGCCGGGACTCCCCTTGGTCCGGTCAGGATCATCAATCCCGCCTGCCTTGTCAATCATGCAGGCGGGGCGCAGGGCGCTGGCCTGAAAAAGAATTCGTGTGCCGATTTGCCAGCCGCCCCGTTGTGATAGAGTAGCAGGGAACATCATTTTATGGGGAAGTGGGACAGGATGGCAGCAAGCACGATTTCCAGCCGGATTGCACAGGGTAGCGGGCGCATGGTGGCCGATACCGTCATCCGTGATGTGCGCCTGTTTGATCTGGTGACGGGGGAGATGCTGCCAACCGACATCGCCATCTGTGGCGACACCATTGTCGGCACGCTGGACCACTACGAGGGCACCAACGTAATCGAGGGCCGTGGCCGCATCGCCGTGCCCGGCTTCATTGACACGCACCTGCATGTCGAATCCTCGCTCATCACGCCTTTCGAGTTCGATCGCTGCGTGCTGCCCCATGGCGTGACCACCGCCATATGCGACCCGCACGAGATGGCCAACGTGCTCGGCCGCCCGGCGCTGGATTACTTTACCGAAGCCGCCCTGCGCACGGTGATGGACCTGCGGGTCAATCTTTCAAGCTGCGTGCCGTCCACCCATCTTGAAACCTCGGGTGCCACGCTCGGTGCAGCCGATCTGCTGGCCTATCGCGACCACCCCAAGGTGATTGGCCTGGCCGAGTTCATGAACATTCCCGGCGTGCTGAATGGCGACCCGGTCTGCCTGGAAAAGCTGGAAGCCTTTGCCGGGGGCCATATCGATGGTCACGCCCCGCTGCTGCGTGGGCGCAAACTCAATGGCTACCTGAGCGCGGGCATCACCACCGACCATGAAGCCACCACGGCGGAAGAAGCGCTGGAAAAAGTGCGCAAGGGCATGATGGTGCTGATCCGCGAAGGCTCGGTGTGCAAGGACCTGCGCGCGCTCGTTCCGCTGCTCAACCCGGTGACCTCGCCCTTCTTCGCTTTCTGCACCGATGACCGTAATCCGCTGGAAATCGCGCATGAAGGCCATCTGGATTACCTGATCCGCCTTGCCATCTCGCTGGGTGTCGAGCCGCTTGCCGCCTATCGCAGCGCGTCCCTCAGTGCGGCCAATGCCTTTGGCCTGCGCGACCGGGGCATGATCGCGCCGGGCAAGCGTGCCGATATCGTGCTGCTTGATGACCTGCGCGAATGCCGCGTATCGGATGTGATCAGCGCGGGCCGCCTGGTGAATGATGCGCTGTTTGCTGCCCGCGCGGTCATTGCCCCCGTGGGGCTGGAGAGCATCAGCCTGCCCGCTCCGGTCAGCGCGGCGGATATGGAAATAAAGGGCAGCGGCACGCAGCGCCCCGTAATCGGCCTGCTGCCCGGCCAGATCATAACCCCTTTCCTGCATGCCGACCTGCCGGTGGAGGATGGCATCGTACAGCCTGATCCGGCGCAGGATATCGCGCGTATCTGCGTGGTGGCGCGGCATGGGCATAACGACAATATCGGCCGGGGCTTTGTTAAGGGCTTCGGGCTGTCTGGCGGGGCGCTGGCCTCATCGGTGGGGCATGACAGCCATAATATCTGTGTGGTCGGCATGAACGATGCCGACATGGCGCTGGCGGTCAACCATCTGGAAAAGACCGGCGGCGGCTTTGTGGTCGTGCGTGATGGCAAGGTGGTGGCCGACATGCCGCTGCCCGTGGCGGGGCTGATGAGCGATGCGCCGTTCGAGGCCGTGCGCGACCAGCTTGAGGTGCTGCGTGCCGCCGCACGCGCCCTGGGTTGCCAGCTTGATGAACCGTTCCTCCAGCTTGCCTTCCTGCCGCTGCCGGTGATCCCGCACCTCAAGATCACGGATTTTGGCATGGTGGATGTCAACCGGATGGAACTGGTCTGATCCGGCCACGCGGAAAATGCCCATGACCACGCCACAGGAGGCCCCCACGCGGGAGGCCACGGCCACCCTGCGCGCTTACCGGGCGGACTGGGTGCATTTTACGCAATGGTGCGCGGAGCACGCCATCTCTCCCATTCCCGCAACGCCTGAGGGGGTGGCAGCCTACCTGCGCAGTCTGGGCACGTTTGCCCCCGCCACCATCCGCCGCCGCCTGGCCGCCATTGGCAAGATGCACCGCTTCAACGCCCTGGCGTGGGATGTCACGCATCCGCTCATCCGCGCGGCACTGGCCGAGATGCTGGAGCAGGCCAGCCGCCCCGCGCCGCGCCCCGCCGTGGTCACCCCCGCCATGCTGGGCGCCATGTCCGAACGCTGTACCGATGGCGTGCGCGGCCTGCGCGATCGTTGCCTGCTGCTGTTCGGCTTCGCGGGCGCATTGCGCCGCTCGGAGCTGGTGGGGCTGCAGGTGGAAGATGTGCGCCTTACCCCCCAGGCGGTGATGCTGACGGTGCGCGACGGGCATGAGACCCCCACCATAGTGCTGCCCGTGGCGCAGGAGCGTGGCCTGTGCCCGGCGGCGGCCTTTACGGCATGGCAGCAGGTGGCGCACAGGCAGACCGGGCCGCTGTTCCGTGCCATTTCCAAGGGCGAGCGCGTGGGCGGGCGGGCGCTGACCCCTTATGCCGTGACCCGCATCCTGCAACGCCGGGCGCTGATGGCCGAAGTGCCCCCCGCCACCGTGGCCCGGCTCAGCGCCCATGCGCTGCGGGCTGGCTTTATTGTCGAGGCCCTGCGCCACGGCATGGACGCCACGGCTCTGGGCCAACGCACCCGCTACCGTGATCCGCGCGCCCTGCGCCCTTATGCAGACCTGCTTGCCTATGACTGAAACCCTGCGCCTGCCCTGGGCCGACCTGCCGCCCGCCACCCCGCGCGAGGAGGAAGGCCCCTCGGCCCCGGCCCGTCGTCCGGCCGCGCGCCGGGGGCGGCGGCCGCTTTCCGCCTGGCCCGCGCCTGCGGGGCCGGTGCCCTGGCAGGGCTGGCACCTGCTTGTGCATGGGCCTGACGCGGGCATGGCGGCCTTCGCCGCCGAGGCCGCCGGGCCAGGGCTGATTCCGTGGCCGTTCGATGCCGAGCGGGTGGAAGAAGACATGTTCGCGCTGGCCATCGGGGCCAACAGGCCCGGTCAGGACCGGGGCAGCCTGTCGGTGGAAGGGTGCCGCATCCTTGCCCGCCAGTTCCGCGCGGCGGCGGAGGCGCGTCATGCCCGCCTGGCCCTGCGGCCCGAGGGCGCCTGCCCGCTGGATTTCAACCGCCTGGTGCCCGTGCCCGAACACATCCTGCACCTTGGCGTGACCCACCCCGATGCCCGCGCCTGGCTGTTGGCCAGTTGGGGGGTGGTGGAAGCGCCCGCCCAGGTGGCGCTGGTGCCGGGGCGCAGGGCGGGCAGGCGGCTGCCGCGCGGGCATCGGGCGGTGGTGTATGGCTTTTTCACCCGTGGCGGCACGCCAGCGCCCGTGGTGCGCCGGATGGAGGAGCATTACCCCACGCTGACCTTCCGCCTGACCCAGCGGCCCCTGACATGACCCGCCAGTCCGACCTGTTCGACCCCGCGCGGCCCGGCTCCGAGCCGGTCATCATGCTCGATGCGTATCAGGGTGATCTGACGCATCTGGTGCAACTGGCCCATGCGCGTGAAATCGATCTGACCCGGCTTGATATCGTGGCCCTGATCGATCAACTGGCCGAGGCCGCGCGGGCGCATGCCGCCCTGCCGCTGGGCATGAAGGCGCAATGGGTGGTCATGGCGTCGGGCCTGCTGCTGCTGCGCTCGCGGCTTTTGCTGCCTGCCGATGATCCGCGCCAGCAGCAGGCGACGCAGGAGGCGCACGAGCTGCGCGCGCGCCTGATCGCGGCCGAGCAGGCGGAACAACTGGCAGGCTGGCTGGCGGCGCGCGCGCAACTCGGGCGCGATGTTCATGCCTTTGGCGGTGCACAGCCTGCACAGGGTTACGAATCGGCTGCCTGGAAAGTGGACCGGATCGAATTCCTGTGGGGTTGCCTTGCGGTGTTTGATGGCAACTGGGGCGCCATGCCCGAGCCGACGCCCTTCTATGCTCCGGTGCAGCTTGACCTGTTCTCGGTCGAGGAGGCGCGCGTACGGGTGCGCGCCTGCCTGGCCCATGCCCGCAAACCCGTGCCGCTGGACCGCATGCTGCCCGATTCCGTTCGGCATGGGGCGGAGGGCGTGCGGCGCACGGGGCTGCGGCGCTCGGCGTGGAGCAGCACGTTCACCGCCTGCCTGGAAATGGTCAAGCAGGGCGAGGCGCTGGCCTACCAGCCCGGCCCCGACACGCTGCCCCGTTTTGGCAACGTGGAGCGCGACGGCGCGGCCTGAACCGTTTTTGGCAAGAAACCAAGGTGGTGGCGGAATGACTGTTGCTGCCTGTATTGCCCGCGTGGCCCCATTCATATCGAATAAGTAATATGCTGGCGGCGAGGCCCGCCCGCACGGGTGTGAACGGATTTTTCTCTCATTTTTTTAACACTTTGCTTGACTGGATTTTTTTTTTGATCAAGCTGGAACGAACGGTTTTTTGTTTGGCTGCCATGCAGGCGGAACACAGCTTCAGGAGGGCCTTTTGCCATGAAGGAAGTGGCCTGCAGGGCAGAAGGTGCACATAAAAATATTTCATATAAGATCAGGGTTGATTTCGAGATGTTAATAATGTTTATGGATAAAACGTGATGAATGAATGGCTTGGCTTGTCAGGGCAGGATGCATCCAGTGTCCGTGCATTGGCGTATGGACTGCCGGAGGCTGCGACTGTCATGCTTTTCCGTTCCGCCGGGAAAGAGGATTATCGTGCTTCAGGGTCAAGCCGGGGAGAACAAGGCGGATCGCATCAGTCGTTTCGTAGAAATCTGGTCATACTCCCGTAGTCAAATTGGTGAAATCAGAACATCCAGAACAAATTCTGTAATAATCCTTCCTAAAAACTATGCCGTTCTGAGTGAGGTATGGGTATGACGTATGCGGAACAGAGTGATAACACACTACAAAAGGTAATCGTTTTTGCCCTCGTCCTGGCATTCGAGGGGCTGCTGGTGCTCGCGCTTCTGTTCGGGCTCAGCTCGCCGCCAGATGCGCCCCAGGAGCCGCCCAAGCCGCCGGTCGAGGTGCACATGATCAAGGAGCCGCCGCCTCCACCGCCACCGCCGCCGCCACCACCCCCGCCGCCGGAAATTACGCAGCCGCCGCCGCCGTATATTCCGCCGCCGAAGATTCAGGTGCCGACGCCGCCGCCGCCGATGAAGGTGACGCACGAGAAGCCGCCCAAGCCCATGCCGCCCGCAAAGGCGACGCCGCCGGCTGATGCGCCCGTCTCCAACGCGCCGCCCGTGCCCGATCATTCGGCTGGCACGTCGCCGCTGAACCATGTCGTGCCGGAATATCCGGAGGAAATGTCCGAAGAAGGCCGTGAGGGCGTTGTGTCCGTGGCATGCGACGTGGAGCCGACCGGCGTGACCAGCAACTGCCAGGTGGTCAACGTAAAAGGTGGCCAGGCATTTGCCGACGCAGCCCTGAAGGCGGTCCGCCGTTCGCGTTATGCGCCGGCAGTCAAAAATGGTGTGCCCGTCAAGGAGTTCCACCATCTCTATACGATCACGTTCAGTCTGAACGACTGAGCCTGAGTGTTAGGTCAGGCGCGGCGGGGGCCGGCAGCACCCCGCCCGCATCGCGAAAAAAACATCCTGCTCCAGAGGATTTTGGTTAAATGATCAGACTGCATCGTAAACACACCCTTGTTGCCTCGGCCGCGTTCGCTGCCATGCTGTGTGCTGCCTCGCCGCTTGCGGCGCTGGCGCAGGATGCCGCTCCGGCCGCGAACGATGCGGCCTCGGCTCCGGCGGTTTCCGCTCCGCCCACCGATGGCGCTGGCGCACCCGCAACCCCGGCCCCGGGCGCCGACGCCCCGGCCGCTGACGCCGCACCGGCAGCTCCCGCTCCCGCAGCAGAGGCACCGGCCCCGGCACCTGCTGCTGACGCCGCTCCCCCGGCCGATGCGCCCAAGGCACCCGAGGGCAACCCCTACGGTCTTGGCGCGCTGTGGGCCAACGGTGACTTCATCGCCCGTGGCGTGCTGCTCATCATGGTGTTCATGTCGCTGGGCACCTGGTACATCATGATCACCAAGTTCTTCGAGCAGGCCCGCGTGATGAACGCCGCCAAGCAGGTGATGAGCGATTTCTGGACCAAGGGTTCCATCAAGGAAGGTGCCGCAGCGCTGCCCGCGAACTCCCCGTTCCGCTACATTGCCGATACGGGTGTGAAGGCCGCCGAGCACCACGAAGGCACGATGCAGGAGTCCATCGACCTGCATTCCTGGACCACCATGTCCATCCAGCGTTCGGTTGACGTGATCCAGACCAAGCTGCAGGGCGGCCTTGCCTTCCTCGGCACCGTGGGCTCGACCTCGCCGTTCGTGGGTCTGTTCGGCACCGTCTGGGGTATCTATCATGCCCTGACCGCCATCGGCATCGCGGGCCAGGCTTCGATCGACAAGGTTGCAGGCCCGGTTGGTGAATCGCTGATCATGACTGCCATCGGCCTCGGCACCGCCGTTCCTGCCGTTCTGGGCTACAACCTGCTGGTCCGCCGCAACAAGGGCGCGATCGACAAGGTGCGCAACTTCGCCGCTGACGTGCAGTCGATCCTGATGGGTGGCTACCGCCATGGCGCGGAAATCACCATCCATCCCGACAACTCCCCCACAACCACGACTATCGATAACCGGGTGGCCTGATCATGGGTATGCAAGTTGGAGGTGGCGGCGATGAAGACGAGGTGGTGTCGGCCATCAACACCACACCGCTTGTCGACGTCATGCTGGTGCTGCTGATCATCTTCCTGATCACCATCCCCGTCGCGACACATACCATCAAGGTTAGTCTCCCCATGGATGCTAACCAGCCAACCCGGACGTTGCAGAACAACATCGTCGTGGCGATCACGCCGACCGGGCAGGCCTACTGGAACGAGACGCTGCTCACCAGCTATGCCGACCTGGAATCGCACCTGGAACACGCGGCTGCGGAAACCCCGCAGCCCCAGATCCAGATCCGCGGTGACCAGACGGCAAAATACGAAGGTGTGGGCAAGGTGATCGCAGCCTGCCAGCAGGCCGGCATCGTTCACGTCGATTTCATCACTGAGCAGCCGCACGGCTGATATCCATTCCCGGCCGGGGTTCATGCCCCGGCCACATTGGGGAGAGTAGACACCATGGGCATGAATGTCGGCTCAGACAGCACGACCGAGGACGAAGGTATTGTCGATATCAATACCACGCCCCTGATTGACGTCATGCTGGTGCTGTTGATCATGCTGATCATCACCATCCCGCTCCAGACGCATTCGGTCTCGATCGACCTGCCGCAGGGCAACCCGCCGCCTTCCTCCGCGCCTGACCCGGTTGTGGATACGGTGGCGATCGATTTTGACAACACAATCACCTGGAATGGCGAGCCCGTTGCAGGCGAGGCGGACCTTCAGTCCCGCTTCAAGGATGCGGCGGCCCAGCCGGTCCAGCCCGAGATGCACATCCATCCCGACCGCCTGGCCAGCTACAAGGTCGTGGCGCATGTTCTGGCGGATGCACAGCGTCTTGGCGTGAGCAAGCTGGGGATCATGGGAAGCGATCAGTTCATGGACGCGCAGTAAGCGCTCCGTTTTCACAACGCATCATCATGACTTGAAAAGCGGTCCTTCCCTTGCGGGGAGGGCCGCTTTTTCATGTCTTAGGCATGGATATGAAATGCCGTTTTTTAGGGCATATGGCCCTGACGGCCTGTATCATAAAAAGCACGCAACCCACATTGTTGGGGCCGATCTGGCGACTTTAATTCATATCGAATTAAAAACAGAATTACACAAAATCGTTGGTTTATAGCGGGATAGGCATTATTACCCCTGCTGGGCCCTTCCGGGTTTCCAGATAGATAAACACTCTGTTGCGTTTTTTAAGCTTGGCCTGCCCAAGTGTATTTCATAAGTCAACAGAAAGGCGGAATGTTCAGTTTCCGCAACTATTTCAGCATGACCGATACGGGACGGAAAATGCTGTCAGTGAGGCAGACGGGGATGGCTGCCGCTGAAAACCGTATGGCTGCACGCAATGGCGGGCGCCGGACAGATTTGCCGGGGGAATGAATGAAGACGGGCCGGGATATTTATAACGTCGTGATACGGCAGGTGCGCAACGCGGCAGGACAGGGCGGATTGGCCGGGCTGCGCATGCCAGGGCTGAAAATGCGCCTGCGTGCCGTATCCTGCCTGGTGGGCACGATGTGCCTCGCCACAGGTAACGAGGCATGGGCGCAGGTGGCCACCACGCAGACTGCCCCCCATCGCCACGCACCGGTCCGGCAGGCGGCAGCACCGAAGCAGCGCAGCGCAGCGCCCGCAGGCGTTACGGACACATCGGCACCCGAGCAGATCCGCGTGGCTTCCTCGCGCCAGGAGCATGATGGCGGCGGCGGCATGATGCGCCAGGAAACTGCGCCCCATGCGGTGCAGACCATCGGCAAGCAGTTCATTGAAATGCGCAGCCCCACCAGCACGGCGCTCGACCTGGTCAAGAACCTGCCGAGCATGAACGTGAACTCGCCTGATCCGTCGGGCATGGAAGGCGGCCAGATCCAGACCCGTGGCCTGACCGACCTCGACATGGGGCTGATGCTTGATGGCGCGCCGGCGGAAGCAGCCAAATACCTGAACGAAGATATCGATTCTGAAAACCTCGAGAGTGTCGAGGTAACCCCCGGCAGTTCAGCCACCGACCTGCCCGCCATGTCAGCCGCAGGCGGCGTGATGAATGAGCGCTCGCGCACGGCATCGCACAAATTCGGCGGGATGACCGATTTCTCCTATGGCACGAACAACATGTCGCGCGAGTTCATTCGCCTTGATTCGGGTGATATCGGCAATACCGGCGTGCGCAGCTATTTCTCGTTCTCCAACACGCATTCACGTTCGTGGATGGGTTCGGGCATCAACCAGCGCAAGCATATCGATTTTGGCCTGCAGAAGGACTGGAACAACGGCTCCACCGCCAAGCTGTTCTTGTCGTGGAACTCCGAGGATTTCGTCATCGATGCCTATCCCGATGGTGATGCGTTTGAAAACTACAAGCGCACGGGCGAAGGCTATGGTCGTAACTCCGACCCCACCAGTGACAACTACTGGAAGAACAATAACGACCACTGGAACCAGATCTTTCTGACGGCACCGATCCATGTGGTGCTGCCTGCCAAATTCACGTTCGACCTGCAGTCCTATTTCAGCTTTGGTCAGGGCTGGGATGCCTCACCGGGTAACAATACGGCATATGGCACGAATTATTCTTCCGCCGAAGGTCGTAACTATACGAATTTCTTCTTGGAGAACGAGGCCCGTCAGGTCGGCGTCGTTGCCAAGCTGGGCTATGATGTCGACAGGCACAACCATGTCTCGTTTGGCTACTGGTATGAAAACAACCAGACGATCCAGTCCTATCCGCTAAGCTACACCATGGCCAATGGCTCGACGCCAAGCCCCAACGCAGCCGCGTATCAGAACACCTATTCCAACGAGACCTTTGGCGTATCGGGCGTGAATGCGGGTTACGAACTGCATGCGCTTTTCATTCAGGACACCGCAAAATACTTTAATGACAAGCTGCAGATCCATGCGGGCTTCAAGTTTGTCATGTCCGATGCGTGGGACAAGGGCTGGAATTCGGCTGCCAGCAACTGGACATATGGCAAGAACCTTTCACCCGGTGCGAGCGTGGGCCGCATGGGGGCGAACACGACCGAACCCCTGCCGCAGCTTTCCATCGGTTACACCTTCAACAACCACCACCAGATCTATGTAAATGCCGAGGGTGACTACCGTGAGCCTTCAGCCAACGATCTCGGCTGGCTGACGCCGGGTGGTAACCAGAAGATGCTGAAGAACCAGTATTCCATCAAGGAAGAACTGGGCTACCGGTATCACGACAAATACGTCATGTTTGACCTGTCGCTGTTCAACTACAACGTGACCAATCGTATTCTGAGCACCTATATTGGTGCCAATCAGTTCATGCCGATTGAAGGTGGCAACCAGACCATGCGCGGCTTTGACGCCATGATCGCAAGCCGCCCGATTCATGGGTTCAGCCCTTACGCGTCATTTGAATACCTGCACGCGACGCAGGATTCCAACGTTACGGACCCCACGACTGGCATCACCTATGCCGCCAAGGGGCAGCAGGCCATCATGGCGCCGCGTATCATGGCCAATTTTGGCCTGACGTATAAGTACAAGGGTTTCTTTGCCAACGGGGCGGTGCATTACACCGGCCCGCAGTCGGTCGCACTGGATAACAGCGAGCGCATGCCGGGTTATGTGACCGACACGCTGTCGCTGGGCTATCACTTCAAGCCCTTCATGTATGCCAAGTCGCCGACCTTCAAGCTGAACTTCAGCAACCTGACCGGTTCGATCGTGCGCACGGGTGCGATGGGTGCGATCTATCACGCAGGCACGCAGGGTGGGTATCCGGTTTACTATGGTGCCTCATCGCCACTGGGCCGTTATGCCAATGGCAACTCCTTCATGGTCGAGCCGCGCTTTACCATGACAGGCACCGTATCCACCTCTTTCTGATTTCCCTTACGCCTGCCGGACCCCGCCTTTACCAGAAGGCGGGGTTCTTTTTGTGCAGGCGCGTACCTGCAAGTGGAGAGGGCATGTGACAGCACAGAAAAACCACCCGGTTGATGAAATGCTGCCCATGGGCATGCTGTTTGCCTTCGGGCTGCAACATGCGCTGGTCATGTACGCGGGTACCGTGGCGGTGCCGCTGGTCTTTGCCGCCGCCATGCACCTGTCTGGTCCGCAGACTGTCATGCTGATCAATTGCGGGCTGATGACATCGGGCATCGCTACGATCATACAGAGTGTGGGGGTATGGAAATTCGGCTCGCGTCTGCCCATCGTGCAGGGGTCATCCTTCGCCATGCTGGCGTCGATGCTGCTCATCGGGCAGATCTATGGCGTGCGCTCTGTATTTGGCGCGGTGATTGGCGCGGGGCTGGCCATGGTGGTGCTGGCGCCGTTCATGGCGCGACTCATGCGCTTTTTTCCGCCCGTGGTCATTGGCTGCCTCATCATTATCATCGGGCTTACGCTCATTCCCGTGGCGGGGCGGTGGATTGGGGGCGGCACGCCCGGTGCGCCGGAGTTTGGCAGTGTGGCCAATCTTGTGCTTGCCTTCGCCACCATTGTCATCACGGTGGGCGTGCAGGCATGGGGCCGGGGGTTCTGGTCCAATATCAGCGTGCTGGTGGGGCTGGTGGCGGGCAGCGTGATCGCGGCGCTATGCGGCATGGGGCATTACGGCATGGTGATTGATGCGCCGTGGTTTGCCGTCAGCACGCCCTTCGCCTTTGGCCTGCCCGAGTTCCACGCCATGCCGGTCTTCATCATGCTGCTGAGCATGGTCATTATCGTGGCGGAAACAACTGGCAACTGCCTGGCCATTGGCCGCGTGGTGGACCTGCCGGTGAACGACGTCACCATTGCAGGCGCGCTGCGGGCCGATGGCCTGTCGACCATGCTGGGCGGGGCGTTCAACAGCTTTCCCTATAATGCCTTTACCCAGAATACCGGGCTGATCGCCATGACCGACATCCGCAGCCGCTTTGTGGTGGCGGCGGCAGGCGTGGTCATGATCGGGCTGGGGCTGTTCCCCAAGCTTGGCGCGTTGATTGCCGCCCTGCCAGCGCCCGTGCTGGGGGGGTGTGGGCTGGTCATGTTCGGCATGACCACGGTGGGCGGCATACGCGAACTGTTGCATGTGCGCTTTGAGGGCACGCGCAATGGGCTGATTGCTGCCGTCTCGCTCGGGCTGGGGCTGTTGCCCATGGCCTGCCCGGACCTGTTCACCCACATGAACGCTCTGGCGCGGCTGCTGCTGGGCAACGGGGTGCTGCTGTGCATCCTGTCCGGCGTGACGCTCAACCTGCTGGTGGGGCAGGGCCGTAACTAACTGCTAATAAATTAAAAAAATGCCGCCTTTTGAAAAAAAAGGCGGCACCCTGAAATTTTTATTGTCAGGGGCGGCAGGCGCGGCCCTTGGGTGTTATTCGCCGCCGTTATCAGCAGGCTGGAACGGCATGACAGGGTATTTGCCGCTCTTGGCAATTTCCTCAGGGTCTTCCGTGGGGCCCGGCAGGTACACGGTGGGCAGCACCTGGTTGAGGTAGGTCACGACCTGATCGCTGATATCGAGGCTGTTGTCATGCAGGGCAGCGGTGCCGGCCTGCAGCACCATGTTCATGCCACGGGCTGCGGCAATGGCGCTGACAACCTGCTGCATTTCGCGTTGCACCTGGTTCAGGGCGACCTGCGCGTCTTCTTCAAGGATGCGGTTGCGGTTGCCGAACTTGGTGCGGTCGGCCATCACGCGCTTCTGCAGCTCCTGCTGCTGCTCGGGCGTGGGGGCCTTGCCCGCCTTGATGATGGACTGGCGCAGCGCCTGCAACTGCGTATCCTCGGCGCGCACGTCCTTGACCAGCGCTTCACGGCGGCTGCCCAGTTCGGTCTGCAGCTTCTGCACGGCAGTGGACTGCGCCATGATCTGCTGGGTGTTGAAGATGCCGATAACAGGCGCCGCAGGCTTGTTGCCAGCAGGCAGGGGCTTGAATTCCGGCACGGGCGGCATGGGCAGAATGGGGTTCTGCTGCTGGCCACCTGCGTCCTGCGCCATGGCAAGGGCCGGGGTCAGGGCAATAGCCAGCCCACAAAGCGCGCCACGCAGGCGGGCGTGTCCGGTCGGGGCCATAATGCTGCTCCGCATACCTGTCATTATCCGATCCATTATTGTTCCGCTATCGTGGTTTCTGCGTAGCGGATCGTATGGCGAAAGAACATCCCCGCACAGGCAAAAAAAGCGCCTTTGGCACGAAATGGCGGATCGATGCCCCTATAGCCGCCAGATCAGGGGCGTATGCGACAGGAAAATGAGGCACAGCCCGCCAAGGAACAGCACCCTGAAGCCCCGGTTGGCTCCTTTCTCCAGCAATTCATCGCGCGTGACGATCTGCATGAAGGAATCGGCCAGCCTGGCGCGTGCGTCATCTGGCAGGGCGGCCAGCCTGCCGCGCCATTCGGTGCGCTGGCGGGCCTGCTCGGTGTGGGAGATATTGGCTCGGCGGTACAGGCCATCAACGTATTCATCAAGGTCTTCGATGCGGAACATTGCCTTGCGGCCATGACGCATGGCGGCATGCGGGCCTGCCCCCACCAGCCTCAGGCTGCGGAGCCTGCGGGGCGTGATACCGACATATTCCGCCGCCTCGCGCATGGAGAGCATGCGCTTGAGGGGGAACATGTGGACCGTCGCCTGTTGCTCACCTATGGGACCGGACGAGGGGGGCAGGGTCATGATGCCCTTGAAACTCGACCATCCCTTCCGGCCAAGTCAATGGGAATATGGCGTGGGCCTGCCCATCCTGAGTATATGACCCATGCAGCGTGCTTCTATGGGCTGGTACTGTGTGGCTGCCTGAACAGTCAGGCCCGATAATACCCTGAAATGATGAAAGTTTCTGGTGAAGTTTTTTCAAAAAACTTCGAAAGAATGCCATCTTTTTGAAAAAAAACGGGCATCCGGAAAATTTTATTATTTCTTATCAATGGTTTGTTGTTCAAACAAGTCCTTAACGGCAGACCCGGCGGCTGCCATCGGCTGCGATGTAGGTGCCGGTCTGGGCATCGAAGCAGGCATTGGCCGCGCAACTGCTGGCGGTGGGCGTGACCTCGGGGTGGATTGTAGCCCCGATGGCATTGGCCTCCCGCGCAGCGTGGCCACAGAGCGGCGTATCGGCAGGGGCGGAAGGGTCGTTGGTCAGGATGGTGCCCGCAGGCGGTGCGCCTTCCTCGCCCGTCAGGCCGGGGGCAAAGTCCTGTGGCGGGATACGGCCGGGCGTAGCCGCAGGCCGGGCCGCCACATGGGGGGCGGGTGCGTGATGCGTGCACGCGCCAAGGAGCAGGGCTGCCAGTGTTGCGCAGAATCGTGAGCGTAAGATCATGTGAGGTGCCCGTATATGCATTACAGATCCAGCCGCCCCTGCAGGCCGGGGGGTGCTTCAAGGGGGCGGGCCGCGACCTTGCCATCGGCAAAGGTCATGATCACCTCGGGCACGGCGCGGGCCTGCGCCGCCTGTGCCAGTGGTCGGCCCGCGCGGTCGGTCACCAGCACGTAGCCCCGCTCCAGCACCGCCTGCGGCGAGAGGGATTCAAGCTGGCCTGCGGCCCCCGCCAGCACGCTTTTGCTGGCCCGCAGATGCGACACCAGCACGGCGGGCGGCACGCGCAGGCGGCCAAGGGTGGCCGCGCGGCGGTGCAGCATGCTGGCCATGGCCTGCTGGCTTGCGGTGCCCACGCGGTCGAGTGCTGCGCGGCGCAGGGCCAGGATCATCTGCGGGGCGGGTAGCCGGTCGGAGGCTGCCTGCACGCGGTCACGCAGGCGGCTCAGGCGGGCAGGCAGGGCAAGGTCAAGGCGGTAGGCGCGGTCATCAAGCCTGCGGCGGGCGTTTTCCACCACGGCAGGCAGGTCGGGCAGGCTCGCCGCGGCCCGGTCCAGCCGGGCGCGGGCAAGCTGCAGGCCACGTTCCAGCCCGCTGCGCAGCCGGGCGGCACGCTGGGCCAGGCCGGCCTCAAGCTCGGCACGTACCGGCACGGCCATCTCGGCGGCGGCCGTAGGCGTGGGGGCGCGGCGGTCGGACACGAAGTCGATCAGCGTGGTATCGGTCTCGTGCCCCACGGCGGAAATGACCGGAATGCGGCACGCGGCCACGGCGCGCAGCACATCTTCATCATTGAAGGCCATCAGGTCTTCCAGCGAGCCGCCGCCACGCGCCACGATCAGCACGTCGGGGCGGGGCACGCCGCTTTGGGGGCCAATCGCATCAAAACCCGCAATGGCATGGGCAATGCGTTCAGCCGCGCCCTCGCCCTGCACCGGCACCGGCCAGACCAGAACCGGCAGGGGAAAGCGCCGGGCAATGGTGGTGCGGATATCATGCAGCACGGCACCCTGCGCCGATGTCACGACCCCGATCAGGCGCGGCAGGAAGGGCAGGGAACGCTTGCGCTCGGCATCAAACAGTCCCTCCTGCGCCAGACGCAGGCGCAGGCGTTCAATCCGGGCCAGCAGTGCGCCTTCGCCCGCATATTCCAGCCGGTCGATCACCATCTGGTATGACGAGCGCTCGCCATAGGATGAAATCTTGCCTGTGGCGATGACTTCCACCCCGTTTTCCGGCTTCAGCCCCAGCCGCGATACCGTGCCGCGCCACACCACCGAGGAGAGCTTGCCCCCTTCATCCTTGAGCGAAAAATACAGGTGGCCCGAAGGGTAGCGCTTGAATTCGGTAATTTCGCCGCGCACGCGGATGCGACCGAACGTGCCCTCGAGCACGCGGCGGATGGCGCCTGAAATCTCGGCCACCGAAAATTCAGGCGTATTGCCGCCCATGGCGCGGCCGGAGTCGGGAAACTGTTCAACCATCCGCACAAGGTATGATAGAGACGGCCACCCCGAAAGGGCAGAGATGAAAAACGGGAGAAACAAGTGATGCGGGTGCTGCTGGTTGGATCAGGCGGACGGGAACATGCCATGGCCGCTGCCATTGCGCGCTCGCCGCGACTTGAGGCCCTGTTCATTGCGCCGGGCAACCCCGGCACCGCAGCGCTGGGCACGAACTGCGCCATCAAGGCCGATGACGTTGCCGGCCTGATTGCCCTGGCGCGGCGCGAGCGCATCGACCTTGTGGTGCCCGGCCCCGAAGCCCCGCTGGTGGCGGGCCTGGCCGATGCCTGCCACAAGGCAGGTATCGCATGCGCAGGCCCCACCCAGGCCGCAGCCGCCCTTGAGGGCAGCAAGACCTTCACCAAGGAAGTGTGTGACGCGGCAGGCATTCCCACCGCGCGGTGGGAACGTTTTGATGCGGCCGCACCCGCGCTGGACTATGTGCGCCGCCACGGTGCCCCCGTGGTGGTCAAGGCGGACGGGCTGGCAGCGGGCAAGGGCGTGGTCGTGGCCCAGAGCACTGCCGAGGCCGAACAGGCCATTACCGACATGATGACCGATGGCACGCTGGGCCAGGCGGGCCACAGCGTGGTGATCGAGGATTGTCTTGTGGGCGACGAGGTCTCGCTGTTCGCCTTCTGCGCGGGCGAGACGGCAGTGCTGATCGGCGCGGCACAGGACCACAAGCGCATTGGCGATAATGACACCGGCCCCAATACCGGCGGCATGGGCGCGGTTTCGCCGCCCACCGGCTTTGGCCGCGCGGAGCAGGAAGCAGCCCTTGATGTGCTGGTGCGCCCCATGCTGCGCGAGATGGCCCGGCGCGGCACGCCGTTCACCGGCATCATCTTTGCCGGGCTGATGCTCACGAATGATGGCCCGCAGCTGATTGAATACAACGTCCGCTTTGGCGACCCGGAAGCCGAGGCCCTGCTGATCCGGCTGGAAAGCGACCTGCTCACCGCTCTTGCCGCCGTGGCGAAGGGTGACCTTGCGGGCGCGGATATCCGTTTTTCCGGCCAGTCCTCCATCAGCGTCATCATGGCGGCGAAGGGCTACCCCGGCAGGCCGGTGACGGGGGGCGTGATCCGTAACCTCGCGGCGGCGGAAGCCTTGCCGGGCGTGCATGTGTTCCAGGCGGGTACGAAGCGCGATGACGCGGGCGAGATCGTGGCTGCTGGCGGTCGCGTGCTGGCCGTGTGCGCCACGGGCGACACGCTGGCCCAGGCCCGCAGTCGTGCCTATGAGGCCGTTGCGCTGATTGACTGGCCCGATGGCATCTACCGCCACGATATTGGCCAGCGTGCGCTCGCGGCGCAGGAAAAGATTGGCAAATAATAAAAGTTTTTGGGTGCCACCTTTTTTCGGAAAAGGGGGCACCTTTCGAAGCTTTTTGAAAAAAGCTTCACCAAAAACTTCTTTATGATTTGCATGGTGTTAGGGTGAGTGGCTTTTTCAGGCTGCCTTGTGTCCCCGAAGGATTGATAGGCAGGGCCGTCCCCGATATCGTTTACATAACAGAACATTTTTTCCTTCCGCCCGAAAAGCCCCTGCCATGCCCCCCCAACCAAAACCTGTCCTGACCGAAGGCGAAGGCCTGCACGGCGCAGCCCGCGTGCGTGCCGTGACTGCCATCGCCCTTGCGGTGCTGCTGGCCCTGCTGGATTACGCCATCGCCAACGTGGCGCTACCCACCATTGCGGCCGATATTCATGTCTCGCCCGCCTCATCGGTCTGGATCGTCAATGCCTACCAGCTTGCCAGCGTGGTCTCGCTGCTGCCCATGGCGGCGCTGGGCACGCGCATCGGCTTTGCAAGGCTGTGCCAGATCGGGCTGGCGCTGCTGACCGTGGCCTCGCTGTTCTGCGCCATGTCGCACTCATTGCTCATGCTCTCGCTGGCGCGCGCGGTGCAGGGTGTGGGCGGTGCGTGCATCATGAGTGTCAGCATCGCGCTGATCCGCTTCATCTATCCGCATGCCATCATCGGGCGCGGCATTGCGCTTAACGGGGTGATGGTGGCTCTTGGCGTGGGCGGCGGCCCGACCGTGGCGTCGATCATCCTGTCATTTGCCACGTGGCCGTGGCTGTTCCTCATCAACATTCCGCTCGGACTGACAGCCCTTGTGCTGGCACTGGTGTCGCTGCCGCGCACGCCGCTCAGTCCCGGCTCGTTCGATGGCATGAGCGCGGTGCTGAACGTGGTGGCCTTTGGTGCGCTGATCATGGCCGGTGATTCCGTGGCCCATCACGCAGGGGCGGCTCAGGTGGGGGCCCTGCTGCTGGCCGGCATTGCGGCGGGCGTGCTGCTGGTACGCCGCCAGCGCGGGCAGACGCACCCCATGTTCCCCATCGACATGCTGCGCATTCCCGCTTTCCGCATCGGCACGCTGGTGGGGTTCGTGGCTTTTGTCGCCTCCAACCTGTTCATGATCTCGTTTCCGTTCACGCTGCAGTCGATGCTTCATTACCCCCCTGCCACGGTGGGCCTGCTCATGACACCCTGGCCGGTGGGCATCATGGCGGTCTCGCCGCTCATCAGCCGCCTGAGCGACAGGGTGCCTGCGGCCATCCTGTCCTCGGTGGGGCTGTTCATGACATCGATGGGGTTTCTTGCGCTGTATCTGCTGCCGCCTGATCCGGGCTGGTTCAACATTGCCTGGCGCATCACGCTGGCCGGCATGGGGTTTGGTATTTTCCAGCCGCCCAATAACCGGGTGATGATGGTGACCGCGCCCCCAGGGCGCTCGGGCGGGGCCTCGGGCATGGTGCAGATTGCACGCCAGTGCGGGCAGGCCACCGGGGCCATGTGCGTGGCCATGGCCTTTGGGCTGCTGGCGCATGACGCGGAACGCAGTTGCCTGGGTTTTGGTGCGATCGTGGCCATGATTGGCGTGCTGTGCAGCGCCAGCCGCCTGATCTGGCGGCCTGCAACCAAATGATGAAAAGATAAAAGTCTCTGGGTGTCGCCTTTTTTCAAAAAAACGGCGTTTCCTTGAAGCTTTTTGAAAAAAGCTTCACCAAAAACTTTTGCTTGTTACGCCAGCAGGTCGGCGGTCAGAGCGTTGGTTACGGCAATGGCATCGGCTGCCGAAAGGCGCACCAGATAGCCGCGCTTGCCGCCGTTGATGATGACATAGGGCTGCGCCAGCGCCTCACGCGCAAGGGCGGTGCGCACGCGCTTGCGCTGGCCAAACGGGCTGATGCCGCCTACGCGGAAGCCCGTGCTGCGCTCGGCGTTGGCGGGCGGCATCATTTCAGCCGATTTGCCGCCAAAGGCCGCCGCCACCTTTTTCATGCTCAGGCTGGCCGCTACCGGCACCACCACGCAGGCGGGTTTGCCATCAACGAGCACCATCAGCGTCTTGAACACGTGCTCCGGGTTCTCGCCTATGGCGGCGGCGGCGTGGTTGCCTGTCTGGCCTGCGGTGGGGTCGTATTCATATTCCACCACCTCGAAGGCGATGCCTGCCTTTTGCAGGGCGGCAGCGCCCGGCGTTGCCTTGGTGCTCATGCCACGGGCTCCTGCAGGTTGACCGTTATATACTCGCCTTGCGGCTGGGGGCCGCGCTGGCACAGCCTTACGATATGGGGCGCAATGTCGTGGGGTCCGGGCAGGCTGGCCATGTCGAGCGCGGGCATGGCCAGCCTGCGCAGGCGGGTGGCGACGGGGCCGGGTTCAAACAGGTTGATGCGCAGCGGGCTGCCTGCGGGCAGTTCACGCACCCATGTATGCACAATGGCCTCCTGTGCCGCGCGTGTTGCCGCCACCAGCCCCCAGAAGGGCGCGGGCTGGCGGGCATGTCGGTCGGTCAGGAACACGGCGCGGCCTGCAGGCGCACGCTCGAGCAGGGGGGCAAGCGTGCGGATCAGCCGCCATGTGGTGAGCGGGCCAGTCTGCAGCGCGCGCTCCCAGTCACGGGGCTGCAGGTGCGCCAGTGGCGAGAGCATGCCCAGCGTGCCCGCGCAGTGCACCAGGCAGTCAAGCCGCCCGAAGCTGGCCGCGATGGAAGGGCCAAGCGTGTCGAGCTTTTCGCCATCGGTCAGGTCAAGCGGCAGCAGGGTGGCGTTGTGGCCCGTGTGCTGGTGGATCTTGTCATCCGCCTGTTCCAGCCCGCCCTGCGTGCGCGCGGTCAGGATGCAGCGCATGCCCGCCTGTGCCAGCGCAATGGCCACGGCCTGCCCGATGCCCCGGCTGGCCCCGGTCACGAGCGCCACCGGGGCATCGGTCATGGTGGCGGGGTTGGTCGTCATGCAGGTTCGGGGTGGTGTTCGGCCTCGTAATCCACCAGTTCGATCGGGTAGTCGCCGGTAAAGCAGGCATCGCAGTAGCGGTTGGCCGCACTCTTGCGGTCCTTGTAGCCCAGCGCGCGGTACAGCCCGTCAAACGAGATGAAGGCGAGGCTGTCCACGCCGATCAGCTTGGCCATTTCCTCAACATTGTGCTGGGCGGCAAGCAGCTGGCTGCGCTCGGGCGTGTCGATGCCATAGAAGCACGAATGCGTGGTGGGCGGCGAGGAGATGCGCATGTGCACCTCCTTGGCTCCGGCTGCGCGCACCATGTCCACGATCTTGCGTGAGGTGGTGCCGCGTACGATGGAGTCATCGACCAGCACCACGCGCTTGCCATCAAGCACCGGGCGGTTGGTGGAATGCTTCATCTTGACGCCGAGGTTGCGGATCTGGTCGGTTGGCTCGATGAAGGTGCGGCCCACGTAATGGTTGCGGATGATGCCGAGTTCGAAGGGAATGCCGCTCTCGGCGGCAAAGCCCATGGCCGAGGGCACGCCGGAATCGGGCACCGGCACGATCACGTCGGCCTCGACAGCACTTTCACGCGCCAGTTCCACGCCGATCTGCTTGCGGGTGTCATACACCGCGCGGCCATCCATGACCGAATCGGGGCGGGCGAAATAGATGTATTCGAATACGCAGAAGCGCGACTGCGTGTTGTTGAACGGCCGCACCGAGCGGATGCCCTCGTCATTGATGATGACGATCTCGCCCGGTTCCACATCGCGCACGAACTCCGCACCCACGATGTCGAGCGCGCAGGTCTCGCTGGCCAGCACCCATGCGCCTTCGGTGCCGTCTTCCTCGCGGATGCGGCCCAGAATGAGCGGGCGCACGCCCAGCGGGTCACGCACGCCAATCAGTTCATCACGCGACAGCACGATCAGCGAATACGCGCCAAGCACCTGCTTGAGCGCATCGATCAGCCGGTCAACCACGTTGGAATAGAGCGAGATGGCGATGAGGTGGATGAACACCTCGCTATCGGTGGTGGACTGGAAGATGCAGCCCCGCCGCACCAGCGCCTTGCGCAGGGTCTCGGCATTGGTCAGGTTGCCGTTATGGGCCACGGCCAGGCCGCCGAACTCGAAATCGGCAAAAAGCGGCTGCACGTTGCGGATCAGCGTAGCCCCCGTGGTGGCGTAGCGGTTGTGGCCCACCGCGCACCGGCCGGGCAGGGTGGCCATGACGCGGGCATCGCCAAACACATCGCCCACCAGCCCCAGCCCCTTGTGGGTGTGGAAGCGCTCGCCATCATAGGACACGATGCCGCTGGCTTCCTGCCCGCGATGCTGGAGCGCATGCAGGCCAAGGGCGGTCAGGGCTGAGGCATCCTTGGTGTTCCATACGCCAAAGACGCCGCATTCCTCATGCGGCTTGTCATCATCATGGCGCCACTGGGCGGCGATGTCATCGCGCTCGTGCTGGGTGGGCGGGTTACCGGATGTGGTGTGCTGGCTGGTGCGGGACATGGTGGGCGATCTTTCCTTGACGGACGGGGGCGGCGGGGACCGACGATAAGGTTCAGATGGGCGCGTCATGCCGCGTCCCGGCGGGTTGCGCAAGATGCGCGGGAAAGTTATCGGGCGCATGAGCGTGAAGATAGGTCACGCTGTTGCCGATAAGGGGCATGATCTGGCTGGTGCGCATCACCTCAGGCCATTCACCTTCGGGCACGAGGGCGGTAAGGCCCGCATAGATCAGCACAAGGCATACATACCCCCGCGCCAGGCCAAACAGCAGGCCAAGCACGCGGTCCAGTCCTGACAGGATGGACCCCTGCACTGCCCGACCCGATAGATGGGCAGTGGTGGTAAAAATGACAAGAAGGGCCAGGAACAGCACCGCAAACGATGCAAACGAGGCCAGCGTGTGGTTGCTGATCCATTGCGTGGCGTAGGGCATCAGCGCGCCGTACCATGCCACGGCCAGGATGGTGGCCATGACCCAGGCGGCAAGGCCGAGCACCTCACGCGAGAAGCCGCGCGCAATGCCAACCACCCCCGACAGCCCGACGATGGCGAGGGCCGTGATGTCAATCCAGTTCATGCGTGCCGGGCCGGGGCAGGCCCCGCGGGCACGTAACAGGCATGGACCCGGTCCATCTTATCGCGACATTCCCTGCTGTTCCGCCAGCGGCCAGCTTATGCCATCCGCATGCCGCAGCGGCTAGGCCAAAAAATGGTTCGTTGCGATTTCGTGCCGTTGTGGCGGCGCAGGCCGCTCAGGGCAGCTTGGTGGTGCGGATTTTCCATGGCCGTTTGCGCGCGCGGGTGGGGGCGGAGGTGCGCTCGGCGGTGTTGAGTGCGAGCAGCAGATTGCCCATGCGGGTGCGGCGGTCGATCTCGGTCCAGACATCCTCGGGGTCGATGCCCTGCGCCACCCAGACCTGCAGCAGGTGGGTCAGCACATCGGCGCTGTGTTCCACCAGGCCCGCGTGGTCGTCGGTCATGAGGTCCATCACGCACTGCTCGGCGGCACAGGTAAAGGCGCACCCGCTGTGGCGTGTGGCGCGGTTGCCCTGGCTGGCCTGTGGCGCGGCCCTGTGCAGCCGTGCCAGCAGGCGACCGAGCGCGTGCTCGGCGCCCGGTGCTTCAGCGGGATTGGATGGCGTGTGGCGGGGGCGAAACATAATGCAATGATGGGCATCATTTCCCGCACCGGTCAACAAGTCCCGCAGGGCTGCGGGACGGCGCTTTTGTCAGATCGAGAAATACTTCGCGTGCGGGTTGAAAATGACCAGCGCCGAGGTGGACTGCTCGGGGTGGAGCTGGAAGCCATCGGTGAGCGAAACCCCGATCTTTTCCGCATCGAGCAGTTTCAGGATAGGCTCCTGCTCTTCAAGCCGGGGGCAGGCGGGGTAGCCAAACGAATAGCGCGAGCCGCGATAGCCCTGCTGGAGCAGTTTTGCCATGTCGCGGTCGTCCTCGGCAGCGAAGCCCATCTCGGCGCGGATGCGCTTGTGGGTGTATTCCGCCATGGCTTCCGCCATCTCGACCGACAGGCCATGCAGGTAGAGGTAGTCCTTGTAGCGATCGGCCTCGAACCATTCCCGCGCGCGGTCGGAGGCATCCTGCCCCACGGTCACCACCTGCAGGCCGATCACGTCGCGCTGTGCATCATCGATATCGCGCACGAAGTCGGCAATGCAGGCGCCATCCGCGCGCGGCTGACGGGGCAGCGTGAAGCGGGCGGCCTCGGTGGTGCCGTCTTCACCGAACAGCACGAGGTCGTTGCCCTCGCCCGCTGCCTTCCAGTAGCCGTAGCTGGCCTTGGGGTGAAGAATGTCCTGCTCGGCGCACAGGCTCAGCATGTGGCGCAGCACCGGGCGCAGTTCCTTGCGCGCCCAGACCATGAAGTCATCAAGCGAGCGGCCCTGCTTACGGAAGCCCCACTGGAACTGGTACAGCGAACGCTCATTGAGGAACGGCAGCACCGCCTCCGGCGTGGCTTCAAGCACGCGCGGGCCCCAGAACGGCGGGGTCAGCACGGGTTCATCGGCTGTCAGCTTCTCGCGCCGGGCGCGGGCGGCGGCCACATCCACCGGGCCGAAGCCGCGGGTCTCGGCGGCTTCGATATCCTGCGTGCGGCTGGCGCGCGTGGCCTTGCCCGCGCGGCGTGACTGGATGGCGGCAAGGTAGGTGTCGAACTCGCCCTGTGCCACCTTGTCCATCAATGAGAGGCCATCAAAAGCATCACGCGCATAGGCCACGCGGCCGCCCTCGCCATAGGCTGCGGTGCAGTCCTCTTCCACATAGTTGCGGGTGAGTGCGGCACCGCCGAGCATGACCGGCACGTCCACGCCCTGCCGGTTCATTTCCTCAAGGTTTTCGCGCATGATGACGGTGGACTTGACCAGCAGGCCCGACATGCCGATGGCATCAGCCTTGTGCTCGCGGGCCGCCGCGATCATGTCGGCCACCGGCACCTTGATGCCGAGGTTGATGACCCGGTAGCCGTTATTGGTCAGGATGATATCGACCAGATTCTTGCCGATGTCATGCACGTCGCCCTTGACCGTGGCCAGCACCATGGTGCCACGGGCCTGGCCCTCGGTGCGCTCCATGTGGGGTTCGAGCCAGGCGACGGCGGCCTTCATCGTCTCGGCGGACTGCAGCACGAAGGGCAGCTGCATCTTGCCCGCGCCAAACAGTTCGCCCACCACCTTCATGCCATCGAGCAGCACGGTGTTGATGATGTCGAGCGGGGGCATGTCCTGCATGGCCTCCGCCAGATCGTCTTCCAGCCCCTTGCGGTCGCCATCGACAATGCGGTCCTTGAGCCGCTCGGGCGCGGTCTCGGCGCGGGCCTTTTTCACCGCATCGGCGGCCTTTCGGTCGGCGAAGATTCCCAGCATGCGCTGCAGCGGGTCGTAGCCCTCGGCGCGGCGGTCGAAGATCAGGTCTTCGGCCACCTTCACTTCCTCGGCGGCAATGAGGTGCAGCGGGCGGATTTTCGAGACATGCACGATCGCCGCCGTCATGCCCGCGCGCACCGCGTGGTCAAGGAACACCGAGTTCAGCACCGCGCGCGCGGCGGGGTTGAGGCCAAACGAGATGTTCGACAGCCCCAGCACGATCTGGATATCGGGGAAGCGCTCGCGGATGAGGCGGATGCCCTCCAGCGTCCATTCACCCAGCTTGCGGTCATCTTCCGTGCCGGTGCCGATGGTGAATGTCAGCGGATCGATCATCAGGTCAGATTGCGGCAGGCCGTGTTTTTCACAGGCGAATTCGACCAGACGGGTGGCAATGCGCAGCTTGTCTTCCGCTGTCTTGGCCATGCCCACTTCATCAATGGTCAGCGCAATGACGGAGGCGCCGAATTTGCGTGCCAGCAGCATGCGCTCGTTGGCAATCTCTTCCCCATCCTCGAAGTTGATGGAGTTGATGATGGGCTTGCCGCCATGCAGCTTCAGCGCAGCCTCGATCACCGGCGTCTCGGTGGAATCAATGACCAGCGGCGCGTTGACCGAGGAGGTGAAGCGGGTGATGACCGCGTTCATTTCCTTCATTTCGTCACGGCCGACGAAGGCGGTGCAGATGTCGAGCGCGTTCGAGCCTTCGGCCACCTGTTCGCGGCCCAGTGCCACGCAGCCATCCCAGTCGCCGGCTTCCTGCAACTGCCGCCATTTTTTGGAGCCGTTGGCGTTGCAGCGCTCGCCGATCGAGAAATAGCTGTTCTCCTGTCGCAGCGGCACCTGTGAGTACAGGCTGGCGACAGACGGAATCCACACCGGCTTGCGCGGCACGGGGGCAGGGCGGATGCGGCCCGTGCCCTCGGCGCGCTTACGCAGCATCTGGTCAAGTGCCTGCGTGTGCGGCGTGGAGGTGCCGCAGCAGCCGCCGATCAGGTTCAGCCCGTCCTCGGTAATGAAGCGGTCCACCCAGCTTGCCATCTCGGCAGGGGTGAGCGGGTAGTGGGTGGTGCCATTGACCAGCTCGGGCAGGCCCGCATTGGGCTGGACCGAGATCAGGCCGGGCCAGTTCTCGCTCAGCCAGCGCACGTGCTCGGCCATTTCCTGCGGGCCGGTGGCGCAGTTCAGGCCCATCAGCGGCACGTCAAGCGCGTTGATGACCGTAGCCGCAGCCGCAATGTCGGGACCGACAAGCAGCGTGCCCGTGGTCTCGACCGTAACCTGCACGAAGATGGGGGTATCAACACCCATCTCGGCGCGCGCGATCTTGGCGGCATTGACGGCAGCCTTGATCTGCAGCGTGTCCTGGCATGTCTCGATGAGGAAGCAGTCCACCCCACCCTCGATCAGGCCCCGGCACTGCTCGGTCAGGCCCGCTTCGAGCGTGTCATAATCGATATTGCCCAGCGAGGGTAGCTTGGTGCCCGGCCCGATGGAGCCAACCACATAGCGGTGGCGGCCATCGGCAAAGGTCTCGGCGGCTTCACGTGCCAGATGGCCCGCAGTGCGGTTGATCTCGCGCGCGCGGTCAGCCAGCCCGAATTCGGCCAGGGTGATGGGCGAGCCGCCAAAGCTGTTGGTTTCCACCATGTCTGCCCCGGCCTCGAAGTAGCCACGGTGGATTTCACGCACCAGTTCAGGGCGCGAGAGGTTCAGGATCTCGGTGCAGTTTTCCTGCCCCCAGTAATCACGCTCGACCTCGAGGTCCAGAAGCTGTACGCGCGAACCCATCCCGCCGTCACACAGCAGGACCTGGTCGCGGAGGGCATCGAGAAGGTGGGGGCGAGTGGTCATGGTTATCCTGAAATCCTGGTAAATGCTGGGCGACAGTCAGTTTTTGTCGTGGTTTTTCAGCGCGGTCTGTCTGGGCCGGGCTTGCATATGGATCGGTCTGGTGCTTTTTATTCCCTGAACTTTCCGCCGGTGTCCAGCATCATTGCTCCAAATATAAAAACCCCGCTGGTCCGCAGTGGATGCGCAAGGAGAGAAGACCCTCATGACAGATGGGCGCATCGTGCTGGAATTCGTGCCACCCGACAGGCCGCTCGCCCCTCGCGCCGATACGCTGCTGGTGGTGGGTGAGGGCAGGCAGCCCGGCCCGGCGCAGGGCTGGGCCGGGGTTGTGCTGGCCCAGGCCGGAACCTCCCCTTTCATGCATGGAGCAGGGTGCCAGTGCTGCCTGCCACGTAACGGTTTTGCAGGGCTGCTTGGCGATATCTTTCGCAAGCGTGCCACGGGCGACCTGAAATGGTTCACCCATGTGGCCGTGCTGCCCCCACCGGGGCAGGATGTGGCATGGCGTGGCAGCGTGGCGGGCGATGTGCTGGCGCAGGCGCGTTTTTGCCTGAAAAACTGATATCAGGACAGCAATCGGGCATGCGGCGCAGGCCGGCGCGCCTTTCGTTACTATTGTGATGAGTAAATATTAAAAAGCATTATTTATATTGGGGAAATTTATTTCATGGATTTTGAAAATCAAAAATTCATAAAAATAACTTCTATTTTATTTGTTATTTTTATGGCGTTTTCATTTCCCCTTATCAGCGCAAATATATATTATCAGGATGACCTGATTCATACCTTTTACAACCCCGGCTCATGGCTGTCCGATGGTCGCCCGCTGGCCTACGGGCTGATGCACCTGCTCGGGCCGTTCCGGCCGCTTGATAGCGCCCCCTGGCCGCAGATACTCGGGCTTGCGCTCGTGGCCCTGACGCTGGGCAGACTGGGCAAAAGCCATGATATGGCGATACTGCCCTGCGTCCTGTCATCTGCATTTTTGATATGCCAGCCGTTTTATCTCGAGAACCTGTCATACCGGTACGACAGTTTTTTCATGTCCGTTTCCATATGTCTGGCCTTGCTGCCATTCATCAATAAAAACAGGCAGGAACCTGGATATAAAAGAATATTGAAAGATGCAGGATGCCTGTTTCTGCTGATGAATACATATCAGGCATCGCTTGATATATTCATATGTTTTTCGTTGATTGAATCCGTTCTAATTATCAGGAATGACCGCATTTCTGAGGCGATTCGTAACATTTATTACAGATTTATTACGCTGATAGCTGCCTATTTCGCCTATAAAATAGAAGTATTGCTGTTCATTCACACCAATGAATATGCCCAGTTTCACTCATTGCTCGTAAGGTCTCCAGCCGAGCTTTATGGCAATGTGGTCATGCTGCTTGGCCAGTTTAAGGAATATTTCTGGGGCGGATTTTATGAATCCCTTCTCGTGGTGTTTGTCGTCGTTTCATTTGCCATGAACATGATGGGCAGGAAGGGCACCGGAGCGGGCAGGTCCCTGCGGTTTACCGGCATTGCGCTCACTGTGGTCTTGTATGCGGGCATCCTGTCCTGTTTTTTTGGCCTGCAGCTCCTGCTCCGGCATCCGGTGCCTGCGCCACGCACCTTTATCGGGTTTGGCGCCATTCTGGGGGGGGCCTCGTTCTTTTTCCTCGCGGACAGGAAATTCCAGTCGGTGCGGGACAGGATCTGTTTTGTCTGTGTGGGCTTCCTGCTCGCGCAGGGCATTTTTCAGGCAGCGGCTTACACCAACGCCATCCGTGCCCAGACCACTCTGCGCGAGGACATGTCCCTCCAGATTATTAACGACATATCGGACCTGACCAGCCATGCTGCGCGGCCCAACCCTGATATTGCGGGCCGGTACTGGCTGTGGGGCACGATTGGCCATGAACCGCTCGCGCGCCTCGCCAAACGGAGTTACCGGTATTATCCCTCGCTGCGCGGTTCGATCATGTCGCAGCCTTTCATGGACCGATATCTGGTTTCCCCGATTTTCATGTATGACATTCTCGAAAAGAATGGTCTTTCCGACACGGTTGATTTCCTGTCATGGCGGTTGTGGAAATACAAGGATCAGTACAGATCAACCCCGGCATGGAAACTGATCGAGAAATCCATCCATCAATGCTCCTTTGATGGCATGAAGGAACACGCAGCGTTCAATACCTATAAAATTGGCCGTTACATCATAACGGATTACAATAAGACCTGTTCACGCGGCGCGGTCGTGACCATGGATATGTAAGGGCGTCTGGCTACTGTGGTGTTCCACAACCGTCTTTAAATCAGGCCACGCGTGCGTCCCGGCCCGGCTTTTCGCGCGGCCTCTTAAGGAACCCTTTGCTTTCTGCCTTTAACCTTGGCCCGGTTAATGGACAGCACATGCAACGCAAAGGGGTGCCGTGGCCCATCCAGATCAAGCAGGCGGCCCCGCCGGGGGGCAGACACCGCCACGGCGCGCGCCGGAACTGATCCGCCTGCAGGCGGTGCTGCGCGCGGCGCGCTTTCATGGCATCGACCTTGATGTGCGTGACTTTACCGGTGAACCGGATGATCCCGCTCCCTCCATTCCCGCCCTTGCGCGCTGGGTGGAGGAAAATGGCGGCACCGCAAGGGGCATGCGCCTGCAATGGCGCGACCTCGTGCGCCTGCGCGACGTGCCGCCGGTCGTGCTCATGTTTGCCGATGGCTCGGCGGGGCTGATGGTCGGCGCGGATGAAGCTGGTGGCGTGGTCTGGCTGGCCGATCCCTTCGCCAGCCCCGAGGCCCCCCCGGTGGCGGTCGATGCCCTGCGGCTTGAGGCGGTCTGGACGGGCGATGTGCTGCTGGTGCGCGGCCAGCATGACAGCACGCGCCCCGAGCCGCCGATCGATTTTGCGTGGCTGCGCGGCCTCGTGCTGGGCGAGCGCAGGCTGCTGCGCGATGTGGTGCTGTCCTCCGTGGTGATCAGCGTGCTGGCCATCTTCCCGCCGCTCATTGTCATGCAGGTGATCGACCGGGTGGTGAACTTCCATTCCATGGCTACTCTTGTCTCGCTCACCGGGCTGGTCGTGGTCATGGCGGTGTATGAAATCCTGCTCACCCACGCGCGGCGCGAAATCACGCTGGTGCTGACCACGCGGCTGGACACGCGCATCTCGCTTGCGGTGTTCGACCGGCTGCTGGCCCTGCCGCTGGAGTTTTTCGAGCGCGAGCAGGCGGGCAACATCATCGGCCGCGTCAGCGCCATCTACAAGGTGCGCCAGTTCATGACCGGCAAGCTGCTGGGCACTTTCCTTGACCTGTTCACCCTGCTGGTGGTGCTGCCCTTCCTGTTCTGGCTCAGTAGCGCGCTGGCGTGGATGACCGTTGTGGGTGCCGCGCTGATTGGCGTCATCATCGTGCTGGCCATGCCTACCGTGGGGCGGCTGATCAACCGGCAGATCCGCGCCGAAATGGCCCGCAGCGCCGCACTGTATGAAACGGTGGCCGGCATCCGCACCGTCAAGACCATGGCGCTGGAGCCGGTGCGCCGCGCGGTGTGGGATGAAAAAACGGCCGATGTCGTCACCGCCTCGCTCGATGCCGGGCGCATGGGCAACTGGGTGGGCACGGCAGTCATGCCGCTGGACCTGTTCATCAATCGCGGCATCATTCTCATCGGGGCGTATATGGCCATTACCTCCACCAGTTCGGGCATGGAGGCGGGCGCGCTCATGGCGTTCATGATGCTGGGTGGCCGCGTGGCCTCGCCGCTGGTGAACATGGCCCGGCTGATTGATGACCTCAACGAGGTACGCGCAGCCCTGGCCGAGACCGGCTCCGTGCTCAACCGCCCGACCGAGACCCGCGCGCTCACCACCGGCCTGCGCCCGCCGCTGCACGGGGCGCTGTCGTTTTCCAATGTGTGCTTCACCTATCCCGGGGCCTCGGCTCCCGCGCTCGATGACATCACCTTCAGCGTGCCCGCAGGCACCATGCTGGGGCTGGTGGGGCGCAGTGGCTCGGGCAAGTCCACCATCACGCGGCTGCTACAGGGGGTGAGCCGCAGCTATACCGGTCACCTGCGCCTTGATGGCATCGACCTGCGCGAAATCAACCTGACCTATCTGCGCCGCTCATGTGGCGTGGTGTTGCAGGACAATTTCCTGTTCCGCGGCACCATCCGCGACAACATCATCGCGGGCCGGCCGGGCCTGACGCTGGAGGACGTGGTGCGCGCCGCCCGCCTTGCGGGGGCCGAGGAATTCATCGAGCGTATGCCCGCAGGCTTCGATACCTGGATCGAGGAGGGCTCGACCAACATTTCCGGCGGCCAGCGCCAGCGCCTTGCCATTGCGCGCGCGGTGATTTCCGACCCCAGGCTCATGATCCTTGATGAAGCGACCTCCGCCCTCGATCCCGAGAGCGAGGCGGTGGTCAACGCCAATCTGCGCCACCTCGCGCGCGGGCGCACCATGGTGATCGTGTCGCACCGGCTGGCCTCTCTGGTGGAATGCCACCAGATCTGCGTGCTCGATCACGGGCAGGTGGTCGATATCGGCCCGCATGCCGAATTGCTGGGGCGCTGCGCCATTTACCGCACATTGTGGATGCAGCAGAACCACCTGGCCGAGACCGGCGGCCCGCCGCTTGCCCACATGCAGGGTGATGCGGCATGAGCGGGCAGGTGCTGATCCCCCCGCCCGATGCGCAGGGTGGCCCTGCGGAGGGGGCGATCCTGTCCGTGCTGCCGCCGCCCACGGCGGATGTGCCGACCGACCTGCCGCCCGCGCTGTTGTCCTTTTATTCGCCTAGTGCAGCGCTGGTGGGCCTGCCGCCATCGGATGCCGCGCGTTACGTGGTCTGGCTGATTGCAGCCCTTGCGGGGGCGGGGCTGCTGGTCATGACCTTCCTGCCGCTTGACCGGGTGGTGAGTGTCAATGGCAGGCTCACCCCGTTTGACGAGACGATGGTCATCCAGCCCTTCGAGACCGCGCTCATCCGCTCGATCGACGTGCATGAGGGCGACACCGTGCGCAAGGGGCAGGTGCTGGCCCGCCTCGACCCCACCATGACCGATGCCGACGTGACCAACCTGCGCCGCCAGGTCATGGCCTATCGCGCCGAGGTCGCCCGCCGCACAGCCGAGGCCGCAGGCAAGCCCTACACGGCAGATGTGAACGAACCCGCTTCCGTGCAGGAGGCCGCGGCCTTTTTGCGGCGGCAAGCCGAATATACCGCCCAGATAGCCAATTACGACCGACAGATTGCGGGGCTGAAAAGCGAGTTGCAGGGCTATGAGGCCAGTGCCGCGATGTATGCCGCCCGTGCCCGCGTGGCGCGTGACGTGCAGGACATGCGCATGCGCCTGCAGCATGAGCAGGTGGGCAGCAGGCTTTCCACGCTTGCGGCGCAGGACAGCCTGATGGAGGTGGTGCGCTCACAGGTTGCCGCCCGGCACGAGGCGGACAGCACGCGCGCCCACCTCGATGCCATGATGGCGCAGCGCGATGGCTATGTCAGCAACTGGCACGCCACCGTGTATCAGGATCTTGCCCTGGCCCAGCACCGCCTGGCCGATGCCGAGGGCAGCTACAGCAAGGCCATGCTGCACCATGACCTTGTCATCATGCGTGCCGACCGCGATGCGGTGGTGCTGAGCATCGCGCATCTTTCCGCAGGTTCGGTCATACAGGCCGCCAGCCCGCTCATGACACTGGTGCCCGCCGCCGCCGCGCTTGATGTCGAGGCCACGCTGCGCGGGGTGGATGCGGGCTATGTGCGCGCGGGCGATCACGCGCTGCTCAAATTCTCGGCCTTTCCCTACACGCAGTATGGCGGGGGCGATGCCACGGTGCGTGTTATCAGTCCTGATGCGTTTACCGATGCCTCAGGCCACGCAGGCGGCGGCAGCGCGCAGACGGGCGAGGAAGATGGCGACCCGATGAACGCCTTCTACCGCGTGCGCCTGTCCATCGACCGCTATACCCTGCATGGCGTGCCGCCCTTCTTCCACCCGCAGCCCGGCATGCCGGTCGAGGCTGATATCCATATCGGGCGGCGCACCATGATGCAGTACCTGCTCAACCGCCTGCTGCCTGCCGTGACCGACGGCATGCGCGAACCCTGAGCGGGGGCGGGATGTACAAGCTGCTTTCCCGCTGGCGGGAGGGGTTCTCCGCGCAGGGGCGGCTGCAGCGCGCCATAAGCTGGCTGGAGCACGAAGGTCGCGCCCCGCAGGGTTTTGCCCTGCTGGGCAGGCTGGCGCAGGAGGGCATGGTGGCCGCGCAGTACCAGGTGGGCCGCGCCTATCTGGAAGGCCAGGGCGTGCCCCGCAGCCCGACTGAGGGCGTGCGCTGGATGCACCGTGCCGCGACCGCTGATCATGCCGAAGCCTGTTTTGCCATGGCGCTCATGCTGCTGGTTGACCCACCTGATGGAAAGGGGGCCGACGGCCTGCTGCCTGACAGCCTGCCCGCAGGTATCGAACGCTGGCCCGACCCGGTGGCTGCAACCGGTTGGGCGCAGCGTGCGGCCAGCCTCGGCCTGCCCGATGCGCAGGCGCTCTATGGCTACCTGCTGGCCTGCGGGCCAGAGAGCGTGCGCGACGGAGAGGCGGCGCGCCTTTGGTGCGCGCGCGCAGCACAGGCGGGGTGCCCGCAGGGTGATCTGGGGCTGGCGGCAGCCCATCTGGCAACTCAGGCACCGGGCACCGACCCCGATGCGGTCGCCGCCCTGAACCGCGCGGCGGAAAGTTGCCTGCCCACCGCGCAGTACATGCTGGGCCTGCTGCATGAGCGGGGCTGGGGCATGCCGCGTGACATGGGTCAGGCCGCATTGTGGTACGGGCGGGCGGCCGAACAGGGCGTGCGCCCCGCACAGGCCCGCTATGGCGCGCTGCTGCTGCATGACCGGGCGGATGGCCCGCGCAACATGCTGATGGCCGAGACATGGCTGCGCCGCGCGGCCCTTGGGGGCGACCGTGAGGCCGCCGCCCTGCTGGGCGACCTGCATGCGCGCGGCGAGGCGGCCATTCCCGCCGATCATGAAGCGGTTGCGTGGTACCGCGTGGCCGCAGATCACGGTCATGCACTGGCCTGCCGCATGCTTGCCGTGCTGTACCAGCAGGGGCGCGGCGTGGCCGCTGACCCGGACCTGGCCCGCCAATGGCTGGAACGCGCGGCGGAACTGGGTGATTTGACTGCCATGAGCGACCTTGCCGCAACCCTGCTGGCAGGCGGGGCGGAACAGGCCGCCACGCCGCCTGCTCTGGTTGATTTTGAACCGGCGGCACAGGCGGGTGACCCGGTTGCCGCCTTCAACCTCGCGGTCAGCCTGCATGAAGGCGTGGGGCGGCCCATGGACCGCCCGGCAGCCGCATTGTGGATGGAACGCGCCGCCCGCGTGGGCGTGGTCAATGCCGCCTACTGGTATGGCCGCATGCTGCTTGAGGGTGATGGCGTGGCGGCTGATCTGACGCGGGCGCGGCACTGGCTGGAGCAGGCGGCCACGCATGGCCTGCCCGCGGCCTGCCTTGCCGCAGCCCTGCTCCGGCTGGAGGGGCGTGGTGGCCCTCGCGACCATGCGGGGGCACTGGCCCTGTATCACAAAGCCGCCGCTGCTGGCCGGGCGGAGGCCATGTTCTCGCTGGGCGCGTTGTACGGCGGCGGGCATGACATCCCGCCCGATCGGGCGCAGGCTTTGCACTGGTTCCTGCGGGGCGCTGCGGCGGGCCATCCGCTGGCGCAGCTTATGGCGGGGCGTTATCTGGCGCGGGGGTTGGCCGGACCTGCTGACGCCGCACAGGCTCGCCACTGGCTGGAACAGGCCAGTGCACAGGGGCTGGATGCGGCACGGGCGGAATGCGCGCAACTGGCGGGCGGATGACCAGGCGACAGCCTCGCGCTGGTCCTGATGGCGTGCCGGAGGTGGAAGTGAGTGCTGCCATGCGGCAGGCCTGGCGGCAGGCGGCGGCAGGCCAGCATGCGCAGGCCGTAGCGTGGATGGCGCGTGCGGCCCGCATGGCCTCAGGCGACCGGACGGTCCGTTTTGCCCAGGCGGCGGTGCTGCTGGGCGCAGGGCAGGCGATGCAGGCCGCGCAGGCGGTCGAGCAGCTCATGGCCGGGCAGGAATTCCGCACGGGGCTGAAACTGCTGGTGCTGGCCCTGTGCGGTGCCGGGGCGTGGAGCCGCGCGGCGGCGGCGCTTGACCGCTTTTTTGGCCGTTATGGTTTCGAACCCGACCTGCACCGCGCGGCGGTGCTGATATGCCAGCACACGGGGCAGCCCGGCTGGTGCGCGCTTGACCCCGATGGCGTGCTGCACTGGGGCGCGCTGCCTGTTCGTGCCCTGCCTGAAATCCGGCTTGATGGCCAGCCCTGCCCGGCGCAACCGGGCGGCAGCACGCCACTCCCCCCGCACTGGCGGCATGGGCGCGAGATCGTGGTGCGCCATGCGGGCACCGTGCTGCTCGGCGGTCGCCCTGACCGCGCGACCTTATGCGCCACGCTTGGTGCCATGTGGCCCGATGATCACGGGCTGGCAGGCTGGGCCTTGATGCCTGCCTGCCCCGATCGCCGCCCGGTGCTGCACCTGATTGATGCACGGGGCAGGCGCGCCCTCACGCTCAGGCGCGGCAAGGTGGGCCGACAGGACAGCGCGGCAGGCCCCGGCCTGCCGGTCTGGACGTTTCATGTACCGTGGCCGGCCATGGCTTCAGCCGGCAGCGTGCGGGTCGTGCGGCCCGATGGGCAGGATCTGATCGGCTCGCCCCTGCCCATCGGGCTGCCCGCAGCGCGGCCTGTCTTTCCCGCCATGCGCGGCCGTGGCACGGCACCGGTGCGCGTGCCGCCGTGCGCCCCGCGCTGCCGGGTGGTCATTCCGGTCTATGCCGACCGGGCAGCCACGCTGGCCTGTCTCGACAGCGTGCTGGCCAGCCTTGTCGCGCCGGCACATGCCACCACCGAGGTCATGGTGGTGGATGACGCCACCCCGGACCCTGATCTGGCCCGTGCGCTGGATGCGCTGGCAGGGCAGGGGCGTATCGTGCTGCGCCGGCATGCCCGCAACCAGGGCTACCCGGCGGCGGTCTGCACCGCGCTGGCGGATGCGGCGGGCTGTGACGTGGTGCTGCTCAACAGCGACACACTGGTGGCACCGGGCTGGCTGGAGGAAATGCGGCATGTAGCCTATGCCCGCGCCGATACGGGCACCGTCTCGCCCCTTTCCAACGATGCCACCATTCTCACATGGCCTGACCCCGCCCGTCCCGCCCCGCTGGTGGGCGGCCTTGCGGCGGTGCGGCGCCTGATGGCAGCGGCAAGGCGGGCCAATGGCGGGCAGGATGTGGAGATTCCCACCGCGCATGGCTTCTGCATGTTCATCCGCCATGACTGCCTGCGCCAGACCGGCCCTTTCCGCCCCGAACTGTTTGGCCGGGGCTATGGGGAGGAAAATGATTTCTGCATGCGCGCGCGTCTGGGTGGGTGGCGGCACCAGGCGGCGGTGGGCGCATTTGTGGGGCATGTGGGGGGCGTATCGTTTGCCAGTGCGCGGGCTGACCTGCTGCGGCGCAATATCTGGATTCTGAACCGGCTCTTTCCCGGTTATGATGCGCTGGTGGCAGCCCATATTGCAGCCGATCCGCTGCGGGCGGCACGGCACCGGCTGTCGGTTCTGGTGTGGTGCCGGGGTACGGTTGCGGCAGGGCTGGCAGGGGCGGTTCTGCTGGTCAGCCATGGTGAAGGCGGCGGCGTGGCGCGCGTGGTGCGGGCGCGGGCACGGCTCTGGCTGGCGGCGGGGCGGTTGCCAGTCGTGCTCGACCCCACGCCCGAAGGGTTCGTGCTGCGCGATGGCAGGCCCGACGCCGACTGGCCCGATCTGCATTTTGCCTGGCCCGCGCAGGAAGCAGCCCTTGTGGCCCTGCTGCGCGCGCTGGGCGTAGGCCAGATCGAGATCCATCACCAACTGGGCCACGATGCGCGCGCGCGGGCTTTGTGCCAGGTGCTGGCGCTGCCCTATGAATATTACGTGCATGACTATGCCGGGCTGTGCCCGCGCGTCACCTTGGTGGGGCCTGCGGGGCGGTATTGCGGCGAGCCCGATGCGGCGGGATGTGCGGCCTGCGTGGGCGTGCTCGGCTCCGTGGTGGGCGAGCGCGATGTGACGCGCCTGCGTCATGACACGGCCCGTGAACTCGCCGGTGCGCGGCGGGTGATCGTGCCCTCGGCGGAGGTTGCCCTGCGGCTGGGCCGGTATTTTCCCCATGTCACGCCGCATATGCAGGCGCTGGAAGATGATGGCCCTGCGCTGTCCCTGCCGCAATTTGCCGCGCGGGATGCCACACCCGCCGCTACTGGCCTGCCACCACGCAATGAGCGCTGCCGGGTGGTGATCGTGGGCGGGATCGGGCTGGAAAAAGGTTATGCCATCGTGCTCGCGGCGGCCACGGATGCGCGCGCGCGCGACCTGCCGCTGGAATTCGTGGTGGTGGGCCACACGGCGGATGACGCCGCCCTGCTGGAAACGGGCCGCGTGTTCATAACCGGCCATTATGATGAAGCAGATGGCCTGGCGCTGGTGCGCGGCTGCGCGGGTGATGTGGGCCTTATGCCCGCGCTGTGGCCCGAGACATGGTGCTTCACGCTCACCTTGCTATGGCGGGCGGGGCTGCGGGCCGTGGCGTTTGATATCGGTACCATTGCGCAGCGCATCCGCGCCACGGGGCGGGGAGCCTGCGTGCCGCTGGGGCTGCCCGTTCACCAATTGAATACGTTTTTGCTGTCTTATGCACAGGCCGGGCATGACGTTGCACGCCCGGCGTGTTCCTGACCCGTTGCAAGAGGCCCGCCTTGACCTATCCCGCCCCTGTCCGTGCGCCCGTGCCGTCCCCCGTCCGGGTGGAGCGGCCATGATGCAGACTGCAAGCGAACCCGCACCCGTGGCAAAACCCGATACCGTGCAGGCCACGGCACGGCTCATGCGGCTGGATGCAGGGCTGTACTGCCTGTTTCATGCTGCCCTCACGGCTCCAGCGCGCTTCGGGAAACTGACGGGCATGCGCGTCAGCGCTCCGCCGGGCACCGACGGGGTGCGGGTCAGCACCTTTGACGCGCAGGGCTGGATCGGGGCGAGCGGAGGGGCGGCGCTGGTCATGGTGCCAGCAGGCGGGGGCGGGGTGCTGGTCACCACCTATCGCGATCACGACGCGCCCGGTGAACTGCCTGTCCTGAAGATTGTCCGCCTCGGCGGCACGGCTTCGGCCCCGCCTGCTGCAGCCCAACCGGCACGGGTGGCGCAGGCCGCAACTGCGCCGCCAGCAGGGGGCATGATGGCCCATATCCAGCACCGGGGCGATGTAAAGGCAGAGCTTGGCGCGTGGATGGGCGAAAGCGGGAGCGGGCACTGGCTGGAGGGGTTTGCCATCCAGCCCGCCCCCGGCGTGGCTCCGACCGATCTCGAATATCAGGCCATACTGGGGCAGGACTGGTTCTCGCCGTGGGCGGGCGGCGGCGAATATTGCGGCAGCCGGGGCATGGCGCTGCCTCTGCTCGGCCTGCGCGTGCGGCTGAAGGGGGCGGCGGCCCAGGCCTATGAATGCCAGGTGGAGGCCAGCTTTATCGATGGCAGCCGCATTGGGCCGGTGGCGGATGCGCCGGTCATGGCTACGACGCAGGCCCCGCTCGAGGCCTTTCGCGTGGTGATGCAGCCCCGGACTCCGGTTCGACCGCCTGCCCCGGCGCAGGGCGATGCCTGCATGGAAGATCAGGTGCTTGATGCGCTGGCCCCGCCCGTAGCCCCCGCGTTGCCTGTGGGGCGGGTCAGGCGGGGCAGGCGTGTGCCGCCGCAGCGACGGCGCGAGCCACCCGACGCGGTAGAGGCCGTGGGTGACAATACACCGCCTGAAAAGATGAAGCAGAAGGCGCAGACGCAGGCCAGCCCGGACCGGCCCGTGCCGTGGTGGCACCGCAAGCCCGGCGGCGCGGCAGCGCCCGCCCGGTCGCCCCGCCGCAGGGGTGCGGCACCCCGCAGGCCCGGCGTGCTGGCCGGTTCATGAGCGCAGGCGGCGGGAGGGCTGCATGAAATACCTCTTCGTGCACCAGAATTTTCCCGCCCAGTTCCTGCACCTGCTGCGCGACCTGCGGGGGCAGGGCGGCAACGAGATCATTTTCATCAGCGAATCAGGAACATCCCACATGGCGGGCGTGCGCCGGGTGGCCTACCGCCTGCCGCCCGCGCCGGAACTGGCCGCGCCGGGGCCGGTGGCGGAACTCGCCCGGGCCATGCAGCGCGCGGCGGCAGTGGCGCAGGCGGCACGCACCCTGCGGGATCTGGGCTATGTACCCGACATCATTATCGGCCACCATGGCTGGGGCGAGATGCTGGACCTGCCCGATGTGTATCCCGGCGTGCCGCTGCTGGGTTATTACGAGTTCTTCTATCATCCCACCGGGCTGGATGTGGGCTTTGACCCTGAATTCGCGCCCGCCAGCGATGTGGCGCCGCTCATCCGTGCCCGCAATACGCTCAACCTGCTTGCCCTGGCCCTGCCGGGATGGGGGCATACGCCCACGCGCTTCCAGCACGCAACCTATCCTGACTGGGCGCGCCCGCGCCTGACCCTGCTGCCCGAAGGGGTGGACCTGCAAGAATGCGCCCCGGACCCGCAGGCCCGCCTGCGCCCCTTCACGTTGGGCAATGTGGTGGTGCAGCCCGGCGAGAAACTGGTCACCTATGTTGCGCGTGACCTTGAACCGTATCGGGGGTTTCATATGTTCATGCGCGCGCTGCCCCATATTTTGCGGGCGCGACCCGATGCGCGGGTGGTGCTGGTGGGTGGCGATGGGGTCAGCTACGGCGCCCCCGCTCCGGGCGGGCAGACATGGCGGCAGCATATGCTGGCCGAACTCGGCAGCGTGCTGGACATGCGGCGCGTGCATTTTGCGGGAAGGGTGAAATATGATGATTTCCGCCGCCTGCTGCAGCGATCGGACGCGCATGTCTATCTGACATACCCGTTTGTGGCGTCATGGTCATTGCGTGAGGCCATGGCCTGTGGCTGCGCGATCGTGGGCAGCCAGACCGCGCCGGTGGAGGAATTCCTGCAAGATGGCCGCACCGCGCGGCTTGTGCCCTTCCTCGCGCCACGGCGTATTGCGCAGGGCGTGGTGGAACTGCTGGAAGATGAAAGGTTTGCGGCAAGGCTGCGGGCCAATGTCCGCGCCCATGCCGTAAAAACGCTGGCCATGCAGGACTACATGGCGGGCTACCACCGGCTGATCGGGGAACTGACCCATGGTGGCAGCAGGCTGACCAATGCCGCCTGAATATTAAGGGGATAAAAGTTTTTGGGGGCCGCCTTTTTTCAAAAAGGCGGCGTTTTTCGAAGCTTTTTGAAAAAAGCTTCACCAAAAACTTTTATCGGTCGTCTTACTTGCCAGCGACGGCCTTGACGGATTCAAGGATCACTTCGCCCGCAACCTTCTTGTCGGCCCAGCCTGCAACCTTGACCCACTTGCCCTTTTCCAGGTCCTTGTAGCGGGTGAAGAAGTGCTCGATCTCCTTGAGCACGATCTCGGGCAGATCCTCGAGCTTTTCCACGTTGGAATAGTACGGGTGCACCTTGTCGTGCGGCACGCAGATGATCTTCTCGTCCTGGCCGCTCTCGTCTTCCATGCGCAGCACGCCGATGGGGCGCGCACGTACCACAACGCCCGGCACCACGGCGGCGGGCATCAGCACCAGCGCGTCGGTCGGGTCGCCATCGGCGGCCAGCGTGTTGGGAATGAAGCCATAGGCCGCCGGATAGACCATGGGCGTGAACAGGATGCGGTCCACCACCAGCGCGCCGCTATCCTTGTCGATCTCGTATTTGACGCCTGAACCCTGCGGAATTTCGATCACGACGTTGATGTCGTTGGGTACGTCCTTGCCGGGGGAAATCTTTGATACGTCCATTGCTGTTCAGGCCTCCTGCTGCCTGTATGTGTGTTAAGAGCCACCCCGGAGCGGAGCGGCATGAATTAACGGGGCATGACGGTATATCTGCCCGCGTTTCCTGTGCAAGTCATGTTCCGTGGCAGGGCGGCCAACCATGAGCCAGATCATGAACCTGTTTTTTTTATGGCAATGTTGCCCGTGCCGCGGAAAAAATTACGCACAAAAAGGCACGTTGATCTTGCCAAATCCCGCGACATGCGCGAGATCAGGGGCTGCCTGCGCGCCCGTAGCTCAATTGGTTAGAGCGGGCCGCTCATAACGGCTTGGTTGCGGGTTCAAGTCCTGCCGGGCGCAGGCTTTTCAGCATGCGGCACGGCGGGCATGCCCCGATGCAGCTCACGCCGTGCGGTGACTTGACCATTTTCTCATCAGTTTATCAGGAGCCGACCGTCATGGCCGCCACGCAATATGTCTATGTGATGAAGGACCTGACCAAGGCGTATCCGGGTGGGCGTGAGGTCTTCAAGGGCATCACCCTGTCCTTCCTGCCCGGCGTCAAGATTGGCGTGCTTGGCGTCAACGGTGCCGGTAAATCGACGCTGCTCAAGATCATGGCCGGCGTGGAAAAGGAATTCGGCGGCGAGGCATGGGCGGCCGAGGGCGCGCGCGTGGGCTATCTCGAGCAGGAACCCAAGCTCGACGAGAGCCTGACGGTTGGCGAGAACGTGGCGCTGGGCTTTGGCGAGCTGAAAAAGGCCGTGGACCGCTTCAACGAGATCTCGATGAAGTTCGCCGAGCCCATGTCCGATGATGAAATGAACACCCTGCTGGCCGAACAGGCCGAACTGCAGGAAGTGATCGACGCCGGCGATGGCTGGGAACTCGACCGCAAGCTCGAGATTGCACTCGAGGCCCTGCGCTGCCCGCCCGCTGACAGCCCCGTGGAAAAGCTTTCCGGTGGTGAGCGCCGCCGCGTGGCGCTGTGCCGCCTGCTGCTTGAAAAGCCCGACCTGCTGCTGCTCGATGAGCCGACCAACCACCTTGATGCCGAGAGCGTATCGTGGCTGGAAAAGACGCTGCGTGACTACGAAGGCACCGTGATGGTCATTACCCATGACCGTTACTTCCTCGATAACGTCACCAACTGGATTTTGGAACTCGAGCGTGGCCGTGGCTATCCGTTCGAGGGCAACTATTCCTCCTGGCTGACCCAGAAGCGCAAGCGCCTGGCGCAGGAGGAAAAGGAAGAGAGCGCACGCCAGCGCGCCCTTGCCGCCGAGCAGGAATGGATCGGCTCCTCGCCCAAGGCCCGTCAGGCCAAGAGCAAGTCGCGTATCGCGCGTTATGAGGAAATGCTGGCCCAGAACAACGAGAAGGCGAATGGCGTTGCCGATATCGTCATTCCGCCCGGGCCCCGCCTTGGCAGCACGGTGATCGAGGCCGAGGACCTGCGCAAGGGCTTTGGCAACCGCCTGCTGATCGATGACCTGAACTTCAAGCTGCCGCCGGGCGGCATCGTGGGCGTGATCGGGCCGAATGGCGCGGGTAAATCCACCCTGTTCAAGATGATCATGGGGCAGGAAACGCCTGATAGCGGCAAGCTGACCATTGGTGACACGGTCAAGCTCGGCTATGTGGACCAGTCGCGCTTCAGCCTCGATGACGACAAGACCGTGTGGGAGGAAATCTCCGGCGGGACCGACGTGATCTACCTTGGCAAGCGCGCCGTGCCGTCGCGCGCTTATGTCGGCGCCTTCAACTTCAAGGGCGCGGACCAGCAGAAGAAGGTGGGCGTGCTCTCGGGTGGTGAGCGCAACCGTGTGCACCTTGCCAAGATGCTGCGGCAGGAAAGCAACGTGATCCTGCTCGATGAGCCGACCAACGACCTTGATGTCGATACGCTGCGCGCGCTGGAGGATGCCCTGGCCGAATTCGCGGGCTGTGCGGTCATCATCAGCCATGACCGCTGGTTCCTTGACCGTCTGGCCACCCACATCCTCGCCTTTGAGGGCGACAGCCACGTGGAATGGTTCGAGGGTAACTTCCAGGCCTATGAGGAAGACAAGCGCCGCCGCCTTGGCCCGGATGCGACCGAGCCGAGCCGCATCAAGTACCGCCCCATCGAGCGCTGATTCCATTTGCCATCGGCCCCATTATCTGCCTTCAATAAAGGCCGGGTTTTACGCACCGGCCCTGGGGGAGGCAGTAATGGGATGTCGATATCACATACAGACAGGCCACCTGCAGCTTGATCCGGTCTCATGGACCGACCTTGTGGACGTGGTGCGGCTCAAGGCCAGCGCTGGCGTGACCGGGCGGCTTGCTGGCGGCGTGTGCAACCGCGTGCTGAGCGAGCAGGACATGCTGACCGACCTCATGACCTGGGGTCGCGAGGGCGTGGGCATGTTTACCGTGCGCCAGCAGGGCCGCTTCATCGGGCTGGCAGGCGTGCAGCCTTCCACCACCGCGCCTGACTGCCATGAACTGCAGTTCATCATGGTTGCCGATGTGCGTGATACGGCGCTATCACGTGAGGCAACGACCACGGCGCTGGCCTTTGCGCATGATGCAGGGGTGAGCCGGGTCATTGCCTATGTGCGCGAACATGACATCGTGGCCCGGCAGGTTTTTGGCGGGGCGGGCATGAGCGTGTGCCCGGACCAGCCGGAGTACTGCGGGCCGGATATCCTGCTCTATCACAGCCTGCGTGGCGCGCCTTCATGGGCCAGCCTGCATTAGAGCATTCTGTGATTAGATTGATGCGTATCCTGAGTTCTTGAGATAATTGGCGCATTCCCGTGGAGAGAAGCATTTGATGAGTTCGCCGATGCGTTTCCATGTTGTCTCAACGGATCTCTCTGCGGCTTTTCGCAGCAAAGTCTTGAGTTTGGCGAAGGCCTGTTCGATCGGATTGAGATCGGGACTGTAGGGCGGCAGGAAGATCATCCTCGCCCCGACAGCCCGAATGGCCTTGCGAACCGCATCGCCCTTGTGACTGCCGAGATTGTCGAGCACGACGATATCGCCCGGCTTGAGTGTTGGAACCAGAAACTGCTCGACATAGGCCAAAAAACTGCGCCCGTTGATCGGTCCGTCGAGAACGCAGGGTGCGGTGATCCGGTCATGACGCAAGGCAGCCAGAAAGGTCAGTGTCTTCCAGTGGCCATGAGGGACTCTGGCTCTCAGTCTCTCACCTTTGCGGCAACGGCCGTGCGTGCGCGTCATGTTGGTCTTGGCCCAGGTTTCGTCGATAAAGACCAGATGCGTGGGATCTATATCGGCCTGATAGCGCTTCCAGAATTTACGCTTGCGCGCGACGTCAGGCCGATCCTGCTCGCAGGGCAGCACGCTTTTTTTTGAAGCTGATCCCTTCGGATTGGAAAAAGCGCGAGAGCATGCCTGTGTCGGCCTGAACGCCACGCTCCTCGCGCAGTCGGATCGACAGCGCCGCAAGGGTGATATCAGGTTCGGCATCAATGATGGCCAGCAGCCAGGCCCGTTCAGGTCTGGTTTTCGAGGGACGATGCCCGCCCGTGCCGGCGCAGCACCGATCTCCGATGCGTCTTGCGCGCTGCACCCATTTGATCGCTGAAGAATCACTCACGCCGAAACGCCGCGCCGCTGCCCGGCAACTCATGCCGTCTTTCTCCACCGCATCAATCACGCGGTCTCGTAAATCCTGCGAGTAAGCTTTTGGCATGAAGGCTGGCCTCCTTCACCAGTCTTCATCTTGAATCACATCAGACGCCCTTTTGGAATCCTATGATTCAATCTATTCGCAGCGTGCTCTAAAGGCTGCCGGAAAGCGGCTTTTTTCACGAAGCCTCAAAAACGTCCCTTAAAATATGCTTCTGGCTGCGCGCGGAAGAAATCGTTTCCTGTCCGTATTATTCCTGTAAACTCAGCGCCTTGGTTCTCCGGGGAGTTTGACAGGTGAAAATACTTTCTGCGGCGCTGGTCTGCCTGCTGTGTTCCGTGGCGGTGCAGGCCCATGCGGCCGAACCGGTGCTGGTCATTCATGGTGGGGCGGGCGTGATCCGCAAGGATATGACCCCTGCGCGTGAAAAAGCGGTCAGGGCCGCGCTTAAGCGCGCATTGCGCACCGGTTACAAAAAGCTGAAAACCGGCAGGCCCGCGGTCGAGGCGGTGGAAGCCGCCGTGCAGGTGCTTGAAGATGACCCGGAATTCAACGCAGGCAGGGGCGCGGTTTTCACGCATGACGGGCATAACGAGATGGATGCCGCGATCATGGATGGCGCGACCCTGCAGGCTGGCGCCATTGCGGGGGTGACGCATGTGCGCAACCCCATAACGCTGGCAGCCGCCGTGATGGCGCATTCGCCCCATGTGTTCCTGATTGGCGATGGCGCGGAGGCCTTTGCCAGAACGCAGGGCGTGGCCCTGGTTGACCCCGCCTATTTCCGCACCGACCGGCGCTGGGCGCAGTTGCAGGAGGCGCTGGAGAAAGACCGGCAGAAGCAGGCAAAGGAAGCCGACACCCATCATGGAACGGTGGGCGCCGTGGCCCTTGACCGCAACGGGCATCTGGCGGCCGCTACCTCAACGGGGGGGCTTACGGACAAGATGTGGGGCCGTGTAGGCGATTCGCCCATCATTGGCGCTGGAACATACGCCAATGCAGGCTGCGCCATGTCAGGCACCGGCTGGGGTGAATATTACATCCGCACGGTCGCCGCCCACGAGATCTGCATGCGGGTGACGATGATGCACGAGCCGCTGGCGCAGGCGGCGGATGAGGTGATCAACCACGAGATCCCGGCGCTTGGCGGCGATGGCGGCGCGATTTTGGTGGATGATAAAGGCAATATCGCCATGCCCTTCAATACCGACGGGATGTACAGGGGCTGGGTCACGCACGATGGCGTGGTCCATGTCGCCATCCTGAAAGACAGGTGAACCAGTATAAAAATTTCTGGTGAAGCTTTTTTCAAAAAGCTTCAAAGAATGCCGCCTTTTTGAAAAAAGGCGGCGCCCCAAAACTTTTTATTTTTCAGGAATGGGTTGGTTTACCTGCAGGCTACCTTCCGTAGCGGGAATGGTCACCATCAGCCCGTGCCCTATGGGTGTATCAGCCACGCTGACGGGTAGCGTCGTGCCATTGAAGGTGGCCTGCGCGTGGGGTGCGTTCCTGCCATGAATGACAACGGCATAGGCATGCCACCATGGCTGGAAGGTGCCTTCCGTCGGGCCGACCGTCAGGCTCAGGCCGCCTTTTTGGTCAATCTGGCAGCGAAAGCGGACCCGGTTGTAGGCCTGCTTGCGAAAATCAAAGGATTGTCCATCATCGGCATACACGCTGCCCTGGCAGTTCCCGCCCGGATAGACATGCAGCGTGAGCGGGCCGCCCGGTGTTTGCATGGTGCTTTGTACAAGCGGCTGCTGGGGAATGATGCTGCCGCCCCGCACGTAAACCGGCAGTTGATCCAGCCGGGGTGCGACTTTCAGCTCATGTGCCGTATTGGTATCCCCCTCTTCTGCCCTGGCAATCGAGCCCGCCGCGCCCTTGAGAACCAGCGCCTGAGCCGTGGTGACCGGTTGGCCGGTCCAGTAATCATACCATTGGCCCGGCGGCAGCGTGACCCGGTAGGGCGCGGGCGATTCCGGCGCGGGCGAGGGGGCCACGAGCAGGGCCGCCCCCCACATGAACTCATTGCCACTGGCAAGGTCCATCGGGGCCTTGTGGATGAGCGTGTCCGGAAATTCCATGAAGAGGGGGCGCATCATCGGGATACCGGTGCGCGATGCTTCTTCCGCCAGCGTATAGTTGTAGGGCAGCAGGCGGTAACGGGTCTCGATAAAGTGGCGGCGGATGTCTTCATGCATCCTGCCATCGGCCCACGGTTCCTGCGGGCCGCTATCCTTGTCGGCATGCGAGCGGGCGATGGGGGTGAACATGGCGATTTCGTACCAGCGGGTCAGCAGGTCGGGTGAGGTCACGCCTGCAAACCCGCCAATATCAGCGCCAGAGAAGGTAAAGCCGCCCAGACCGAGGCTTTCGAGCATCGGCACGCTTAGCGCCAGGTGATTCCAGGTGGAGGCGTTATCCCCTGTCCAGGTCACCCCATAGCGCTGGCCCCCGGCATAGGAGGCACGGGTCATGACAACAGGGCGCGCGTCAGGTTTGAGTGCCAGCAGCCCTTCATACGTGGCACGGTGGTTCTGCATGCCATAGATATTATGGATCTCGCGGTGCGACGCCGTGCGGGGGACAAAGCCCGGTTCGTCTATGCGGTGCACGGTATTGAGCGGCATGGTCTTGGTGGGCGTATCAAAAACGGCGGGTTCATCCATATCGTTCCAGAACCCGGCAATGCCGTCTTCAAGGGCGAAGTGGCGGTATAGCTGTCCCCACCAGGCGCGGGTCGCAGCCTGCGTGAAATCAGGGAACAGCGAGGGGCCGGGCCATACGGGGGCGATATAGGGCCTGCCGCTGGCATCCTTGACAAAACGGTCCTGTGCCATGCCGCTGTCATAGGGCGCGTAGCCCTGATGCGGGGCATCGGCAATATGCAGGTCCGTAATGGCGACCGTATGGATGCCGGTTTTGGCAAAATCGGCGATCATCTGGTGAAAATGCGCAAATGTGGCCGGATCGACGGTAAAGGGGCGGAAGCGATCCTGATAATCGATATCCATCCAGACCGCATCGGTGGGAACATGGTCGGCGCGCAGGTGGGCTCCAATATCGCGCAGGGCGGTCTCGGTCGGATATCCCCAGCGTGATTGCTGGAAGCCAAGCATCCATTCGGGCTGCATGGCGGGCGGCCCGGTCAGCCAGGCATATTGCTGCTCAACGGATTTGGCATCAGGCCCGGCCATGACATAATAATCGATCGGGCCATCTTCTGCTTTGATCTGCAATGCAGAGGGGTCTTCATGGCCGAAATCAAAGAATGTCCGCCAGGTGTTATCAACAAAAACGCCATAATAGGCATGATGGGTATAACCGATGAAGAAGGGGATATCCTTGTAAAGCGGGTCCTGTCCCTCCCGGTAGCCGTAACTGTCGGTATTCCACATGGCATAGCTTTTGCCCAGCCGGTCCAGCGGGCCGAATTTGTCGCCCAGTCCAAAGAAGTGACCATCATCGGGCAGGGTCTTGATCAGGGTAAAGCCGTGGCGGTCAGAGGGCAGGAGCGCGGGCGCGCCCCTGTCGGTCAGGAGCGGGGTGCCCTTGTCATCCGTTATGCTCAGTGCGCTGGTGAGGCGATTGATGCTGATTTTAAGGGATCTGGTCGCAAAGCCTACGGCATGCGCATCATCAGTCGGGGTGGCACAAACATGTGCCTGCCGCGCGGTCGGGAGAACGGCCCAGGAGGCATCTTCCGGCAGATGGCCGCTATTCGGAGCGATACGGATGCGGACAATGTCATCCCGCAAGGCTGTAACCTCAAGCAGCAGGCCATTGCCCTGCCATTCCACGCTAGCCTGCGTATGGGTGACGGTGCTGGCGGGAGGCTGGGGGCTCCCGGCATGAACTGGTCCCCAAGGCATGAACGCAGCAAGCAGGGCGAGAAGGCGTGATTGTCCGTGCATGGGTCCGGGCCTGTTATCTTGATGAGCGGGGCCTGATGGGCGGCAACAGCGTGGCAGCAGAGTCTTTGTGGGCTCAGTGCTTTCGCGGCAGGTTGCAGTGGTGATTGATATCCTCGCATATGGGCCTGAACCGCCAGTCCTCCATGCCCGGACTGGCTTCTTTCAGTGCATTGTAATCGTATAGTTCATTCGTATTGTATTCTTTGGTCGATATATTATTTTTTATGAAATAATTGATGTAATTCTGGCTTGCTGTCGGATGCATGGCCTTGAACAGAACAAACATATCAAACGACATAATGCATATGAAAAAGAAAATAACCGATTTGTTCGACATTCTGTCCAGCCCTCCTCTTTAATAAAAGTAGTTTGAATCATGGAACCACATGCCTGAAATGATCAGGTTCAGGATAAACAGACACACTAGGGCACTGTTCGTGAATTTTTTCTCTTTATGATCAAACATGCGGCAAAAGATCATGACAAATAAGGGATTGCCCATGATGTATCTGTGCAGGGATTCAACACCCGAGCTCAGGGCAACAAAAAAGGTGAGGGCCAGCAGCGATGTTTCCAGATACATGCGGTTCTTGAAGCCGTAATACAGGAAAAACATATCTATAATGGCCGAGATCACCCCATTGATCCGGTGGCCGTGGGTGATGGCTTCAATGATCCAGCCACCGGGGAACATGAAATGACGCCCCCAGCTACTCTGCATGTGGGAAAATGCCAGCGCATCCCCGGTCAGGTAATAAAGATAAAGCATGTAGAGCGATAGGCCCAGGCTTCCTACCGCGATCGGCCATGCGCCGTTCAGGAAAGCATTCAGATTCCGGGTCTTCAACGCATCAAGCATAAGGTAGGCGCTACATGTACTGACCAGCAGGACACCTGTCGGCCGAGTAAGTGCCGCAAGGAAAGAGCAGATGATTAATGGTATATATTTCCGATCTCGCGCAAAATAAAAGGTTAAAACTGTAATAATACCATATATGCATTCTGTGTATTGAATCTTGCTCCATAATGAAAATGGAGAGAGGCAGAGTGCTATTATAAATACATAAGTTTTTTGATTGCATATGAATTTTCTATAATACAGCGCTGAAAGCGCCACCATAAAGAAAAACAGCGTTTGATTGACAAGGAGGGCCGCCCCTTCGGCTGTCAGGCCAGTCAGGGCTTTGACGCCAGCAGTCAGTGCCGGAAAAAGCGGGAAGAAAGGCCACGCGGCTTTCCCTATATGGGCAAGCGAAAGATAGGTCTGGGGCGTGTAGCCATGCAGAATGATGTCCCTGTACCAGTAACAGTCCCATTTGCATGTGCTATATGTCAGACCGCCAAACGGAATGGTCTCGAGGTCAAAAATAAAAAGCGATAAAGCAGATATGACGAATGAAAAAAGGATAATTTTATTAACTTCTAATCCTTTTTTCATGGATTTATTCCTTTTTTTACGTAACATTCTACAATATACAACGGTCTTTGCTTCGTCTCATTGAATACGCGACCAAGATATTCACCTATGATACCCATAGCCATGAGCTGTATGCCACCCAGGAACAGTATTGCTGTCATGAGGCTGGGGTAGCCCGACACGTTATTGCCAAAAATCAGGGTCCTGATCAGGAGGAACGTACCGTAAAAAAGTGCTACGGTTGATGTGAGAAGACCGATATAGGTTGCCAGCTTGAGGGGAATGGTGGTGAAGGAGGTAATGCCTTCAAGCGCGAAGTTCCACAATTTCCAGTAATTGAAGCTGCTATAGCCGCTATGGCGCGCATCGCGGTCGTACAGCACGGCCCGGCTGGGAAAGCCAACCCAGGCGAACAGGCCTTTCATGAAGCGGTGCCGCTCGCGCAGCGAAAGCAGGGCATCAAGCGCGCGGCGGCTGATCAGGCGGAAATCACCCGTATCGGGCGGAATGGTGATGCGGTTGCTCAGGCCGACCATGACCCGGTAGAAAGCAAAGGCCGTCAACCGTTTCAGCCAGCTATCCGTCTTTCTGGAGCGGCGCTGGGCATAGACCGTATCCACGTCCTTATAGGCGGCGATCAGGTCGGTAATCACTTCGGGTGGGTCCTGCAGGTCGGCATCGATGATGATGACCGCCTCCGTGCCCTGTGCGTGATCGAGGCCCGCGGTCAGGCAGATTTCCTTGCCAAAATTGCGCGACAGGTTGAGATAGGCGACATTCGCCTCCCCATCCGCCAGGGCCGTGATGACTTCAGCCGTATCATCGCGCGAGCCATCATTGACGTAGACGACTTCCCACGTCTTTCCTGTCATCTGCATGACATTGAAGAGACGTTCGTGGAACACGCGCAGATTTTCCCCTTCATTATAACAGGGAACAACGACACTGTATTCCGGAAGCAGTGAGGACTCTTTGGATGTCATGAAGCTGAAGACAATATGGGCCTGAGGTTAACCTACGGAGAGGGGTTTGAGCATATTTTCTGCGTTATCGCAAAAACATCAGCGCGGGAACCCCGTAAGACGTAGAAAGAAAGCTTCTTGCATCGCGCCATGTGGCCGCTCCTTATGGCATATCAGGCGTCCGGGTATCAAACGGCGCATGCGCCCTGGCCACCATCATTAAAAAAGCCGGTATGAAACCGGCTTTTTCATGGTCTTTGTGCGCCTGCGCATGGAGAAGAGGTTTTTAGTGGTGGTTGGCGATCTGCTTGTCGAGCGCGCGCAGCAGGGCATCCACATTGCCGCCATTACGCGCGATGAAGGAGCCGTAATCCTGCCGCTGGGTCAGGCGCAGGCTTGCGCCTTCGCCCACCACGTCCACCACCTTGGGGCTGCCGCTGGCGGTGCTGATGATCCACTGCGTATCAGCGCCCGGCTGGCCGGGGCGGTTGATGACGGTGGAGACAGCCGTGTCATCGCCCGAGGGCGCGCTTGAGCCCACCACGAAGGTCACGCCGCGATAGTCGCCAATCTTGTCGGTAATGGCGTTGACCAGCACCTGATGGAACAGCTTGATGTAGCGGGCCTGCTGGTCCGGGGTGGCGGTGCGCCAGTAGCGGCCAAGGCAGTAGCGACCGATGGCATCAACATCCACATACTGTTCGAGCAGGGGCAGGATGTCCTGCTTCTTCTTTTCCAGCGAGATGTCGCTGTTGACCACGCCAACGAGCTTGCTGCCAAACATGGTGACGAAGGAACGGGCCTGCGCGCCGGCATCAACCGCCCATGCTGAAGCAACAGGCATGGTGGCGAGTGCTGCCAGCAGGGCCAGTGCGTGGCGACGGGGGATGAATCTCTGCATCGCTGTGTCCCTTTTTGGTTATTTCGTGTGGTACCAGTCAGGCACGGTGGCCCGATGGTCGTTCTTTATGGCTTCGGCCATCGCCTTGCGCTGCTGCTGGTAGGCGCTGCGGATGGTGGCGTAGGGATCGAGCGAATCCTTCATTACCTGATCAAGCGCATCGACATTGGTGGCCATGCCGTTGATGGTGCCCATGATGTTATAGGCCCAGTTGAAGGTCAGCAGCCCGTAGCCACGTGGCACGTAGTTCCAGGGCGAGAGGCCCACGTCGATGCCGTAGCCGATGCCATCACGGAAGGAGGACGGCCCCAGCACCGGCAGGAACAGGTATGGCCCGGAGGCCACGCCCCATGTGGCCAGGGTCAGGCCGGCATCGTTGTCATGATGCTTGTAGCCTGCGTAGTTCGCCACATCGATCAGCCCGCCAATGCCTGCGGTCATGTTGATGCACCAGCGCACGAAGGCGTCACCCGCGCGGCGGGGCTTGCCTGCGCCCACGTCGTTGAAGAACACCACCGGCTCGTTCATGGTCTGGTACAGGCCGCCAAACGCATTGCGCAGCGGGCGCGGCACGGCCCAGATATAGGCCTTGGCCACCGGGCGCAGGGTGTATTTGTTGGCCCACATGGTCAGGCCGAAGGCCTTGCGGTTCAGCTTTTCGTAGCGGTCGTTGGCTTCCTTGTATTCAGCCAAAGCGTCCGGGTCGGTGGGCGGGGGGGCCGCGCATGAGGCAAGCCCCAGCAGGCCCAGCATCACCCCCACGACGCGCAGCGCCGGACGACGCGGGGACGGGAACGGGCGGGACGACCAAGAATTCGATCCTGTCTCTGCGCGCATACTCGTTTCCGCTTCCCTCTGTCTTTGCTTCACCGTCATGCAGGCATGGCGGGGTGGCCCAATGTGTTTGCAAGAATCCTGAACCGGGCGATATCGCCCCTTTCTTGCGTCACTCTCTAGCATGGGATGGCTGTTGTGCAATCCGCTAGCCCGATGATGAGGGAAGATTGTGGCTGCCCTGCAGGATGCACATGGGGCCGAACCCGGCCCGGACGGGCCTCGGGAAGGGTGATGCTGGCAGAATTGCCGCGTTGGGTGTGACGTAAAATCCACATCCCCTCAACGCCACCGCAACGGAGCGGTGGCACGGGATCACGCTTTGTTGAACGCGCCGGTCAGCCCTGGCAGACCAGCCGGGACGCAATTTCGGGGAACATTCCGGCAAGTTCGCGCGCCTCGCGCTTGCTCAGCCCATGGCTTGCAGGATCAACGTCCTGGCCATTCATGGCCGCGCGCAGCACGCGCAGCGCCGGGCCGGACAGCAGAACGGCATCGCGCATGTAGTCGGTAAACGCCTCGAAGGTGAACGGCGCCCATTTTTCCACGATCTGCAGGATGGCATCGGCATAGGCGCGGATTTCGTACTGGGCGTGGCTGTCGGCGCGCAGCCGCAGGAAGTGCAGCAGGTTCCACAGGTTAATCTGCCAGTAGAACTGCGTCATGATGTTGACCGGCAGGTTCATGCGCGCAAGCTCGCGGGCGATGGCGGGGCGTGAGGGGTCGCGCTTCTCGCCGTTTTCGTCCTCGTTAAGCAGGTCGAGATAGTGGTCGTAGCAGCGCGAGGCGTCATCGCGCAGGATGTCGAGCACCTGCCGGGCCTGCTCGGGCGGCAGGGCATCGGCGCGGCCCTGCTTGTTGTTGGTGGACTGGGCGGCGATATCCTCGGGGCGGGGGAAGTAGAATTCCTTCTCCAGCACGGAGTAGCGCGCCGAGTATTCATTGATGCTGGCGGTGCGGTGGCGGAACCACTGCCGGGTTACGAAAATGGGCGCGCGCACATGCAGCTTGATTACGGCCAGCTCGAACGGGCTGGTGTGGCGGTGGCGCATGAGGTAGCGGATCAGGCCCCGGTCATCAGACGTGCTGCGCGTGCCCTTGCCGTAGGAGACGCGCGCCCCCTGCACGATGCCGCTATCACCGCCCATATAGTCCACCGCGCGCACGAAGCCGGTCTCGAGCACGGGAATGGGGGAATACAGCACGTCTTCCACCGCGGGCACGACCAGGCGACGGGTCTGGGCCCATCCGGCGCGGGCTGTCTCGATGGCCGATTTCTGCTCGCTGGAAAACATGTGTCCTACCGCCTCGTTCATATGCATCACCACAAGGACGCGGGCCATACCATATGGGCCAGACCATATAAAGCGGCACGTCGGGCCAACAGCCTGCATGGCCTGTCCGGGCAGTATGGCTCTGGCCCGCTTTTACGGCGGCATCATGGCGCATGCAGGCGCGTAGGGGCAATGATATCCACGCTGCAACAGGGCCTGTAACCGCCATGAGCGGCCTCCTTGCGGACAGGCATGAAAATTCCACCTCTCGCGGGTGGATAAAATTGTGGCTGCTGCACCGCACCCCCGTTCACGTAACCCTTGCCAGATGCAGGGCGAATGCCTATGTTGCAAAGTGCAGGAGGGGCTTGCCCCTTGGCTATGGCGATAAACGGCGCGTGGAATAAGTGTTGTGGACCCGGGGGCGGTACCCGGCGTCTCCACCAGTTTCCCTCCAGGTGGGGGATATGGGGACGAAACAGGCTCGACACGCATGGTAAAGACCCGCCTTTTGCCCGGCATTGTACCACCGTTATCGGGCTAAATTACAAGTGCCAACGATAACTCAGAGGTGCTCGCTGTCGCTGCATAAGCGATAAGCGCGGTTCGGGAGGGCACCGGGCAACAGAAGCCCTCCCACCTTTTCTTCTGCTCATGTTAGGTTGATGGTGCGGTATCCGCTTCGTGAAGGGATGCCGCGCGCCCGTGGCTTGCCATGCCATGAAGTTTGACGCACAGCTTGGTGCTGTGGCACGGCGTGGTCCGAACCCGCATGTCTGCAAAAATCCGTTCCGGGTCAGCATTGCCCGGGCGGATGTACGGAGAAGTCCGAAATGTCCGATGATCACGACGAGGAAAACGGTTTCGATGCCGCCATCCCCGACAGCCTCATGCCTTATGATTCCTGGATCGAGGATTCATATCGCCATGTCATGCTGCGCGCGCTTGATTACGCCGCAGCCCACGGCCTGCCCGGCGATCATCATTTCTATCTGACATACAGGACCGACTGGCCGGGCGTTGAAATGCCTGATCGCCTGCGCGCGCAGTACCCCCACGAGATCACGATCGTGCTCCAGCACCAGTTCTGGGATCTCAAGGTGGACCGCGCCCGCCAGATTGTCTCGGTCGGGCTGTCATTTGGCGGAATTCCCTCCACGCTGGTGATTCCGGTGGCGGCCATCTCCGCCTTTGCCGATCCGCATATCCGCCTTGCCCTGCGCTTCAGCGTGCCAGAGCAGCCGCCCGTGGCCGCCGCCCCCGAGGGCGAAAACGTGGTGCCGGTACAGCCCGCCGCTGCCGCAGCACAGCCTGCCGCGGCCGTAGCGGAGGAAGGCGGGGCCGAGAAGGACAGGGGCGAGGGCTCGCAGGTCGTAAGTCTTGCCGCCTTCCGCAAGCGTGGGCCGGGCGGGCCGGGCTGAGCCACATCAACCATCCGGGTGCGCCGGATGCACCGGACGCGCCCTGATTCCATAACGCCGCCACCCGGAACCAATCCGGGGGAAAAGGCAGAGGAGAGTGTCCGTTGAACGTATCCGCACCCGCGCGCAAGCCATTCATGTATGGCCCGCTCTTTCCGTTGCACGATGATGATACGCCGTGGAAGAAGCTTGAGATCGAGGGCATCACCACCTCGGTCCTCGCGGGCCGCACGGTGGTCCATATCCGCCCCGAGGCGCTGACGGCACTCGCCGCCCGCGCCTTCAATGACGTGGCGCACCTGCTGCGTCCCGGCCATCTGGCGCAGCTTGCAAAGATCCTGAAAGACCCCGAGGCATCGGAGAACGACCGCTTCGTGGCGATGGACCTGCTCAAGAACGCCTGTATCGCGGCAGGCGGCGTGCTGCCCATGTGCCAGGATACCGGCACCGCCATCGTGTATGGCAAGAAGGGCCAGCGCGTGTGGGTGGATGGCAATGAGGAGGAAGCCTTCTCGCGCGGGGTGTACGACACCTATACCGGCACGGCGCTGCGCTATTCGCAGATGGCCCCGGTTTCCATGTTCGAGGAAGTGAACACCGGCACCAACCTGCCGGTGCAGTTCCATATCTCGGCCACGCCAGGCGACTACCATGCCGAGCAGATGGATCTGATGTTCATCGCCAAGGGTGGCGGGTCGGCCAACAAGACCTTCCTGTTCCAGGAGACGCGCGCGCTCCTGTCCAACAAGGAAAACCTGCTGAAATGGCTGGATGGCAAGATCCGCACGCTCGGCACTTCGGCCTGCCCGCCTTACCACCTTGCGGTGGTGATTGGCGGCATGTCCGCCGAGCAGAATCTCGAGACCGTCAAGCTTGCCTCCACCCGCTGGCTCGACAGCCTGCCCACCGAGGGCAGCGTGCACGGCCATGCCTTCCGTGACCTTGAGATGGAAGAGGAAATCCACAAGCTGACCCAGCGCCTCGGCATTGGCGCGCAGTTTGGCGGCAAGTATTTCTGCCACGATGTGCGCGTGGTGCGCCTGCCGCGCCATGGCGCGTCGCTGCCGGTGGGAATCGGGGTGTCGTGCTCGGCTGACCGGCAGGTCAAGGCGCGGATCACGGGCGATGGCGTGTTCCTTGAACAGCTCGAGACCGATCCCGCCCGCTTCCTGCCCGAAACCACGGATGACGACCTCGAGGGCGAGGCGGTGCAGATCGACCTCAACCAGCCGATGGACGAGATCCGCCGCAGGCTCTCGCAGTACCCCGTGCGCACGCGTCTGTCGCTGACCGGCACGATGGTGGTGGCGCGTGACATCGCCCACGCCAAGTTCCGCGAGCGGCTGGAAAAGGGCGAGGGCCTGCCGCAATACCTCAAGGATCACCCCGTTTATTACGCCGGCCCGGCCAAGACGCCCGAGGGCATGCCCACCGGCGCGTTCGGCCCCACCACGGCAGGCCGCATGGACAGCTATGTGGCCATGCTGCAGAAGGCGGGCGGCTCCTATGTCATGCTGGCCAAGGGCAACCGCTCCAAGGCCGTGCGCAATGCGTGCCAGGAATATGGCGGCTTCTATCTCGGTTCCGTCGGCGGCCCTGCCGCACGCCTTGCGCAGGACTGCATCCGCAAGGTCGAGGTGCTGGAATACCCCGAGCTGGGCATGGAAGCGGTGTGGAAGATCGAGGTCGAGAATTTTCCGGCCTTTATCGTGATCGACGACAAGGGTAATGATTTTTATGATGGCCTGACCGGCTGAACGTCACCCGATGGGGCGTCCGGCCTGCCCGTCGGGCCGGACAACCGAAGGTTAGGGAGCGCCATGCGTTTTACCGTCGATCGTCTTGACCACCTTGTGGTGAGTGTGCGGGACCTTGAGGTCTCGGCCTCGTGGTACCAGCGCGTGCTGGGCATGGAGCGCGAGGAATATGGGCGCAACAACCGCACGGCGCTGAAATTCGGCGGCCAGAAGATCAACCTCCGCCCCCACGGGGCCGAAGGGTGGGTCACGGCGGAAGATGCGCTGCCCGGCACCAATGACCTGTGCTTCACCACCGCGCTCAACAGCGTGGATGTGATTGAACACCTGGAAAAATGCGGCGTGCGCGTGACCGAGGGGCCGGTAGCCCGCCTTGGCGCGCTCGGGCCGGTGACCTCGGTCTACTGCCATGACCCTGATGGCAACCTGATCGAGATTGCCTCATATCAGGGGTAGTAACGGATAAAAGTTTTTGAGTGCCGCCTTTTTTCAAAAAGGCGGCATTTTTCGAAGCTTTTTGAAAAATGCTTCACCAAAAACTTCTCTTATTTCGGCTTCTTGCCATACACGGCCGTAAGCTTGGCCGAGCCCAGGCTATGCTGGTTGATCACAAACCCCACCATGGCGCCCGAGGCATCGCTCGGCAGTTCGATCTGCGCGATATCAAGCGCGTGGATGGTGAAGATGTAGCGATGCTCCGGCCCGGGCGGGGGCGCTGCACCGCCATATACGTTGCCACCAAAGTCGGTGCGCGTCATCTCGGCATGTTCGGGCAGGTTGTTGTCGCCCGAACCAGCGCCTGCGGGCAGCGAGGTGACCTCGGCAGGGATGTTGATGACAACCCAGTGCCACCAGCCCGAGCCGGTGGGCGCATCGGGGTCGTACATGGTGATGGCAAAGCTCTTGGTGCCCGCAGGCGGGTCCTGCCATGCCAGCGGCGGCGAGATGTTGCCGCCGCAATAGCCCATGCCTTCAAACACCTGCGCTTCAGGCAGGCGGTCGCCATCGTTGAAGGAGCGGCTGGTCAGTGTAAACGTCATGTGGGTTTCCTGCTTTTCGTGCCGGGGTTGGCGCGAATAGGGGGAGGGTAATGGCGCCTGGAATTACCAGTTCTGGCTGATCAGCCAGAATTCTTCCGAGGTCAGGGTAATGACCTGGTCGTTGTTCTTGCTCTCGGCGGCGGCGCGGGCCAGGGCCTCGATGCGCTGGATCATGATGGTCTTGCGCTGGTGGGCCTCGCTGCGGTCCTTTTCTTCCACCGTTTCGAGCACATGCAGTGCAGTCTTGCAGGCGCGGGCAATACGGACGGCATCAAGGGCGGCGTAGGACATGGGCTAACTCCATAAATTGCGCGGCATCCGGCGCGCCGGGTGCAGGCGGGGAACATTCCCGTATGGGAATCGCTGCCGCATTGTGGCTTTCCCGGCTGCGTCTGTCCAACGCCGCCATGCAGCAGGCGCAGGAAGCCTAGTGGAAAAAGGAATAAAAGTTTCTGGGTGCCACCTTTATTTCAGAAAGGCGGCGTTCTTCGAAGCTTTTTGAAAAAAAGCTTCGCCAAAAACTTTTGCATGATTTGCAGCACATGCAGTGGGCAGGCTTTTCCAGCAGCTTCTTTACGCGGGCGATGAGAGTTCGTACTGGCAACCGGGGTGCGGATTCCGTAAAGGGTGCCGCATGACGGATCTGGTTTCTGATTTCGACTTCACCCTCCCGCCCACGAGCATTGCCGATCACCCGGCCCGCCCGCGTGACAGCGCGCGCCTGCTCGATGTGCCCGGGCAAGGCCCCTTCATTGACCGCCACGTGCGCGACCTGCCGGGCTGCCTGCGGGCGGGCGACATTCTGGTCGCCAATGACACGGCGGTGATCCCCGCCCAGCTTGCCGCCATGCGCGGCGAGGCGAAGATCGGCATTACACTCGACCGCATCCTGCCCGATGGTTCATGGCATGTGCTCGCCCGCAATGCCCGCCGCCTGCGGCCGGGTGATACGCTTACCTTCGGGCGCAGTCCTGTCACGGCGGAGGTCATCAGCCGGGGCGATGCAGGTGATGTAACCCTGCGCTTCAGCGCCGAAGGGGCAGCGTTCGACCAGTTCCTGCATGATGCAGGAAAGCTGGCCCTGCCGCCCTATATCGCCCGCCCCGATGGCCCGACCGAGGAAGACCGCAAGGACTACAGCACCATATTCGCCCAGCACCGGGGTGCGGTGGCCGCCCCCACGGCGGGGCTGCACTTTACGCCGGAGCTGCTGGCCGCCCTCGATAAGGCAGGCGTCATCCGCCAGACACTGACCCTGCATGTGGGCGCGGGCACCTTCCTGCCCATGCGCAGTGACCAGATTTCCGCCCACCGCATGCATGCCGAGCGTGGCACCATCTCGCCGCATGCGGCCCGGCGCATCAATGCCGCGCGCGCGGCAGGCGGCCGGATCGTGGCTGTGGGCACCACCTCGCTGCGCCTGCTTGAAAGTGCGACGGATGAAAACGGCATCGTTCACCCCTTTCATGGCGAGACGGCCATCTTCATCAAACCCGGCTACCGCTTCCGCGCGGTGGACATGCTGCTGACCAATTTTCACCTGCCGCGCTCGACCCTGTTCATGCTGGTCTGCGCCTTTGGCGGCTACCATCGCATGCAGGCGGCCTATGCCCATGCCATTGCCAGCGGCTACCGCTTCTATTCCTATGGCGATGCCTGCCTGCTGCACCGCACCGAGGGAGACCTGCCATGACCACCTTCAACTGGCGGCCCGAAGCGCGCTGCGGCCACGCCCGGGCGGGCTGGCTCGATACCGCGCATGGCACGGTTGCCACCCCCACCTTCATGCCCGTGGGCACGGTGGGCACGGTCAAGGCCATGACGATGGACAGCGTGCGCTCGACGGGGGCAGGCATCGTGCTGGGCAATACCTATCACCTCATGCTCCGCCCCGGCGCCGAGCGGGTGCGCCAGCTTGGCGGACTGCATCGGTTCATGGACTGGCCGGGGCCGATCCTGACCGATTCGGGTGGGTTTCAGGTCATGTCGCTCGGCCCGCTGCGCAAGCTCGACCCCGATGGCGTAACCTTCCGCTCGCATATCGATGGCTCCAAGCATCGCCTCACGCCCGAGCGTTCGACCGACATCCAGCATGCGCTCGATGCCACCATCAGCATGTGCTTTGACGAATGTCCCGCCCTGCCTGCAGCGCCGGAGGTCATTGCCCAGTCCATGCGCATGTCGATGCGCTGGGCGCAGCGGTGCCGCGAGGCGTTCGTGCAGCGGCCGGGTTACGCGCAGTATGGCATCATCCAGGGCGGCACCGAGCCGGAACTGCGCGCCGAGAGCGTAAAGGCGCTGACCGGCATCGGCTTCGAGGGCTACGCCATTGGTGGCCTTGCGGTGGGCGAGGGGCAGGAACTGATGTTCTCTACCCTTGAGGCCACCGTGCCGCTCATCCCCGATGGCAGCCCGCGCTACCTGATGGGCGTTGGCACACCCGATGACCTGCTTGGTGCCGTGGAGCGCGGGGTGGACATGTTCGACTGCGTCATGCCCACGCGGGCGGGGCGCACGGCGCGCGCCTACACCGAGCGCGGCACGCTCAATATCCGCAACGCGCGGCATGCCAGCGATTCGCGGCCCATCTCGCCGCATTGCGACTGCCTGGCCTGTTCGCGCCACAGCCGCGCCTACCTGCACCATCTGTTCCGCGCCAACGAGATGCTCGGCCCGATGCTGCTGACATGGCACAACATCGCCTATTACCAGCGGCTCATGCGCGGCATGCGGGCGGCCATTGTCGATGGCACGTTCGAAGCCCATGCCGCCCACCTGCGGGCGCAATGGGCAATGGATGACTGGAGTGGGGATGAAATGCCCTTTCCCGACATCCCACCCGTGGCCTGATGGCACAGGCGTCGCCTGATCCGGCCCGCCTTGCGGTCCGCATTGCAGATCACGCGCGCGCGCTGGGTTTTGATGCCGTGGGGTTTGCGCCCGCCCGGCTCGATGAGGCGACGCGCGCGCGCCTTGCCGCCTTTGTGGAGAATGGATTTGCGGGCAGCATGGGCTGGATGGCCGAGCGCATGGCCCAGCGCGGCGACCCCGCCACCCTGTGGCCCGAGGTGCGCAGCGTGATCGCGCTGGGGCTGAACTACGCGCCACAGGGCGATGCACTGGCCACCACGCGGGTGCCTGATGCGGGCAATATTTCGGTCTATGCCCGCAACCGCGACTACCATGACGTGGTCAAGGGCATGCTCAAGCATCTGGCGCAGTTTGTGGTGAACGAGGGCAGGCGGGCAGGCAGCGAGACGCAGGTCAAGGTGTTTGTCGATACCGCCCCGGTCATGGAAAAACCGCTGGCGCAGAATGCGGGGTTGGGCTGGCAGGGCAAGCATACCTCGCTGGTGTCGCGGCAGCACGGGAGCTGGCTGTTTCTGGGCGAGGTCTACACCACGCTCGACCTGCCGCAATCCGCCCCCTCGGGCGGCGGGTGCGGCAGTTGCACCCGCTGCCTTGAGGCCTGCCCGACCGATGCCTTTCCCGCACCCGGCGTAATGGATGCACGGCGATGCATCTCCTATCTCACCATCGAGAACCGCGACCCGATTCCCGTTGAGCTGCGCCCCGCCATGGGCAACCGCATCTATGGCTGCGATGACTGCCTTGCCGTCTGCCCGTGGAACCGATTCGCGCAGGCCACCAGCCACATGAAGCTCGCCGCGCGTGATGACCTGCACGCCCCTGCGCTGGTGGAACTTGCCGGGCTGGATGATGCAGGCTTCCGGGCGCGTTTTTCCGGCTCGCCCATCAAGCGCATCGGGCGCAACCGCTTTGTGCGCAATGTGGCGGTAGCCATTGGCAATAGCGGGCAGGCGGCCCTGCGCCCGGTGGTGAGCCGCCTGTGCAATGACCCTGATCCCGTCGTGGCAGAGGCCGCCCGATGGGCCACGCTGCGGCTGCCTGCATGAGCGAGCCGCCCGCCATGCCGCTGCCCGCCCAGCGGGCTGCCCGGATGCTGCACAAGCGCAGCCTCAACCTGTCGGGCCACCGCACCAGCGTGGCGCTGGAGCCGGAGTTCTGGCACGCGCTGCACCTTATTGCCCAGGCACGCGGTCTGGCACTTGCCGCCCTTGTGGGGCAGGTCGATGCCGCCCGCCCGCCAGACCGGCCTCTGGCGTCTGCCCTGCGGGTGGAGGCATTGCGCGAATGGATGCCAGCCCTGCCCGAAATGGCGGGTGCGGACGGGCAAGATCAGTTGGGTTGACCGGGCAAACCGTGCTAGCGTCGGGGCATGGCAATCTGGGGCAAGATTTTTGGTGGCGTTGCGGGGTTCGCGGTTGGCGGCCCCATGGGCGCGGTCGTGGGCACGGCGCTCGGGCACGCAGCGGATAACGGCTCACTGCTGGAAACCCCCGCAGGCGGCTGGACCGATCGCTGGGGCCCGCGGCTCAATGCCGACCCCAACGGGGCGGCCACCTTCATGGCGGCCAAGATGGCTGCGGCCATGGGCAAGCGCGACCAGTTATACGGGCTGGTCATCATCATCCTGTCCGCCAAGGTGGCCAAATGCGACGGGTCGGTGAACCGCGCCGAGATCGACGCCTTCAAGCGCCGCTTCCATCTCCCGCCCGAGAACATGAAGGAAGTGGGCCGCCTGTTCGATAACGCCCGCCAGCGCACCGATGATTACAGGGCTTTCGCCTCCGAGTTGGGCCGCGCGTTTGCCAACAAGACCGACATGCTGGAGGAGGCGCTGGCCGCGCTGTTCGTCATTGCCCGTGCTGACGGGCCGGTCAACATGCAGGAGGAAGCCTTTCTGCGCGGCGTGCACAAGGCCTTCAACCTCAGCCCCGGTGCATGGGACCGCGCGAGCGAAGGCGGTGCCCGCCCCGGCGTGAGCGAAATCGATGCCTATGAGGTGCTGGGCATTTCACGCGATGCGAGCAATGACGAAGTGCGCGTGGTCTGGCGCCGCCTCGTGCGCGAGCACCACCCCGATGTGCTGGCCGCGCGCGGGGCGAGTGAGGCCATGCGCGCGCAGGGCGAGGCCCGGATTGCCCAGATCAATGCGGCGTGGGACCGGATCAAGCGGGATCGCAAGCTGTAGTTTGTGTAGTTAAACGGTTCTTTTTTATAAAAAAGAACCAGAAAATTTCTGTTTTTTAAAAACCAATCAAAGTTTTTGGTGAAGCTTTTTTCAAAAAGCTTCAAAAAATACCGCCTTTAAAAAAGGCGGTATCAAGGCTTTCAGGAACCCGACTTCTTCCTGTCCAGCACCCGGCGCAGCGTCGTGCCCACCGTATGGGCCAGCGCGCGATAGGCCTGCCCTGCCGGGCTGTCAGGGGCCGCGATCACGATGGGCGCACCTTCATCGGCGCTGGCGCGGATATCGGCCAGCAGCGGGATCTCGCCCAGAAAGGGCACGCCCATCTTTTCGGCTTCCGCCCGCGCCCCGCCATGGCCGAACAACTCGGTGCGGTGGTTGCAGTTGGGGCAGCAGAAATAGGACATGTTCTCCACAACACCCAGAACCGGCACGTTCATCTTCTCGAACATGGTCACACCGCGCCGGGCATCGAGCAGGGCGATATCCTGCGGGGTCGAGACGATAATGGCCCCGGCCAGGGCGGTTTTCTGGGCCAAGGTTAGCTGGGCATCACCCGTGCCGGGCGGCATGTCCACCACCAGCACGTCAAGCGCGCCCCATTCCACATCGCCCAGCAGCTGGCCTATGGCGCCCATCACCATCGGCCCGCGCCAGATCATGGCCTTGTCCTCTTCCACCAGCATGCCGATCGACATGGCGGAAATGCCCCATTTATGCGGCGGGATCAGGCGGCCATCGCGCACTTCGGGCTGGCCGTTCACGCCCATCATGCGCGGCAGGGAGGGGCCATGCACGTCGGCATCCATCAGCCCCACCTTCAGCCCTTCCAGCCCCAGCCCCACGGCAAGGTTGACCGCCGTGGTGGACTTGCCCACCCCCCCTTTGCCCGAGGCCACGGCAATGACCACGCCAACCCCTGCGGGCAGCGGGCCGGTGGGGGCCTTGCCCGCCTTGCCGCCGCCAAGGTTGAGCGGACGGTGGCCGCCGCCCGCTGCGGGTGCGGGCGTGGTAGGTGCGGGGGCAGGGCGGTGCGCGGTCAGGATGACACTGGCCCCCGTGCTGCCGGGAACCGCACCAACAAGGGCGCGTTCGAGTGCGGGCAACAGGGGTTGCAGGCGCTCGGCCCGCGCCCGGTCGGTCGCCAGGGCAACATGGAGCACGCCGTCACGCATCATGAAGGCATCAAGGCTGCCCAGTTCCGCAACGCTTGCGGCCTTATCGTCCGTGCACACCTGTCGCAGCACGGTTTCTATGGTTGCCCGGTCGGGACTGGTCATGGTTGCGCTCCCTGCTTTCTCGCCCGTGCGGGTATAGAAGGGGTGGGGCAGGGTGGTCGAGTCATGAAACAGTGCGCAGGGGCCACCGGCGCGCCATGACAGTGTTGCGGGGCATCCCTGCCATGATGAGAATGGTTTGCGATCCGATTTGCTGCTTTACGCTCATCGGGCGGCACCGGGGCATGGCCCGGGCGCATCGTGTTGAGGCAGGCAGGGAGCATCATGGGCATTTCCAGCGAGCGGGCGCAGGCCCCGCACCGGCGCGACCACCGTATCGACGCCCTGCGGGGCGCGGCACTCCTCATGATGTGCATCGACCATATTCCCCAGAACTGGCTCAACCGCTTTACCATGCGCAATATCGGCTTTGCCGATGCGGCAGAGGTGTTCGTGCTGCTGGCGGGCTATGCCTCATGGCTGGCCTATGGGCGGGCTTTTGCCAAAAAGCCGGTGGTCGAGGTGCTGGGGCGCATCGGGCGGCGGTGCTGGCAGCTTTACGTGTTCCAGATCGTGATGGTGGTGGTGTGTATCGCGACCATCCGCATCTGGCGGCATTTCTGGCCGGTGCCGGTTGATTTTCTGGAGCCGGAACTGGCGCACGGGCTGGATTCGGTCTGGCGGGTGCTCTCGCTCGTGGCGCTGCCGGGCAACCTCAACATCCTGCCGCTCTATATCGTGCTGCTGCTGGGGTTCGCCCCGCTCTACGCCCTGCTGCGCGGGGTGGGCACGCCGGTGGTGCTGGGGCTGAGTGCGGCGGTATGGCTGGGGGTCAATTACGACCCGCGGCTGAACTTTCCCAACTGGCTCGACCCCGATGGCTGGTATTTCGACCCGCTGGCCTGGCAGTTCCTGTTCGTGCTGGGCGTGTGCGCGGCCCGGGTTGCGGGCCGGCATGATGGCAGCCTGCCGCGTTCGCGCCTGTTTGCAGGCCTGTGCGCGCTCTATCTGATGTTTTCCGCCGTGCAGTCCTTTCCGTGGACGGACTGGGGATTTGTCGACCTGCGGCCCGTGGTCATGGCGCTGCCTGACAAGATGATCCTCTCGCCATGGCGGCTGGTTGACGTGCTGGCCCTGTTCTACCTCGTGCAGTCTTCGCCGCGCGCGACGGTGTGGGCCAGTACGCGGCCGGGCCAGCTCATGGCGCTGTTTGGCCGCCACTCGCTTGAAATCTTCACCGCGGGCACACTGATCGACCTGTACGGGCGGCTGGTGCTGACCAGTTTTGGCACCGGGTGGATGATGCAGGTGGTGGTGAACGTGGCGGGTTTCTATGTGCTGCTGGCCGTAGCAAGGGTGAAGGAGCGCCAGCGCGTGGCGGCAAGGCAGCGCAGGGCCGCGCCCATGCCCGCAGGCGCCCCGTTATGCCGGGGGTGAAGCTGTGGTTTCCGCCCCCGTAAAGGGCGTGATATAGGTGCCCGTCCGATCGATCCCGTTCAGCAGGATGTAAGAGCCCCATGTCCTTTCGCGCCGCAGTCTTTTCCCGATCCTGCCTTGCCATGGGGCTGGTCACGGCCCTTGGGGGCCACGCCGCCCGCGCGGTCGATACCGCCCCGGCGTCAACACCCGTTCCGGCCCCCGCCACGCCGCCTGCCGCCGCAGCGCCGCTGCGCCTGCCCGGCGAGGGGCGCAACATGCCCGACAGCTTTGCCGACCTCGCGGCCCGGCTGCTGCCCGCCGTGGTCAACGTGTCCACCACCGAGATGGTCCGCCCCGGTGAGGACGATGACGACGGCGATGATGGCGACAGCGCGCCGCAGGTGCCCAACTTCCCTGAAGGTTCGCCGTTCGAGAAGTTCTTCCACGACTTCATGAACCGCCAGGGCAGCCCCAACGCGCCGCCACGCAAGATGCAGGCGCTTGGCTCGGGCTTCATCATCGACCCTTCCGGCGTGATCGTGACCAACAACCACGTCGTGCGCCATGCAGACCAGATCACCATCACGCTGCAGGACAACACCGTGCTCAAGGCCCGCCTGCTCGGCCATGATGACCGCACCGATCTTGCCGTGCTGAAAGTCGACAGCCCCAAGCCCCTGCCCGCCGTGCCGTTTGGTGATAGCGACCACGCCCGCGTGGGCGACTGGGTGCTGGCGATTGGCAACCCCTTTGGCCTGTCAGGCACGGTTACGGCGGGCATCGTGTCCTCACGCGGGCGCAATATCGAGCAGGGGCCGTATGATGATTTCATCCAGACCGATGCGCCCATCAACAAGGGCAATTCCGGTGGCCCGCTGTTCAACCTGCGCGGCGAGGTGATCGGTATCAATACCGCCATCTTCTCGCCTTCGGGCGGGTCGATCGGCATCGGCTTTTCCATCCCCTCGGCGGAAGCGCAGGGCATCATCGAGCAGCTCCGCCACCATGGCCGGGTCACGCGCGGGTGGATTGGCGTGCGCATTCAGGACGTGACGCAGGAAATTGCCGATGGGCTGGGGCTGAAAAGCCCCCACGGCGCGCTGATCGCGGGCGTCGAGCCCAAGGGGCCCGCGGCGGTGGCGCATCTGCAGACCGGCGACGTGATCCAGAGCCTGAACGGCAAGGACATTGATGGCCGCGCCCTGCCGCGCCTCGTGGCCGAGCTTGCCGGCGGCAGTGTGGCGCATCTGGGCATCTGGCGTAAGGGCCAGCAGATGAACGTGGCCATTACCATCGGCGCCCTGCCCGAGGAAAAGACCGACAAGGCCGACAGCAGGCCCGCCAGCAAAAACCCTGCCCAGGGCAGCCTGGCCATTGCGGGCATGGGCTTTACCGTGGGCGAGATCGATGACATCGCGCGCCAGAAATACAACATGGCCGAAGGGCAGAAGGGCGTGCTGGTGACCGGTGTGACCGATGACAGCCCCGCCGCCGAGCGCGGCCTGCGCCCCGGTGATGTGGTGACCGAGGTGCAGCAGTCGGCTGTCAACACGCCCGCCGACCTGCGCCGCCAGATCGACGCCGCCCGCGCCCAGCACCGCAAGACCGTGCTGTTCCTGGTGCAGAATGCCGATGGGCTGCGCTGGGTGCCCTTCCCCCTGCCTGAGGGGAGCGGGCACTGAGCCGCATGCCTGAACGCCTGAAGAACCTGCTTTATTCCATCATGGGGCGGGGCACGTGGCGGCAGGTCGTGCGGATGAATGTTTCGCTCATCCTGTCCGGCATTGTCGCCACCCTCATCCATCTTGATGAGCCGGTCTGGGCGCTCATCACCTCGGTCATCGTCATTACCCAGAGCCGCCTGACACAGACGCTCTCGACCGGGCGCGAGCAGATCGTGGGCACGCTTATCGGCGCTGCGGCGGGCATGTCCGCCATTGCACTCGAGCAGTATACATCGCTCTCGGTGGGCATGGTGTTCTGGGTCATGCTCATGCCGCTTGCCGTGCTCGTGGCGCTGCGGCCCAAGATGCGGGTGGCCATTGTTACCCTCATGGTAGTGCTGCTGTTCCCCGCCACGGGCGAGCCGTTTTCGCGGCCCCTGCAGCGCATCGCCTCGATCATGACCGGGGTGGTGGTGTCGTTTGCGGTGTCGTTCTTTGTGCTGCGCGGCGAGGCGCGGCGCGAGGTGCTGGGCAATGCCGCAAGCCTGCTGCGGCGCCTGTCAGACCTGCTTTCGGGTGCCTTGCAGAACCATCCCGACCATGACGCGCTGGCCACCATCGATACGATGTGCCGCTCCCTGCTGCAGGACATGAATGACGGCGTGCAGGAGGCGGAGGTGGAGCATCCGTCCTCACTGGCGAAGCACGACCCGCTGGTGCTGCGCCTGCCGGGGCTTTTGCGCCGGATCCGCTCGGATGCCATTTTTATCGCGCGCGCGGGCACCGAGGGCGAGACCGCCCATACCGGCGATGTCCTTGCCCATGAGCGTGACATGCTGGTCGATGTGCTGGGCCAGATGGCCGAGCGGTGCGACATGCTGGCCAAGACCCGCCGGGGCCGTACCCTGCCCGATGATGACATGCGCCCCCTGCTTGACCGGCTGGAACAGCAGGGCGGGGAACACTGGACCCCTGTCATGCGTTTCGCTTTAGGGCTGCTGCATGCCGACATGCGGCTGGCCGTGCGGAATATCTGGTCGGACGGGCGCACGGATGATGGCCCGTTCCCGCTTGATGGCCACCCGCTGGTGGCCGAGGCCGGATTCGAGCCCGAGGGCAAGGCTGCCTCCGTCCCCATGCCGGAGGGTCGTGGCCGCCCCTCACCCTAGAAGGAGCACAGGAACACCATGCTGAACGAAACAACCCTCAACACCCTTCCCGCTGGCGTGCAGGCGCTGCCATACAGGCGTGAGGCGGTCGGGCGAGGGATCGTTCATTTTGGCGTGGGCAATTTCTTCCGTGCGCATGAGGCGTGGTACGTCAACCAGTGCCTTGGCCTGCCCGGTCAGTCGCAATGGGGCATCGTGGGCGTAGGGCTCAATGGTGGCCCGCGCGGGGAAGCCAAGGCGCGGCAGTTCCAGCAGCAGGACTGCCTGTATTCCCTGTCCGAGGTGGCGGCGGATGGCGCGCGCACCATCTCCATCATCGGTGCACTGCGCGAATACCTGCTCGCCCCGGCCGACCCCGAGGCGGTGCTGGGCCGCCTGGCAGACCCCGAGACGCGCATCGTCAGCATGACGATTACCGAAGGCGGCTACAATATCGATGAGGAAACCGGCTGCTTTTGCCTTGATGAGGCGGGCGTGAGCGCGGATCTTGCCCATCCGCGCAGGCCGGCCACCGTGTTCGGTTACGTGGTGGAGGGGCTGCGCCGCAGGCGCGAGGCGGGCCTGCCGCCCTTTACCGTGCTTTCATGCGATAACCTGCGCAGCAATGGTCATGTCGCGCGGGCAGCCTTTGTGGGCTATGCCCGCGCGGTTGACCCCGATCTGGCCGACTGGATCGATGCCAACGTGACCTTTCCGTGCTCCATGGTTGACCGCATCACGCCCGGCGTGGACCGGGCCACGCGCCAGGCGCTGAACGATGCCAGCGGGCTGGACGACGAACTGCCCGTGCTGGCGGAGGACTTCAGCCAGTGGGTGCTGGAAGATAATTTCTGCAATGGCCGCCCCGCGCTGGAAAAGGCGGGCGTGCAGTTTGTGGATGACGTGGCGGGTTATGAGCAGGTGAAGGTGCGCATGCTCAATGCCGGGCACATCCTGCTTGGTGCGGCAGGGTTGCTGCTGGGCTACCGCTACGCGCATGAAGCGGTGGCCGATGCCGACCTCGAGCACCTGGTCAACGCCTACTGGATGCATGATGCCATGCCCCAGATCGATGCGCCCGCCGATTTTGACCTTGATGTCTATCGCAGGCGTCTGCTCAGCCGCTTTTCCAACCAGGCGGTGGCCGATACGCTTTTGCGGATCTGCAGCGACGGGGCCTCGAAGGTGCGGGTGTTCTGGACCGATACGGTGCGCCGCTCGCTGGAGAGCGGGCATGATCTGGGCCGTATCGCCTTTGGCATTGCCGCCTATCTGGAAATGCTGCGCGGCCGTGACGAGAAAGGCGAAAGCTACACCCCGCTCGAGCCTACGCTCGATGCCGATGACATGGCACTGGTCAATGAGGCCAATCTTGCGGCGGCGCTTGCCCTGCCTGCCTTTGATGGCTGGCGCGACATGGATGCGATAGCGCTCGATGCCGCCGTGGTCAAAACACGCCATGCCATCCGTGAACGCGGTGTGCGCGCGGTCATGCAGGACCTGTAAAAAGGTTCTGGTGAAGCTTTTATTATTTTGAAATATGTCAGCTACCCGGTAATGCCCGGCGCATGGGGCAGGCATCGGCCCCATAACTTGCGGTAATGGCGGCAGGCACGTCTGGTGTTGGCGTAAACCCCAGATGTGCCCAGAGCGCGCGCGCACCTTCCGCCGCCATCAGGGCCAGCCATTTCACGCCATGAAGACGCGCCTGCGCGCCAAGATGGTGCAGCGCCGCATGGGCATGGCCCTGACCGCGCAAGGCAGGATTGATAGCAATATCATGCAGGTACCAGCAATCAGGACCGTGCGGCAGGTGGCCAAGATGGGTATCGAGCGCGGGCGGGCAGGCCATGCGCCACGGGTGGCTCAACATGTAGCCGCCAACCTGTCCGTCTGCCTCCGTCAGCACCAGGCAGCCCGCAGGGCACAGCCTGCGGCGTTCATCGAGCACGTCCGCCCGTTCGGGGCAGCCGGGGTGCATACGGGTAGCAAGCGCCACGACTGCGGGCAGATGGTCCGGCTGCATCGGGGTCCATGAAGCCAAAGGTGACCGCGATGGAAGGACAGGTTGGCGCATGATGGGAAAAATCCATTCCAGACAAGGATATTTCAGGTAGAAGAGGCCATTATCATAGCGGCTGCCGGGAGTATGGAAAACATGACACAGATGCGCCTGACCTTGCGGCTCGACGCGAATGGCACGCCCCTGCTCGGGCATGGCAAGATCCGCCTGCTTGAACAGATTGGCGAGACAGGTTCGATCTCGGCAGCAGCGCGGGCCATGGGCATGTCCTACCGGCGGGCGTGGCTGCTGGTCGAGGCGATGAATACCACTTTTGCCCGCCCGCTGGTCAGCGCGCGACCGGGCGGTGGTGGCGGGGCCGGCCTTTCGGCAGAGGGCGAGGCGGTGCTGCGTCTGTACCGTGAAATCGAGCAGGCCGCGCGCGAGGCCGTACAGGGTCCACTTGAAACATTGGCAGGTATGTGTTCATCCACGCCGTGAAAAAGCCATCAGCACTGCTGATCACGGTTGTGGCATAAGTGCCTTTGCACAGTGGTAAAAAATTAAGAATAATTGTGTCAGCACTTCTGAAAAGAAGAACGGACTGGAGTTGAATTAGGTGTTACGACGTAATTTCATGAAAGCGGGCACGGCCCTGTCCGCCCTGTCAGTCGTGGGGATTGCCGCGCCACGCGCAGCGCGGGCGACCCAGAGCAGCAATTTTGACTCCAACACGGTTCGCACGCTGGCCCATCAGTTGTCGCAGCAGGCTTACCAGCCGCCTTCCCAGTCTTTGCCCGCGCCCCTGCGCAACCTGAATTTCGATCAGTACAATTCCATGGCCTATCGCCCCGAGCAGGCGCTGTGGCATGGCGAGAACCTCGGTTTCGAGGTCGAGTTCTTTCCCCGTGGTTATCTGTACGCACCACGGATCGACATGAACGAGGTGGTTGATGGCCAGAGCCGCCCCATCGCCTTCAGCCCCGACATGTTTACCTTTAACGATCCCGCCCTGCGGGTGAATGATGATATCGGTTTTGCCGGTCTGCGCCTGCGCGCGCCCATCAATACGCCGGGTGTGATGGAGGAGTTCTGCGTCTTTCTGGGCGCGTCCTATTTCCGCGCCGTAGCCAAGGGGCAGACCTATGGCCTGTCCGCCCGTGGCTTCGCCAATGGCACCGGCGACCCGACGGGCGAGGAATTCGCCCTGTTCCGCGCATTCTGGCTGGAAAAGCCCAAGGCGGGGGTGGATAGCGTGGTGCTGCATGCGCTGCTCGACAGCCCCTCGCTCACCGGCGCGTTCCGCTTTACCATCCGCCCCGGCGAGACCACGGTGTTTGACGTGCAGTCCTCGCTCTACCCGCGCAAGGCGATAGCCGAATCCGGCATAGCGCCGCTCACCGGCATGTTCTATTTTGACGCCAATGACCGCTCGCGCGTGGATGACTGGCGCCCCGCCGCTCATGACAGCGAAGGTCTTTCCATGTGGACCGGCAGCGGGCAGCAGTTGTGGCGGCCGCTGCGCAATCCGCGTGACCTGCAGTTCTCCGCCTTTACCGATGTGCGGCCGCATGGCTTTGGCCTGATGCAGCGCAAGCGTGCCTTTACCGATTTCGAGGACGTGGCGCTGAATTATGAAAAGCGTCCCTCGCTATGGATCGAGCCGATCGGGGACTGGGGTGCAGGGGCTGTCGACCTGGTGGAAATTCCCACCCCCAACGAGGTGAATGACAACATCGTCTCGTTCTGGCGCCCGCAGGAGCCGCTGGCGGCAGGCCGCGAATACGTGTTCACCTACCGCATGTACTGGGGGTGGGACACGCCCTGGCCCACCAGGCTCGCGCGTATTGCCGCCACCCGCGTAGGCGATGCGACCGATGATTCGCATACGCGCTTCTTCGATCTCGATTTTGTCGGCACACCCTTCGACAAGCTGCCCGATAACCCGCATTTCCACCTGCAATGCCGCACCTCGGCGGGTGAAATCCGCAATGTGGTGGTCGAGCCGGTCGAGCCCATCCATGGCTGGCGCAGCACGTTCGAGTTTGCACCCGGTGATGCCAAGGTGGCGGAACTGAACTGCGTGCTGGCCGATGACAATGGCCCCGTATCGGAAGAATGGGTCTATCGATGGACGCCGTAGGGGCGCCACGGCGCCCGGCCCGGCCGGTACCCCCTGCCAGCCTGCTGCCGCAGGGCTGGGCCGCCCTGCCGCCCCAGGCCCCGCTCGACATGCCCGTGCGCGCGCTCGAAGCCGAACCCGACCGGCACGGCCGCCCCGCAATGCCCGCTACCGAATGGCGGCTGATCGGGCTGCGGCGGCTTGTGGTCATTGGCGGTGCCGTGGTCATGACCGGCATGGCCGGTTACGAGATGGACCTCGTGTTCAATGCCGTGCAGCGCTCGGTGGCGGGCATGGTCATGCTGCTGCTGTTCGTCATGCTGTTCCTGTGGATCGCGCTGGCCTTTACCTCGGCGCTGGCGGGCTTTGCCTCCATGCTGGCGCATGGCGGGCTGGGGCTTGGCATCAAGCGCAGTGGCGCGCTGCCGCGGGTCACCACCCGCACGGCGCTGCTCATGCCCACCTATAATGAAGATCCGGGCCGTGTCATGGCCGGGCTGCGCGCCACCATCGACAGCCTGGGCGCCACGCGGCAGGAACGCGCGTTTGACGTGTTCATCCTGTCCGACACCACCGATCCTGACATCTGGGTGGCGGAGGAAGCCGCCTACATGGCCCTGTGCCGCGCCACGGGCTGGGGCGGGCGCCTGTTCTACCGCAGGCGCGCGGTCAATACCGACCGCAAGGCCGGCAATATTGGTGAATGGGTGCGTAACTACGGCGCGGCCTACCAGCAGATGATCACGCTCGATGCCGACAGCGTCATGTCGGGCGACGTGATCGTGCGCCTGACCTCGGCCATGGAAAACAATCCCGGCGTGGCCCTGATCCAGTCCCTGCCGGTAATCGTGAACGGGCGCACGCTGTTTGCGCGCATGCAGCAGTTCGCAGGGCGCGTCTATGGTCCGCTGATCGCCCACGGCATTGCCTGGTGGCATGGGTCGGAGGGCAATTACTGGGGGCATAACGCGGTCATCCGCACGGCAGCCTTTGCCGAGCAGGCGGGCATGCCGCACCTGCCAGGCCGCAAGCCCTTTGGCGGCGCGATCCTGAGCCACGACTTTGTCGAGGCCGCCCTGATGCGCCGTGGCGGCTGGGCCATACATATGGTGCCCGCCCTGATGGGTTCGTATGAGGAAAGCCCGCCATCGCTGACCGATATCGCCATCCGCGACCGGCGCTGGTGCCAGGGCAACCTGCAGCACGCCAAGGTGCTGCCCGCGCGTGGGCTGCACTGGGTCAGCCGCATGCACATGCTCATGGGCATCGGCTCCTATGTCACGGCGCCGCTATGGCTGATCTTCCTGCTTGTGGGCATTGTGGTCTCGTTGCAGAACCGCTTCTACAAGCCGGAATATTTTGGCGATACCAAGCTGCTTTATCCACACTGGCCACATGTTGACCCCGTGCAGGCGGAATACATGTTCATCGGCACCATGATCGTGCTGCTGGCTCCCAAAATTCTGGCCTATGGGCTGCTGCTCATTGATGCTCCGCTGCGCCGGGGGTGCGGGGGCGGGATCATGGCGGGGGCCTCCATTCTGGTCGAAACGCTGATCGGCGGCCTGATCGCGCCGATTGCCATGATGATCCAGACAGCGGGCGTGCTGTCCATCTTGCTTGGCCGTGATTCCGGCTGGAATGCGCAGCGGCGTGACGCGGGCGGTTTGCAGATCATGCAGAACGTACGGCTGTACTGGGTGCATACGGTGCTGGGCATTGCGCTGGCGGGGGCGGCGTGGAGCGTGTCGCTGCCGCTGTTTTTGTGGATGCTGCCGGTCACCCTCGGGCTGGTCTGCGCCATTCCGCTTGCCGCCCTGACCGGCAGTGAGGCGGCAGGGCAGATCCTGCGCCGCGCGCGGCTGCTCCTCATCCCCGAGGAGACGGACCCGCCGCCGGTGCTGCATGAAGCCGTGGTCTATATGGACCAGATGGCAGGCCGCCCCATACAGGAGGCCATTGCGGCCCTGCGTGCCCGTGGGGGGCTCTTGCGGGTGCACGAGATCATGCTGCCGCCGCCGCGCAGGCGGGGCGACCCGATCAATCCGGCCCTGCTCGTAGGGCTGCTCAAGCTACGTGAGGCACCAGACCTGGCTACGGCAGTGCGTGAACTCAACCGGGCGGAGAAATCAGCCGTTCTGGGCAGTGCTGAAGGACTGCACCTGCTGGCGCAGTTGCCCTGAGGGATACTGGCCTGAAATAACAAAGGTTTCCGGGCGCCGCCTTTTTTCAAAAAGGCGGCGTTTTTTTCAGCTTTTTGAAAAAAGCTTCACCAGACCCTTTTAGGCTTTCAGGATGGCTGAAGGTCGGTCAGTCCGATGATGTACCCTGCGGGGGGGCTACGGCTTCATCGCCTTCATCCGATCCATCAACCGACATGATGGTGTCAAGCGCGTCACAGAGTTTCTTCTGGTTGGCGCTGGCAAGAGATCCGGGGTTGGCGCACAGCTTGGCGGCATCAGGCACGCAGGATTCGGTGGCGTCCTCGTAGTCGGATTCCATCACATCATGCGCGAGCGACAGGTTGGGGTTGTGCGCGCTCTCGCCCGCCTCCTCAATCACCTTTTCCATCTTGTGCAGGTCGTCAAGCTTGTCGAGGCACGCCTTGCTGGCGAGGTCGGGCTTGAGGCGCAGCACGTCCATGGCGCGCTGCACCTTCTGCGTGGCCAGGCTCTGCCCATGCGCCAGCGTGCTCAAGCCCGCAGGCGCAAGCAGCAATGCAACCGGCAGCGCGGCGAGGCGTAAAGACAGCTTGATGTTCACCATGACCGTTCCGTTTGTCCTGTCCCGACCGCGATGGTGCAGCGCGGGCGCATCTGCTCCCCACCGGGGTGCGGCCCCGACTATGGCAGGAACCCATCCGGTGCGAAAGGTGGGGATGGTGGGCGATGCATGCAGTCCATGCATAAAAATATCATCTGAAACTTATTGATATAATAAGGAAGAAATCAGAATCGTGTCAAAAATTTGAAAATTCCCTTACATTCACGAGGCTTTTTGAGTATAGATTATCCCCACTGAATATATTTTTCGTGTCTTGGCGGAGGTCAGAAACTATCCTGTCACTGTGAAATCGTTCGATACTGAAACGATTTTGTATATCTGGCCAATTCATGGTCTTTCCGGCGCTGGGAAATCACAGCATCGTGCGATTTTTTCGGCGCGGTTTGTGTGTTTTTTCATCGTATTGTTATGAAAGTCGTGCCACCGGGCGCGTTTTCCTGCCGGATTGATGACTTTATGGCTGGTCACACGCATGAACAGCAGGTCTGCCAGGCATATGCGCTGGCGTTTTGGCGCTTGTGCCGCCTGCCTGTCCCTCATGATCGTGACCCGCACGGGTGGTTGCACACCCGACTTGTGAAACTGAGTTCCGCACTGGTGTTTCCGGAAAGCCGGACTGTGCGGACGCAGCCTGCATCGACGCTCCGCAATGAGGCGGGGCCGCTCGTTTTCGTGTCGGCTGCCTGTGAAAGAGGAGACTCTCCCCTTGAAACAGACAGACAATCTGTCCGAATCAACGTCCCTGGCCGATCGGCTTGGCATTCCGGCCCCCCTGTTCTGGGGGTTCGTCGGTCTGCTGTTCTTCATGATCGGTGATGGTGTCGAGGCTGGCTACCTGGCGCCCTATCTCGAGGGGCAGGGCATTTCATCGCGCGATACGGCGCTCCTGTTCACCATCTATGGCGTGACCGTGTCCCTGTCTTCCTGGGCTTCGGGGCCGCTGTCCGATCTGTGGGGCCCCAAGCGGGTCATGTGGATTGGCCTTGCCATCTGGGGCGTGTTCGAGGTTCTGTTCCTGACCTTTGGCGTGGCCGTGAACAGCTATCCCATCATGCTGGCTGCCTACACCATGCGTGGTTTTGGCTACCCGCTGTTCACCTATGGCTTTCTGGTCTGGATTGCCGCCGCAACACCGCCGCGCCAGCTTGGCTCGGCTGCGGGCTGGTTCTGGTTCGCGTTCTCGGGTGGTCTGCCCACGCTGGGTTCGCTGTTCGCCAGCTTCTCCATTCCGCTGATTGGCGAGATGGCAACGTTCTGGTCCTCGCTGGGTCTGGTCATGTTCGGTGGCCTGCTGGCCCTGCTCATGACGCGTGAGCCCATCGGTTCGCGCCGCCTGGCCCCCGTGGGCACCAAGCCCGCCACGATCTTCTTCAGCTCGATCAGCATCCTGTGGCGCGAGCCCAAGACGTTTGTCGCCATGATCGTGCGCACCATCAACACGTCGTCGGAATATGCGTTCCTGGTGATCATGCCGGCGTTCTTCACCAAGGTCATCGGCTTCTCGCTGTCGCAGTGGCTGCAGCTCCTGTCGATCATCTTCCTGTCGAACATTCTGGTGAACCTCGTGTCCGGCATCACGGCGGACCGTCTGGGCCACCGCACCGTTGTCGCGCTGTTCGGCTGCGTTGGTGCCGCGATCACGGTGCCGCTGTTCTACTACGTGCCGCAGATGTTCCCCGGCAACTTCGCCATTGCCGCCGTGATGGGCGCGCTGTATGGCGCAACCATTGCCGCCTTCGTGCCGCTGTCCGGTCTGGTGCCGCAGATCTGCCCGAAGGAAAAGGCTGCCGCCCTGTCCGCCCTGGGTCTGGGCGCTGGTGCAAGCACCTGGGTTGGTCCGGCGATCGTGACGTGGTTCGAAAGCTGGCACGGCATCGAGGGGATCATCTGGATCTTCTGTGGCCTGTATGTGGCCTCGGCCGCGCTGACGCTGGTGCTGACGGTCTCGCCCGAAGCGCGCCGCTACATTGATGAAGCCGCTGCACGCGGTGATGTGGCGGAGGAAGTGACCCTGGGTCACTGATCCTTTCTTTCGCCAGCCTGCATGGTTTGTGCGGGTGAAGCGGGCCTGCCCCAAAAGGGCAGGCCCGTTTTTTTTGTGGCATACCCGTAAAAATCAAAAGTTTTTGGTGAAGCTTTTTTTAAAAGCTTTGGAAAGAACATCGCTTTTTTGAAAAAAGGCGGCACCCGAAAACTTTTGTTTCTGGTGTCTACGGCCCGGTGTCACGTCATGAAAAAAGGCCGGAACCCTGAGGGCTCCGGCCTTTTCGTGCTGGTCAGATGCTGCGTTCGGGCCGCCTGCGCGGGGAGCGCGGGCGGTCGGTGCCGCCAGGGGCTGCCTGCGTATTGCGCCGGTCGCCTGCCTTGAGGGCGGGGGCGGCGGTCACTTCGCTTTCAAGCTGGCGGATGCGTTTCTGCACGCTTTCGCGCAGGGCGGGTGAAGTATGCGATTTCATGGAGGCCAGCGTCTCGCGCAGGTCGCGCAGTTGCTTCTGCTTTTCGGCAAGGGTGCGACGGATCGGCTGGTTATCGGACATCTGTCCGTGGAATGCGCGCATGATAAGGATCCTGTGGACCTGTGGTCCAGGAAATGAGTTGTTAACCGTGTGATGGAAAGAGGCGCAGCACGCACCCACGCCCACCCGCCCCGAAGGGCAGGGCGGCGGCGCGATGCATGATGAACCGGGGGGCTTACCCCTCGTTCAGCGCAAGCACTTCGGCCAGCCCCTGTATCAGGGCCTGGCATTCGGCATCCGTACCAATGGTGATGCGTAGCCACTGTGCAATGCGCGGGGTCCGGAAATGACGCACAATGATCGCGCGCGCCCGAAGGGCTGCGGCAAGCTGTGCTGCATCACGGTCCGGATGCCGGGCGAATACGAAATTCGCCCGTGATGGCAGGACCTCGAACCCCATCTTTCCCAGGCTGTCTGTCAGCCTGTCGCGTGAGCTTATGATCTTGGCGCTTGTATTTGCAAGCCATTCCCGATCTTCAATCGCGGCAATGGCGCCCACCTGCGCCAGACGGTCAAGCGGATAGGAGTTGAAACTGTCCTTGATGCGGGTCAGGGCTGCGATCAGGTCAGGCTGGCCAATGGCATAGCCCACCCGCAGCCCCGCCAGCGCGCTCGATTTCGACAGCGTGCGCACCACGAGCAGGTTGGGGTGCTCGGCCACCAGCGCGATGGCTGTCTCGGCGCCGAAATCGACATAGGCTTCATCCACCACCACTACTGCATCAGGGTGGTCGCGCAGCAGGGCGCGGATGGCGTCCAGCCCAAGGGCCATGCCGGTGGGTGCATTGGGGTTGGGCAGGATGATGCCGCCACACGGCCTGCGATAGGCTGCAATGTCGATGCCCATCGTTTCATCAAGCGGCACGGTCTCGTGGCGTATGCCGTACAACCCGCAATAGACGGGGTAGAAGCTGTAGGTGATATCGGGAAAGAGCAGGGGGGCATCATGGTTGAGCAGCCCCTGAAAGGCATGGGCGAGCACCTCGTCCGAGCCATTGCCCACAAACACATGGTCTGCCGGCACGTCATGCGCGGTGGCGATGGCTGTGCACAGGGCATGGGCCGTGGGGTCGGGGTAGAGGCGCAGCGTGTCGTTGGTCGCCGCCCTGATGGCCTCGATTACTCTGGGTGAAGGGCCGTACGGGCACTCGTTGGTATTCAGCTTGATCAGGTTGGCCATCCTGGGCTGTTCGCCCGGCACATACGGGGTCAGGCTGTGTACGATCGGGCTCCAGAAACGGCTCATCAGGGTGAATTCCACAAGGTCATGAACATGAAGGCACGCCACGGCAACGCAGGCTGTGGCGGCGGGATAAGGGATGAAAAAAGGGGGAGGGTGGTTCAGCCCTGCGCGGCAGGGGTCGCGTGCTTCATGGCATCGAGCAGGGCAGCGTTGCCCTGCCGGGTGGCGAACAGGCGCGCGCTGATGCCCTCGCCATCGCGCAGGTCGGGGTTGGCGCCGTGCTCGAGCAGGAAGGTGACCATGGGGTCGCGGTTGAACATCACAGCAAAGATCAGCGGCGTGCGGCCCACGAAATTGGGCACGTCGATGCCCGCGCCATGGGCCACGAGCACGCGCGCGCACGCCAGGTCGCCCTTGAAGGCCACGCCCGCGAGTGCTGTCGCCCCCTTGGCATCCTGCAGGTCGGGGCTGGCACCCCCTTCAAGCAGGGCGCGCACGGTGGATTCGTGGCCATTATAGGCAGCCAGGATCAGCGCGGTGTAGCCCTTGTCGTTGCGGGTATCGGGGTTGATGCCCGCCTTGAGGAATTCGGTAACGAGATCCGTCTGCCCATCCCTTGCCGCGGAGAGGAACAGGGTCTCGATTTCCGCGTTGCTGAAGGATTCGGGTGCGTCGGCGGCGGGGTCGCCGTGGGCGATTGTCTTGCTCATGTGCCTGCCTGGCTGGTCGGATTGCGCGAAACGGGGGCGGAGGCCGGTCCCGTCATGAGCGGTCGATGATAGGACGGTTCATCTGAAAAGAACATCGGGCAATCATGCATCATTGGGCTGATCCCACGCAATGCCGCAGCACGCGCCATGGGCCATGATGCCCATCGTATCGGGCGGCAGGCCCGCGTCGCGCACGGCTTTTGCAAGGCGCGTGACCGGCTCGTCCATGGGTTCATCTGTCAGGCGGAAGGTGCCGAAATGCATGCCAATCCCATGTCGCGCCCCAAGCTGGCGCAGGCCAGACAGCGCCTCCTCCGGCGTGGTGTGCACGCGCTCCATCAGCGCGCGGGGCTCGTACGCGCCAATGGGCAGGAGGGCTATGTCGGGCGCACCAAGGCGCTGGCGGATCAGGCGCCAGTGGCGGCCGTCGGCGGTGTCGCCTGCAAAGAACAGCTGGTGGCCCGCCTCATCTTGCACCATGAATCCGCCCCACAGGCTGGTATTGCGGTCAAAGGGCGTGCGGGCCGCGCCATGGCGGGCAGGCGTGCAGGTGATGTGGATGCCACCGGTGGCCGGCCTGCCACCAGTCCAGCTCCATGATGCGTCTGAGCCCGGTCCTGCGCATGAAACGCGCATTGGCAAGCGGTGTGATCACCAGCGGGTTGTCACCGCGGCGGGCGATGGCGCGCAGGCTGGGCAGATCCATATGGTCGTAATGCGCGTGCGAGACCAGCACGATATCGATGCGCGGCAGGTCGGCCAGCCTGCGGCCGGGCGCGCGCACCCGCTTTGGCCCGAGGAAAGACAGCGGGGAGCAGCGTTGCGAAAAGATCGGGTCGGTCAGGATGGTGAGCGCCGTGCCATCGGGCCGGGGCAGGCGGATGAGAAAGGTGCTGTGCCCGATAAAGGTCAACTGCACCGTGTCGGGCGCAGGCAGCGCATGCGGGTCGCCGGTGGGGGTGGAGTTTTCAATCCAGGCCGGCCAGTCCGATTTCGGGCGGTTCCACTGCCATTTCAGGATGGCGAGGCGCCGCAGGCGCGCAGGCTGCATGCCCTCGGGGCAGATGGCGGGCGGGTTGAAAAAACGCGTGCCATCCGTGTGGTCGCTGGCGGGTAGCTGGGGCATGCGTGGGTCTCCATCTGCCGGCGTATCCAGTGACAACAGGTGAACGGGAGGCAGGCCTGTGTCAAATTCACGGCCCACAGGTGAGGTCGGGCGGAACCGGCGGCGTGCGCATGCGCTGGCATCTGTGGCGTGGATTGGGTAACGGCTTGATGAGATGGCTTGTTCCGTCCCGAAGGTCGTGAGAAGGTACGCGCCGTGAAAAGCCTTTATCCCTGCGCCCTCCCGCTGCCTTGCGCGCGCATGCGGGGCGGGCGGGCGGTGTGGAAGAATAACAATAAAGGGTTGTCGGCTTCCGGCACGCGGCCCGGTTTGGTCGGAACAACAACCATGGCTGTAAGGAGGCCGGTCCCTCATGCGTTCCTTGTACACATCACCCCTCATGGCTCCTGAAGGAGGTGGCGGCATGCCCACCAATATCGATACGCTGTGCATCAACACGATTCGCACGCTATCCATGGACGCGGTACAGAAAGCGAATTCCGGCCATCCCGGCACGCCCATGGCGCTGGCACCCGTGGGCTACGGGCTGTGGCGCGACGTGCTGAACTATGACCCGGCCGACCCGCTATGGCCCAACCGCGACCGCTTCGTGCTGTCGGTCGGCCATGCGTCGATGCTGCTCTACTCGCTCATCTATCTTGCCGGCGTCCGCGATGTGCGCCCCGGCGGGGTCACGCATGACCGCCCGGCGCTCACGCTTGAAGACCTCGAGCAGTTCCGCCAGTTGGACTCGCTCACCCCCGGCCACCCGGAATATCACCACACCGCAGGCGTCGAGACCACGACCGGGCCGCTCGGGCAGGGCTGTGGCAATTCCGTTGGCATGGCGATGGCGGAAAAATGGCTGGCCGAGCGCTATAACCGCCCCGGCTTCAAGCTGTTCGATCACCACGTCTATACGCTGTGCGGCGATGGCGACAACATGGAAGGCGTTGCCAGCGAGGCAGCCTCCATCGCGGGCCACCTCAAGCTTGGCAACCTGACGTGGATCTATGACAGCAACCAGATCTCCATCGAGGGTTCGACCCACATCGCCTTTACCGAAAGCGTGCACAAGCGCTTCGAGGCGTATGGCTGGCACGTTCTTGAACTGAAGGACGCCAACGACACCGGCGACCTGCGCCGCCTGCTGGCCGAGGCGAAGGCCGAGACCTCGCGGCCCACGCTGATCATCGTCCACTCCATCATCGGCTGGGGTGCGCCGCACCTTGCGGGCACGGCGGAAGCGCATGGTTCGCCGCTGGGCGTGGAGGAAATCCGCGAGACCAAGAAATTCTACGGCTGGCCGGAAGACAGAAGCTTCTATGTACCCGAAGGTGTGACCGAGCATTTCCGTGCAGGCATCGCCACCCGCGGGGCGGCGGCGAGCAAGGCGTGGAACGAGCTTTTTGCTGCCTACCGCGCCAAATATCCCACCGAGGCCGCACAGCTTGACCACATCTTTGCAGGCACCCTGCCCGAAGGGTGGGACAGGGACATCCCGGTCTTTGATGCGGATGCCAAGGGCGTTGCCTCGCGCGCAAGCTCGGGCAAGGTGCTCAACACCATTGCCAGAAACTATCCGTGGATGATGGGTGGCTCGGCTGATCTTTCGCCTTCCACCAAGACGCACCTCACATTCGAGGGCGCGGGCGACTTCCAGCCGCCGCAGTGGGGCGGCACCTATGGCGGGCGCAACCTGCATTTTGGCGTGCGCGAGCATGCCATGGGCTCGATCAGCAACGGTCTGGCGCTGTATGGCATCCGGGCCTACTGCTCGGGCTTCCTGATCTTCTCCGATTACATGAAGCCGCCCATCCGCCTCTCCGCGCTGATGAAGCTGCCGGTGACCTATATCTTCACCCATGACTCGATTGGCGTGGGCGAGGATGGGCCAACCCATCAGCCCATCGAGCAGCTTGCCCAGCTGCGCGCCACCCCCGGCGTGACCGTGCTGCGCCCCGCCGATGCCAACGAGGTGGCCGAAGCCTGGCGCACGCTGGTGCAGATTACCGACCGCCCCAGCGTGCTTGCGCTGAGCCGCCAGAATCTGCCCACCATCTGCCGCAAGACCTATGCGCCTGCATCGGGGCTGGCAAAAGGGGCCTATGTCCTTGCAGATGCGGACGGGCGTCCCGATGTGATCCTTATGGCAACAGGCAGCGAAGTGGGACTGATCATCAAGGCGGCGGAAAAGCTGAAGGCGGAGGGCATCAAGGTGCGCCTCGTCTCCATGCCGTCGTGGGATCTGTTCGAGGCACAGCCCAAGACCTACCGCGACAGCGTGCTGCCGCCTGACATTACTGCCCGTGTTGCAGTCGAGCAGGCCGCACAGCTTGGCTGGGACCGCTATACCGGCCTTGCGGGCGAGACGATTGTCATGCACGGTTTTGGCGCTTCCGCCCCGGCGGGCGAACTGGAAGTGAAGTTTGGTTTCACGGTAGATGCCGTGCTGGCCGCCGCCCGCAGGCAGGCCGGAAAATAAAAGAACACGCAGGCAGGCAGGACATTCAGTCCTGCCTGTCGTGTTTTTGAGCAAAGTAGTATTGGTAGTGCGGGTTTGCCGTATTGCTGAAAAGTAAAGGAAGCACAGTCAATGAGTGCGCGTGAATCTGGTGCTGAAAATCCATTAAAGGAACTGGCGCGTCTGGGTCAGTCCCCCTGGCTGGACTTCATCCAGCGCTCCTATACCGAAAATGGCAGCCTGAAGAAGCTGGTCGAGGAAGATGGCCTCAAGGGTGTGACCTCCAACCCCGCCATCTTCCAGAAGGCGATGGGCCAGGGCACCGACTACGATGCCCAGATCCGCGATGTGCTGGCACATCAGGTAGTTGACGCGGGCGCGCTGTACGAACTGCTTGCCATTGATGACATCCGGGCCGCAGCCAAAGTGCTCTACCCCGTCTATGAACAGACGCAGGGGCTCGACGGTTATGTCAGCCTCGAGGTGTCGCCCTATCTTGCGCGTGACACCAAGGGCACGCTGCACGAGGCGCTGCGTCTGTGGAAAGCGGTCGGTGCCCGCAACCTTATGATCAAGATTCCCGGCACGGAGGAAGGCGTTCCCGCCATCCGCGCCGCCATTGCCGAAGGGCTGAGCATCAACGTCACACTGCTCTTCTCCATCGATGCCTACAAGAAGGTGCTCGAAGCCTACATCACCGGGCTGGAAGACCGCCTGAGCCGGGGCGAGAGCGTGAAGGGCATCGCCTCGGTCGCGTCCTTCTTCGTCAGTCGCATCGATGTGAAGATCGACAAGGAAATCGACGCCCGCGTGGCCGCAGGCGACAGGCATTCGGCTGAACTCAAGGCGCTGCGCGGCAAGGTCGCCATCGCCAATGCCAAGGCAGCCTATGAATACTGGCGCGAAGTGACCGCAAGCCCGCGCTGGAAAAAGCTGGCCGAGGCGGGTGCGAACCCGCAGCGCCTGCTGTGGGCAAGCACCGGCACCAAGGACAAGACCTATAGCGACGTGGTGTATGTCGATGGCCTGATCGGCCCCGACACGGTCAACACCATTCCGCCAGCCACGTTTGATGCCTTCCGTGAACATGGCAAGGTGGCCGAAACGCTGACACAGGACGTGACGGGGGCGCTGCGGGTACTCGATGAGGCAAAGAGCCTTGGCCTCGACCTTGATGGTGTTACGCGCAAGCTGGTCGATGAAGGCGTGGCCTCCTTTGCCGATGCGTTTGACGACCTGCTCGGCTCGGTCGCGGCCAAGCAGGCGGCGTTCCTGGGCAACAAGGTCACCTCGACCGCGCTCAAGCTGCCTGCCGACCTGCACAAGGCAGTCGATGCAGAGCTGGAAGCCTGGCGCAAGGACGGCACCGTGCGCCGCGTGTGGGACAAGGACGCCACTGTCTGGACCGGCAAGGACGAGGCAAGCTGGCTTAAATGGCTCGACATCACCGATGACCAGGTGGCCGCACTCTCCAAATTCGAGGATTTCCAGGCCGAGGTGAAAGCGCGCGGCTTCCGCGATGCGCTTTTGCTGGGCATGGGCGGCTCGAGCCTCGGCCCGGAAGTGCTGGCCCAGACCTTTGGCAAGCATGAGGGCTTCCCGCATCTTTACGTGCTCGACAGCACGGACCCGCAGCAGGTGCGTGATTTCGAGAAAAAGATCGACATCAGCAAGACGCTGTTCATCGTCTCGTCCAAGTCCGGCGGCACGCTCGAGCCCAACATCCTCAAGGCCTATTTCTTCGATCAGGCCAGGAAGGTGCTCGGCGACAAAGTGGGCTCGCACTTCATCACCGTGACCGATCCCGGCTCGCACATGGAAGACGTGGCGAAGAAGGACGGCTTCTGGAAGATCTTCTACGGCGAGAAACAGATCGGTGGCCGCTACTCCGTGCTGTCCGATTTCGGCATGGTGCCCGCCGCCGTGGCGGGCCTGCCGCTCAGGCTGCTGCTCGAATCCGCCCAGCGCGGCGAGAAGTCCTGTGCCGCCTCCGTGCCGCCTGCGCAGAACCCCGGCGTGGTGCTCGGCGCCGTGCTTGGCGTGGCCGCACGCGACTTTGGTCGCGACAAGGTGACGATCATCGCATCCCCCGGCATTTACGACATGGGTGCATGGCTCGAGCAGCTGATTGCGGAATCGACCGGCAAGGACGGGCGTGGCCTGATCCCCATCGATGACGAGACGATTGGCAAGCCGGGCGTATATGGCAAGGACCGCGTGTTCACCTATCTGCGCCTGGCCGAGGATCCGTGCCCGAAGCAGGATGCCGCCTTCGCGGCCCTGGTCGAGGCAGGCGAGCCGGTGGTGACCATCGAGCTGCATGAGCGCCGTCAGGTGCTTGAGGAGTTCTTCCGCTGGGAGTTCGCGACCGCGGTGGCCGGTGCGGTGATCGGGATCAATCCGTTCAACCAGCCCGATGTCGAGGAATCGAAGATCGAGACCAAGAAGATCACCACCGCCTATAACGAGACCGGCAAACTCCCGCCCTACGAGCCGTTCGCCAAGGATGGCCCGTTCGCCTTCTATGCCGACCCCAAAAACGTGCAGGCGCTTGGCGGCGCCACGACGGCGGAGGCCATTCTCAAGGCCCATTTTGCACGTGCCAAGGCTGGTGATTACGTGGCCCTGCTGGCCTATATCGACCGTGACACCTTCACGCGCGAATGGATCCAGAAGGCGCGGCTTGGCCTGCGTGACGGGCTGAAGCTGGCAACGGCGGCCGAATTTGGCCCCCGCTTCCAGCATTCCACGGGTCAGGCCTACAAGGGCGGGCCTGACACGGGCGTGTTCGTGCAGATCACCTGCGATGATGAAGTGAACCTGCCGGTGCCGGGTGAGAAATATACCTTCAGCATCGTGAAGGAAGCCCAGGCGCGGGGCGACATGGAGGTGCTTGCCGAACGTGGCCGCCGCGTGCTGCGGGTGCACATCCATGGCGACCTGAAAGCAGGGCTTGAAAAACTCGGGCTTGATATCGCCCACGCGGTCTGAGCCAGCCGCCCGCCCGTCCCGCCTCTGGCGGGGCGGGTTTTTTGTTTGACGGGAGTCATTGGGAAATGGCGCCCGAGGCGATAGGACTACGGGCCTATCCCGCTTCCAGGAGTGTTAGATCATGCAAATCGGTATTGTTGGCCTTGGCAAGATGGGCGGCAACATTTCCATCCGCCTGACCCGCCATGGCCATGATGTGGTGGCTTTTGACCGTGATCCTGCCGTGACCGCCAAGGTGTGCGAGCAGGCCGAAGGGGGCCGCGCCACCGCCGCCACCGGGCTTGCGGACATGGTAGGCAAGCTTACGGGCCGCAAGATCATCTGGCTCATGCTGCCCGCGGGTGAAGTGACCGAGCAGGCGGTGCAGGAACTTGCTGGCCTGATGGGCAAGGGCGACATCGTGATCGATGGCGGCAATTCCTTCTACAAGGATGACATCCGCCGCGCGGCCGAGCTGGTCAGGAAGGGCATCGACTATGTCGATGTCGGCACCTCGGGCGGCGTGTGGGGGCTGGAGCGCGGCTACTGCATGATGTACGGCGGCACGAAGGAAGCCACCGATCATATCGACCCGATCCTGTCAGCGCTCGCACCGGGCATTGGTGACATTGCGCGCACGCCGGGCCGCGACAAGCCCGGCTTTGACCCGCGCGCCGAGCAGGGCTACCTGCATTGCGGCCCGGCGGGTTCGGGCCATTTCGTGAAGATGGTCCATAACGGGATCGAATACGGCATCATGCAGGCCTTCGCCGAAGGGTTTGACGTGATGAAGTCCAAGAACATCGATGCCCTGCCCGAGAACCAGCGTTTCGACCTGAACATGGCCGATATTGCCGAGGTGTGGCGGCGCGGCAGCGTGGTCTCGTCGTGGCTGCTCGACCTTTCGGCCAGTGCGCTGGCAGGCAACCCGGACCTGTCTAACTACAAGGGCGACGTGGCCGATTCCGGCGAAGGCCGCTGGACCATCGAGGCCGCGATCGAGGAAGCGGTGCCCGTGCCCGTCATCACCGCCTCGCTGTTTACGCGCTTCCGCTCGCGCACCGGCAACAACTTTGCCGAGAAGATGCTGTCCGCCATGCGTTTTGGCTTTGGCGGTCACATTGAGGGTACGAATAACTGACCCGACGCCTGGCCGGTAACTGACTGCCTGCCCGGATGCTAGGCATCTGGGCAGGCTCTGGCTGTTCCCCATGAAATGACAGCGCTTAATGACTGCAACCGGAACAGCCGGGGGAGGATTATAGCGAACACAGTTCAGGGACAGCAGCACAATGGAAAACATTATCGCCTCAGCAGTCTCGCAGGTGGGTGACACGCACCATGAAGCCGCCCCCCGGCGCAGCCCGCCGGGTTCGTTCGTCATCTTTGGTGGTGGCGGCGACCTCACCCGCCGCCTTCTGCTCCCCGCCATATACAATCTGGCCTGTGCCGGGCTGCTTGATGATGGCTTTGGCATCGTGGCCGTTGACCGCGCGGACCTGACCGATGAACAGCTGCGCGACAACGTGCGTACGGCCCTTGAGGATTTTACCGCCCGCCGGGGTGCGGAGGCCGTCAGCCTGCGCGAGGATGTGTGGGCGTGGATGCTGCCACGCATCCGCTACGTGCAGGGCGACTTTGAATCCGTGCAGACCTATCAGGCCGTAGCCGAGGTCACGGCGGGGCAGAACTGCATCTTCTATCTGGCCGTGGCGGCCCGCTTCTTTGGCCCCATCGTGGACCGGCTGGGCGAGGCGGGGCTGGTGCGCGAAGGCCCGGATGCCTTCCGCCGCGTGATCGTGGAAAAACCCTTCGGCCACGACCTGCAATCGGCCATCGCGCTCAATACGCGGCTGCTCAACATGCTTGAGGAGCAGCAGGTCTACCGCATCGATCACTATCTGGGTAAGGAGACGGTGCAGAACATCCTCGCCCTGCGCTTTTCCAACGGGTTTTTTGAGCCGCTATGGAACCGCCAGAACATCGACCACGTGCAGATCACCGCAGCCGAGACCGTGGGCGTGGAACAGCGGGCCAAATTCTATGAAGGCACCGGCGCCCTGCGTGACATGGTGCCCAACCACGTCATGCAGCTCCTGGCCATGACAGCGATGGAGGCGCCCATCTCGTTCGATGCCGATGCCGTGCGCAACGAAAAGACCAAGGTGCTCGACGCCATACACCCCCTTGCCCCAGCCGACGTGGTGCGCGGGCAGTACGCGCCGGGCATGGTGGGTACGAAGGCCGTGCCGGGCTACCGGCAGGAGCCGGGTGTTGACCCGCATTCCCTGACCGAGACGTACGTTGCCATGAAATTCGGCATCGATAACTGGCGCTGGGCGGGGGTGCCGTTTTACGTGCGCACCGGCAAGCGGCTGGCGGCGCGCAAGACCGAGATCGCCATCCACTTCAAGTCCGCGCCCTATGCCCTGTTCCGTGACACGCCGGTGGACAAGCTTGCCCCCAATATCATGGTCATCCACATCCAGCCGACCGAAGGGGTGACCATGCAGTTCTCGGCCAAGATTCCCGGCCCCTCGGTCAGGCTGGGCGGCGTGCGCATGAAGTTTGATTACGCCGAATGGTTCAGCGAAGGGCCAAGCACGGGGTATGAGACCCTGATCTATGACTGCATGATTGGCGATGCGACCCTGTTCCAGCGCGCCGACAATATCGAGGCAGGCTGGCGCGCCGTGCAGCCGGTGCTGGACTGGGGGCAGGATGCCCGCAGCCTTGCCTTTTACGCCGCCGGGAGCGAAGGGCCGGAAGCCGCCGATGCCCTGCTGGCCCGCGACCACCGCCACTGGCTTAAAATTGGATGATGCCCATGACCACACCCGTTTCCCGCCCGCATGCCGTCAGGCTTGTGGTGTCCGATATCGATGGCACCCTGATTACGCCCGAGCGTGTGATTACCCCCGCTGCCCACAGGGCGGCAGCCGATTTGCGGGCGGCGGGTATCAGGCTCAGCCTCATCAGCAGCCGCGCCCCGCGCGGCATGATGCAGTTCGTTCGCGCCCTTGATATCCGTGAGCCCATCGCGGGGCTTAATGGCGGCCTGATCTGCGCGCCTGATGGCACCATCCGCGAGCGCCTGTCGCTTGAGCCGGTGGTGGCGCAGAGGGCAGTTGAATTCCTGATCGACCACGGGGTCGAGCCATGGCTGTTCATTGGCCATGACTGGCTGGTGCGCCGTGATGACACGCCACAGGTCGCCCATGAGCGCGAAGTGGTGCAGACCACGCCCGTGCGGGTGGATGATTTTGCCGGTCATTATGTCGACGTGGGCAAGATCATGGGCGTGGCCAGCGACCCGGCCGCATTGCCGGGCGTGGAACGCGACCTTGCAAACATGCTGGGGGGCAAGGCGAGCGTACACCAGTCCTCGTCCATCTACCTTGATATTACGCACCCGCAGGCGAACAAGGGCTATGCAGCAAAAGAACTGGCTAAATTGCTGGATATTGATATCCGGGATACGGCATGCATCGGGGATATGAACAACGACATCCCCATGCTGAAGGAAGCGGGGGTCAGCATCGCGATGGGCAACGCGCTTGATAACGTCAAGGCCCATGCCCGTTTCGTAACCCGGCCCAACACCGATGATGGCTGGGCCTACGCGATGGAAAACTTTGTCCTGCCCCGCTCCTGAGGGGCACGGCACAGAAGGGAGAGGCGACATGCCCCACGACGCAGCCGGAACGCCAGCAGGCCAGATCAGGCTGGTGCTGGCCGATGTGGATGGCACACTGGTCACGAAGGACAAGATCCTGACCCCACGCGCCATCCGCGCGGTCGAGCGCCTGCGTGAGCGGGGCATACTGTTCACCATTACCAGTGGCCGCCCGCCCAAGGGCATGAAGATGGTGATCGATCCGCTGAAAATTTCAGAGCCGATCGCGGGCTTCAATGGCGGCATGATGGTCAAACCCGATTTTACCGTGATCGAGGCCCGCACCCTGCCAGTCGAGACCGCGCGCAAGGTGATCGGCATCATCCGCGACCACAAGGCCGACCCATGGGTGTATAACGGCAATGACTGGATCGTCTCCAAACTCGACGCTCCGCACGTGGCGCGCGAGCAGTGGACGGTCAAGTTCCCGCCCGTGGTCGGCAATGTCGAGGCGAAGCTGGATCAGGTGGTCAAGATCACCGGGGTGAGCGATGACCTCGATCTGATGAAGCGCCTCGAGCATGACCTGCAGCAGGCGCTGGGTGATACGGCCTCGGCCGCGCTGTCGCAGCCGTACTACGTGGACGTGACCAACAGGGACGCCAACAAGGGCGGCGTGGTGATGACGCTCGAACGCCTGCTGGGCATTCCCGCCAGCCAGATGGTGACACTGGGCGACCAGCCCAATGATGTGCTGATGTTCCGCAAGAGCGGCATGTCGATCGCCATGGGGCAGGCAAGCCCCGAGGTGCAGAAGCAGGCGACCTATGTCTCCACCTCGTGCGAGGAGGAAGGATTCGCCAATGGAATCGAGAAATTCGTGCTGGGGGATGCGTGAGATGACCGGTGGACATGATGTGAAAACGGGCGCGATGGTGGTGCTGCCCGATGCCGAGGCCATTGCCCAACACATGGCGAAGTGGCTGACCGGACAGGCGCTGGCCAAAAAGGATGGCCCGTTCGTGCTGGCCCTTTCAGGCGGGTCCACGCCCAAGCGGCTGTACCAGATCCTGGCGTCTGCTGAATATCGTGATCGCTTCCCGTGGACGAACACGCAGTTCTTCTTTGGCGATGAGCGCTTCGTGCCCGAAAGTGATGCGGCCAGCAATTACAACATGGTCGAGACCGAGATGCTGGCGCACGTAACGGTGCCGCCCGCCAACGTGCACCCCATGCCCACCTCGGGCGACCCGGCGCAGGCGGCGGCAAGGTATCAGGCGGAGCTTGAAGCGGTTTATGGCGGCAGGGTGCTGGAACCCGGTCGCCCGTTATTCGATGTGGTGATGCTGGGGCTGGGCGATAACGGGCATACCGCCTCGCTCTTTCCCCGCCAGCCCGTGCTGGAGGAGAAAAAGCTCTGGGTCTCGACCTGCGTGCCTGATGATGCGCCGCATACACGTCTTACGCTCACCTATCCCGCCATCCATTCCAGCCGGCATGTGGTGTTCATGCTCGCGGGTGCCGGCAAGCGTGAAGCCTTTGCAAAAGTGCGCGCGGGCGATCCGGCGGAGCCTGCCAGTCATATCACGACCGAGGGCGAACTCATCTGGCTTATGGACAAGGCGGCGGCGGGGCAATAAGTGCGTGGCGTATCGTATCGGCGTGATACGGTGCAGGGCCAAATAAAAACGACGGGGCACCCGCAGCCGGGATGCCCCGCAGGAAGAGGAAGCAGCGCATGTCCACCCATAACGCGGACCCACGGGCAGAACTGAAGCGGCAGGCCGCCATCGAAGCCGCCGACATGGTCAAGGAAGGCATGGTGGTCGGCCTTGGCTCGGGCAGCACGTCGGCCTTCATGATCGAGGAGCTTGGCCGCCGCTGGGCGGATGGCCTGCGCTTTTGTGCCATTCCTACATCCGAGCGCTCGGCCGAGCAGGCGCGCTCGCACGGCATCAAACTGGTTACCTTCGCCACCCATCCGCAGATCGATATCGACATCGATGGTGCCGATGAGGTCGAACTCGGTACGCTCAACCTGATCAAGGGGCTGGGCGGTGCGCTGTTCCGCGAGAAGATCGTGGCTGCCGCCGCGCGCAAATTCGTGGTGGTGGTGGATGACAGCAAGCTGGTCGAGCGGCTGGGCGCGCGCGTGCCCGTGCCGGTGGAAGTCGCCAACTTTGGCTGGACCAGCACCGCCCGCCAGCTTGAAGCGCTTGGTGCCAGGATCACCCAGCGCCTGGATCGGGGCGGCAATGTGTTCGTGACCGATGGTGGCAACATGATCCTTGACTGCCACTTCGGCCCGATTGCCGATTCCGTTGGCCTGCAGCGCCAGCTTGAGCAGATCGTGGGCGTGATCGAGACCGGGCTGTTCATTGGCCGCACGTCGGAGGTGATCGTGGCGACCGCCGATGGCCTGCAGCGGCTGGAAGTGGCATGACCGGGCGGCAATTGCAGGACCAGGGCATCAGGCCGCTGGTTCTGGTCATCATGGGGGTTTCGGGCTGCGGCAAGACCACGCTGGCCGAAGGGCTGCACAACGTGCTGGGCTGGCCCTATCAGGAAGGCGACCTGCTGCACCCGCGCGCCAATGTGGAAAAAATGGCCGCAGGCATTCCCCTGACCGATGCCGACCGCCTGCCGTGGCTGGAGCAATGCCACAAATGGCTGCTCGGGCGCGTGGCGTCGGGGCAGGGGGGCATCCTGACCTGCTCCGCGCTCAAACACTCCTACCGTGACCTGCTACGTGCGGATGGGGCGGCGGATATCGTGTTCATCTATCTGGAAATTCCTGAGGACACGCTCTACGATCGTCTCAAGCGCAGGCGCGGGCATTACATGCCGTCCAGCCTGCTGCCCAGCCAGCTTTCCACCCTCGAGCCGCCCACGGCGGATGAGCACCCCATCGTGGTGCATCTTGAGGAAACGCCCGCCGCCCTCATAGCCGAGACGCTGGGAATTCTGGCGCAGAAATTTCCCGAACATAAAGGGGGCTAGATGACCGCCCGCCCTGCTGTTCTGTTCGTGTGCATGGGCAATATCTGCCGCTCGCCTCTGGCCGAGGCCGCATTCAGGCAGGCCGCCGGGGCAGCCGGGCTGGAGGTGGTGGTCGATTCGGCAGGCACGGGCAACTGGCATGCCGGCTCGCCACCCGATCGGCGCGCCTGTGCTGTGGCGCGGCAGCATGGCATCGACATGGGCCGCTACCGCGCCCGCGTGGTCAGGCCTGCTGATTTCACCCGCTTTACGCACATCATAGCACTCGACCACGCCAACCTTGCCCATCTGCGCGCCATGCGGCCCGAGGGCGCGCGTGCCGCCCTCTCGCTGCTGCTCGACCACGTGCCCGGCAGGCAGGGCGAGGCGGTGGCCGATCCGTATTATGGCGATGCCAGCGGGTTCGAGACCACATGGCGCGATGTCAGCGCCGGGGCGGAGGCGCTGGTCAGGCTCCTGCAGGGCCGGCCATGAGTCGCCTCGCCCGCCACGCCGCCACCCTGCTGGGGTCGGGGCTGTGGAACTGGCACCCGTTACAGGGCGGCGACATTGCCCAGACCCTGCTGGTTTACCTCAATGACGGGCGCACGGTAGTAGCCAAGAACGGTCCCGACCCGCTGGCCGAGGCCGCCATGCTGCGTGCCCTTGGTAAGAGTGGCGCCCCCGTGCCCACCGTGCTGGCGGTGGATGCGGATGCGCTGGTAATGGAATACCGGCCCGCTGATGGCACGCTGGCCACCTGCTGGGGCGATCTGGGCTGCGTACTGGCACAGGTGCATGAAGCCCGCCCTGAAGGCGGCGTGACGCGCTATGGCTGGGTGGGGGATTACGCCCTTGGCACGGTGCCTGTGCGCAATACATGGATGGAGAACTGGCCCGAATTCTGGGCTGGGCACCGCCTTGGCGTGCATCTGGAGCATGTGCCCATAGACGTGGCCCGCAGCCTTGAAAAACTCATGCGCCGCCTGCCGGACCTGCTGCCCGCAACGCCTGCGCCCGCCCTGCTGCATGGCGACCTGTGGAGTGGCAACGTGCTGGTGGCGAACCGGCGCGTAACCGGCCTGATCGACCCATGCTGCTATTACGGCCATGCGGAGGTGGATCTGGCAACAGTGGGTGTGTTTTCGCAGCCGCCAGCAGCGTTCTATATGGCTGAAGGCCCGCTGGAAGCAGGGCATGCGGTGCGTTTTGCCATCTACCGGCTCTGGATCGCGCTGGTGCATCTGCGGCTGTTTGGTGCAACATACCGGCCCATGGTGGCGCAGTATCTTGATGATGCCGGGGCACGATAGGTTCAGGCTAAAAAAGCGACGTTCTTCCTGAAGCTTTTTGGGAAAAGCTTCACCAAAAACTTCTTTACTTATAGAGACAGTTTTTAATTTTGGGAGGGCACCGTAAAGTGGCGCGAGTGACGGGGCTCGAACCCGCGACCTCCGGCGTGACAGGCCGGCGCTCTAACCAACTGAGCTACACCCGCATCCGCTGCAACCCCGCGGGGTGGCAACCATTCGGTGAAAGGGCAAATAACAGGCTGGCCCGGTCATGGCAACAGGGCAGGCGAAAAAAAACGCCATGATCTTCCGATTCATGGCGTTTTTTCAAAGCAGGGGCTGCGTTCAGGCGGGAATTTCCACGCCTTCAAGCACAACGGCCAAGCCGCTCACGGTTGCGGCAATGCGCACCGCGGTCTGGATCTGCTCGGTGCTGATGCCTGCCGCGCGCAACTGCTTCTCATGGCTTTCCATGCACATGCCACAGCCATTGATGGCCGAGACCGCCATGGACCACAGCTCGAAATCCGCCTTCTCCACGCCGGGCCGCGCGATGATGTTCATGCGCAGGCGTGCGGGCATCCTGGCATAGTCGCCGCCCACAAGGTGCACGAAACGGTAATAGACATTGTTCATGCCCATGATGGCGGCTGCCGCACGCGCGGCCTCGAGCGCCTCGGGGGTGAGCTTGGGGCCATATTCAGCCACGAGCGCGTGGGTCAGCGCCGTGTTGCGCGTGGCAATGGCGGAGGCGACAAACGTGCCGCCAAGCTGCTGGGGCGTAAGCGTGATGTCATTGGCCAGCGAGCCGAGGTTGAGCTTGAGGTCCTTGGCGTAATCGGGCAGCGCGGCCTTGATGGAGTCGATCGACATGGGCTTTCTCCATGGATGTCTGGGGGTATCAGGGGGCATGGCCCCGCTTGTCCCCACGCCTGCGCGCGGCAGGGGTCGGGGCAGGCGGCGCGGGCTGCCGCGCGGGGCCGGAGCCCACGCACGGTAACCTGGACAGGAGAGGGATCAGGCCTTGATGAAGGCGTCGCCCTTGTTCCAGTTGCACGGGCACAGCTCGTCGCTCTGCAGTCCGTCGAGGATGCGCAGCACTTCCTGCGGGTTGCGGCCAACCGACAGGTCATTGACGCTGACATGGCGGATGATGCCCTCGGGGTCGACAATGAAGGTGGCGCGCAGGGCTGCACCAGCCTGCTGGGCCATCACGCCGCAGCTTTCGATCAACTCGCGCTTGATGTCGGCCAGCATCGGGATCTCGAGGTTCTTGAGTTCCTCGTGGTTGAGGCGCCAGTTCAGGTGCACGAAGGCGCTGTCGATCGATACGCCATACACCACGGCGTCACGGTCCTTGAACTCACCGTTGAGCTTGCCGAAGGCCACGATCTCGGTCGGGCAGACGAAGGTGAAGTCGAGCGGCCAGAAGAACACGACCTTCCACTTGCCTTCATTGCATGCGTCCGTGATCTGCACGAACTCGCCCTTGAGCCCTTCGGGCCCACCGGGAACGGCGGTCAGGTTGAAGGCGGGAAACTTGTCACCGACTGTCAGCATCAGGAAATCTCCTGTTTGGGTTAAAATATGGAACGGGTCGGTATTGCAACCCGGCAACTGTATCTATGGCGGGGATGCTGCTATCATACCAGTGAATAATTTATGTGTATATTGATCGGCATTATCGATGCTTCCGATGCCTTCCGCCCAGCAGCTCCGTTATCTGGTCTCGCTGGCCGAGCTGCGCCATTTTGGCCGCGCGGCCAAGGCCTGCGCCGTAACCCAGTCCACGCTTTCCGCCGGAATACTGGCCCTTGAGCGCCAGATGGACGTGCAACTGCTCGACCGTAATGTGGGCAAGAAGGTCGTGTTCACCCCGCTGGGCGACAGGGTGGTGTGCCAGGCCCGCCACGCGCTCGAGGCGCTGCAGGGCGTGCTCGACATGGCCGTGGCCTCGCGTGAGCCGATGAGCGGGCTGCTGCGGCTGGGCGTCATCCCCACCATCGGGCCGTTTGTCATTCCTGCCCTCGTGGGCCGTCTGCCGCGCCAGTACCCGCGCCTGCGCCTATCGCTGAGCGAGGATCTGACCCATAACGTGATGGAAAAACTGGCTCTGGGCCGACTCGACCTCGTGCTGCTGGCCATGCCGTGCGACTGCGCCGATAGCCAGACCCTGCCGCTGTGGCGCGACCCCTTCATGCTGGTCATGCCGCGCGCGCACCCGTTTGCCCGCCTTGACGTGGTGCCGGTGACTGACCTTGCGCATGAGCGCATGATCCTGCTCGAGGACGGGCACTGCCTGCGCGAGCAGACGCTGGCCATGTGCCGCCAGGCGGGTGGCTGGTCGTCGCGCCCGGAGGACGAGACGCAGTGCGCCGTCACATCGCTGTTTACATTGGTGGAAATGGTGGCGGCGGGCATGGGGCTGGCGCTGCTGCCGCAGCTGGCGGTCGATTCGCCGCTGATGGACTGGACCCGCGTGACCGTGCGCCCCGTAAGCGGCGCGCAGGCATGGCGCACCATTGGCCTGGCCTGGCGGCCACGTTCGCCCCGCCTGGCGGATTTTCAGGCCATCGCCCCGCTTTTTGTGCCAGATTCCATTCCGCAGGCGAATTTCCTGCTGTAAATGGCGCCAGAATCCGCCGCTGGAGTTGACTCATGGCGCTGGCAAGGGTATTCGGGCGCCTCTTTTGCGGCACATCGCCGCTAGTCGAGGGTCGGATCATGAAAATCAGAAACAGCCTGAAGTCGGCCAAGGTTCGGGACAAGGACTGCCGTGTGGTCCGTCGCCGTGGCAAGGTCTATGTCATCAACAAGAAGAACCCGCGCATGAAGGCCCGTCAGGGCTGATTGCCAGGCGGCCTTGACCGTCCGGTTCATCTTTGAACAGCCGCAAAGCCGCGCAGGCAGGTTTTCAGTAACCTGCATGCGTGGCTTTTCGTGCGTAATCATGCTTGCGGCCAGCCTGTTGCCCCTGGCTGCCCATGCGGCGGATGTTCCGGCCCACGGGCTCGACCGGCACGCAGGTCCGCCGAGCAAGGCGCAGGGCAGCACATCCGCCGAGCCGTCGCTCGACAGCCTCGAGACGGAACTGGCCCATACGGCCACCGCGCGCGGCGCGCGCGACCTGCTCGGGCGCATCGAGCAGATGCGCCTGAAGGATCTGGCGCCCACCACCACGCTGCTGGTGCGTCGCGCGCAGGATGACCTTGATGCCCAGCGCCCGCTTGATGCCGAGCAGGACATGGATGATGCCCTGCTGCTCCAGCCCGATGTAGAAGTGCTGTGGCGCAACCGCGCGCAGGCTCGCCTTGCCGCCGCCAACCCTGATGGTGCGGTGGCCGACCTTGGCGTGGCGCTCCATCATGACGGGCGCGATGTCATGGCCTGGAAGATTCTGCAGGAGACGGAAGCGCAGCGCGGCGACTGGCAGGCCGCGTGGAAAGCGTGGCAGCATGTGATGCAGCTTGAGCCCACCATCCCTGATGCTGCCCACCAGACCGAGCAGCTGCGCCTGAAGGCCTTTGGCCAGCCCACCTGAAGGGCATAACCGAAAGACAAAAGTTTATGGGCGCCGCCTTTTTTCAAAAAGGCGGCGGTCGGGTGATCTCGTTTCTTCCCTGTCAGCGGTCGGTCAGGCGGAACTCGATGCGGCGGTTGCGGGCATAGGCTTCAGCCGTGGTGCCGTTATCAAGCGGCTGGTAGTCCGAAAAGCCGGTCGCGGCCAGATGGTGCGGGTTGATGCCCTCGGCAATCAGCAGCTTGACCACCGTAATGGCGCGCTCGGATGAGAGCTCCCAGTTGCTGGGGAAGGCGGTGTGAATGGGCAGCCGGTCGGCATGGCCATCCACGCGCAGGATCCACGGCACATCGGGTGGAATCTGGGCGGCGACCTGCTTCAGGGTCCTGGCCAGGACCTTGATCTCCTCCACGCCTTCAGGCGACAGGTCGGCGCTGCCTACGGGGAACAATACCTCGCTTTGGAACACGAAGCGGTCGCCCACGATCTGCACGCCCTTGTGGTCCTGCATCACGCTGCGCAGGCGGCCAAAGAATTCGGAGCGGTACTGCTGCAACTGCTCCACCTTGCGCGCCAGCGCCACGTTGAGCTGCATGCCAAGGTTGTCAATCTTGTGGTCACGCTCCTGCACGGCCTGCTCGCTTACTTCGAGTGCGGCGCTGACGGCGCTGAGCTGCGCGTTGAGCTGGGCCAGTTGGGCATCAAGGGCGGTGGCACGGCTCTGGGCGGTATCGCGCTCGCTGGTCTGCTGGTTGAGCTGGGCGGTGAGCGAGGTGGCGGTGGCCACGTCCGCCTCGTGCTCCTTGTGCAGGGTGGCGATCTCGGTCTGGAGCGCTGTGGTGTGGCTGTGCTCGAGCGAGAGCATCTGGGCCAGACGGGCCACCTCGTGCTCGAGCTGGTCAAGGGCCTGCTGGCGCTTGTTCAGGGTAACGGACAGGAAAGCCTGCCCCAGAACGAACACCAGCAGCACGAAGATGATGACCATGAGCAGTGTTGACAGCGCATCAACATAGCCCGGCCAGGCATTCAGTTCGGAACGGATCGAGCGACGGGAACGGCGCGCCATGAAATAAACCTTGCCTTAGTCTGCGGTCAGGAAGCGGAGTGGCCCGTTCCGGGCGTGCTTGCGGCAATGGTGCGCGCAAGCAGGCGCAGGTCGTTGCGGATGTCGGCTGCCATCTGCTCGCGGCCGGCCGCCGATTCCTGCACAAGGCGGGCAAGCAGGGATTCGATGCCCTGCAGGTGGTCCTCGCCCCGGTTGTCGGCCAACTGGGCCAGGCGGTCGTTCAGCGCGGTCAGCAGGCGCTGCTCCTGCGCGCGCGTTTCCTCGCTGCGGGCCAGCAGCGCCTGCAGCTTTTCCATGTTCTCGGCAGTGTGCTCGAGCAGCGCCTGCACATAGGCGGGCACGCTTGCATCATTGCCGCCCACCTGCAGCCCGCCTGCCGAGAGGCGGGTGATGGTGGCCAGCCATTCCTCAAGCTCGTTGAAGAAGCGGGTCTGGGCCTGGCCTGCCGTCAGGTCAAGGAAGCCCAGCACGAGAGCACCCGCGAGGCCGAACATGGAGCCCGAGAATGCCGTGCCCATGCCATGCAGCGGGCCTGCAAGCCCGGTCTTGAGCTGGTCGAACATGGCGTTGGTGTCGCCGCTGCCCACCGACATGTTGCCAATCACATCGGCAATGGAGCCTACGGTCAGCAGCAGGCCATAGAACGTGCCAAGAAGGCCGAGGAAGATGAGCAGCCCGGTGAGGTAGCGCGAAAGCTCGCGCCCCTCGTCAAGGCGGGCGGACAGGCTGTCGAGCAGCGACTGCATGACCGGGGCGGACAACGTCAGCCTGCGGCCCTTGTCGTGGGTGGCCAGCATCGAGGCCATGGGGGCGAGCAGGCGCGGAGGCGGGGGCGTGGTCAGCCCCTCACGCGGGTGGCGCAGGATGTTGACCCAGCGTACCTCGGGGATGAGGCGCAGGATCATGATGATGTTCCACGCCACACCCAGAAGCAGGATGCCGATGATCAGGCCATCAAGATAGGGATTGTTGCAGAATGCCTGATAGAGGGTGGTGGAAAGCAGGGCTGCGACAACCCCGACAGCCAGAAGAAACACAAGAACCCGTAAAAGGTAGGTCGTCGGTCGTGTCACGCAGTGGTTTCCTTAATGCGCCGGTGGGTCGGTAGGGGTGGTTGAGGCCACCACACCGGAACGGGTCACGTCAATACAATCCGCACCCGCGCCCTGGGCGTTCTCATCAGGCAGGCCGACGGCACGGACATAGATGCGGGTGGGCGCCACGCCCGCGTGGATCAGCACCGAGCGCGCGGCAAGCCCGCGGCTCAAGGCAACCCGCCGTGGCGTTGAGGGATCATCGGGGCGGCCTTCGCCATAGGCCACGATGTTGATGTGCTGGTCAGGCAGCTTCTGCATGAGTGTGGCAAATGTTTGCAGGGCCGCAATCATGCGCGGATTCATGTCCGCTGACTGCGTGGCAAAGTGCAGGCGCGTGCCGCCTGTCACCTTTTCCGCCCGGCCGCGGGCCTGCGGGTCGGCCTTCACCTCGGGCGGGGGCGTGAAGGGGTGCAGCGGCACGGGGGTCTCGGGCGGGCGCAGCACCGGGTTATCGGGCGGTCTGGCTGCGACGGGCGGCAGGGCGGCAATGGCGGCAGCGGGGGCTACGGCGTTCGTGCTGCTGCTTGGCATGGGCGTTGCGGCTGTCGCGTGCGTGCTGGCCGGGGCTGTTGTTGCGGCGGGGGCTGTCGCGGCGGGCGCTGCCGTGGGGGTGGCGGCCTGCGGTGCCGGAGCCGCTGCGGTGTGATGAGTGGCGGGTGGCGGGGTGCTGGCACCCTTCCGGGGGCGGGCCGTGGGCGTGGGCGGCACCTGGGCCGCAGGCGGCGCGCTGGCCGCATTTTCCGGCGCATCAGGCGTGGTGGTGCCCGACATGCTCATGCTGCCGCCATCAGGCAGCATGGCGGCGCGTTTTTTGGGTGCGCCAAGGGCGTCAAGCGCGCTCTTGCTGGTGGTGACCTGTGCGTGCGCACTGCCCAGCAGGGCGCAGGTGGCAACGCCCAGCACGGCCAGCACGCGCGCGGACCGGCGGGGAAGGGAGGGGAATGTGTGCTGCATTATGCCCGGCAGGCTACCGGGCTGCAGGCGGGGGCGCAATCGGCAAACGGGCCACAGGGGCCCGTGCCGTGCATCAGCCGATGCTGCTTGCCACGAGTTCGCGCAGCGGGCCGTGCATGTGGGGGTTGCCCACCACCGCATCGATGGAGGCCGGAAGATCGTTCAGATCCTCGCCCGCCGGGTCGGTTGCGTAGCCACCGGCCTCGCGCACGAGCAGGATGCCGGCTGCGCAGTCCCACGGCTTGATGCCCAGTTCCCAGTAGCCATCATACCGGCCTGCCGCGACCCAGGCCAGGTCGAGGGCGGCGGCGCCGAATCGGCGGATGCCAGCCACCTGCGGCATGAGGGCCCCCAGCGTACGCGCAAACGACAGGCGGTTGCGTGCCGAGACCTTGGCAAACGGAATGCCGGTGGCGAACAGCGCCTCGTTCATCGACCGGCGGGCGGAAACGCGCAGGCGGCGGTCGTTGAGGAACGCGCCCACGCCTTTTTCGGCCCAGAACATCTCGTTGACCACGGGGTTGTAGACCAGCCCCGCCACGATCTCGATCGTGCCGTCAGGCAGGCGGCGCTGCAGGCCGATGGAAATGGCCCAGTGCGGCACGCCGTGCAGGAAGTTGGTGGTGCCATCGAGCGGGTCGATCACCCAGCGCCATGTCCAGCCCTCGCTGCCCGAGGCACCGCTTTCCTCCATCAGGAAGGCATAGCCGGGCCGGGCGCGGGCCAGTTCCTCGTGGATGGTGGTTTCGGCCCGCAGGTCGGCCTGCGAGACGAAATCGCCCGGGCCCTTGATGCTGACCTGAAGCTGCTCGACTTCGCTGAAGTCACGCAGAAGGCGGCGTGCGGCCTTCTGGGCAGCGTTCTGCATCACCGTCATATGGGGAGAGAGTCGCATTGCCACGGTGATCGGTCCTGTCTGGTTCGGCGGTGGAACGGGTGTAAGGGGTGAAGGAAAAACGGGTTGCGGCCTGCGGGCAGGCAGGCCACGGCCCTTTAGGGATCAGGACTTGGCGCGCTCGACGTAGCTGCTGTCCTCGGTGCGGACCACGATGCGCTCGCCGGCTTCAATGAAGGGGGGCACCATGGTCTTCACGCCATTGGACAGGCGGGCAGGCTTGTAGGACGAGCTGGCCGTCTGGCCCTTCACCACCGGGTCGGCCTCGACCACCTCAAGCGTGACCTGCGCGGGCAGCGTCACGCCAACCGGGTCGCCTTCCACGAGGTTGAGCACCAGGGTCATGTTGTCCTGCAGGAAGGGAGCCTGATCACCAAGCAGGTCAAGCGGCAGGAGCAGCTGCTCGAAGGTCTCGGGGTCCATGAGCACGATGTTGTCGCCGTCCATGTAGGAGTAGGTGTATTCCTTCTCCTCGGTCATCAGGCGTTCAACGGTATCGGCGGTGCGCCAGCGCTCGTTGGTCTTGTTGCCGGTCTTGAGGTCGCGCATTTCCACCTGGATGAATGCGCCGCCCTTGCCCGGCGTGATGATCTGCTGCTTCAGGACCGTCCAGCGACGGCCGTCGTGCTCGATGACCTGCCCGGCACGGATCAGGTTTGCCTGCTGCTTCATGGTGGTCCCTGTATGGTTGTGGGAAGTATGGCGGTTCGGCTTCTAGCGCCCCGCGCGCGGAAGGGCAAGGTTTGGCGCCCCTCTTTTCACCCCTGTTCGCGCGCAAGGCGGTGCAGCGTGCCATCGGGCGCCAGTGCGTTGAGCATGCCATCGGGCCCGGTGCGCAGGTAATCCGGCCCGATCGGCACCTTGCCATGCCCGCCGGGAATGTCGAGCACATAGGTCGGCCACGCAATGCCCGTCATCCGCCCGCGCAGGCTTGCGAGCAGGCGCTGCCCCTCGCGTATGGGCACATGAAAGCGTGCGGTGCCCGGCGCAGGGTCAAGCTGGTGCAGGTAATAGGGGCGGATGCGGGCAGCCACCTGCGCGCGCAAAAGCGCCTCGAGGGCTTCTGGCGTATCATTCACGCCGCGCAGCAGCACGGACTGGCCCAAAACCGGTATGGCGCGCGCCTGCACGCGGCGGATGGCGGCGCGGGCTGTGGGCGTGAGTTCGCGTGCGTGGTTTATGTGCGCCACCAGCCACATCGAGCGCGTGGTCTCGAGTGCTGCGGCCATTTCCTCATCAAGCCGGTCGGGGTCGGCCACCGGCACGCGGGAGTGGATGCGGATGGTGTGGATATGCTCCATCCCCTCAAGGGCCTGCATGATCATGCGCATGCGCCGCGCCGAGAGCATGAGCGGGTCGCCGCCGGTCATCACGACTTCATGAATGTCAGGGTGCGTGCGCAGCCAGTCGAGCGCTGTCTCGAGGGCGGCCTCATCAAGCACGCCGCCGCCGGGGCCGACATGCTCGCGGCGGAAGCAGAAGCGGCAGTAAAGCGGGCAGACCAGCAGCGGCTTGAGCAGCGCGCGGTCGGCATAGCGGTGCACGATGCCGGGCACGGGGGAGAGCGCGTCATCGCCAATCGGGTCCGGGTCTTCCGTGGGGTCAGCGTGGCATTCCGTCGCATCGGGAATGACCTGGCGGCCGATCGGGTCATCGGGTGTTTCGATCAGGCTGGCAAAGGCGGGAGGAATGGCAGTGGCGTAGTGTTTCGCCACGTTTTCCAGCGCTGGAGCCTGCGCGGGCGTAATCAGCCCTGCCGCAAGCAGGTCGGCCACGCTGCGCAGCGTGCGCGCGGGCTGGGGGGGATTGACCGGGAGTGCCATGCGGGGGCTGTACTGCGCGCAACCGTCCGCTGCAACCAAAGAGCGTGCCCCATGCCCGAGTCCCAGCCCCCACGCCCCGACTGTGCCCGCATTGCCGACCGGCTGCCCCTGCTGCTGCGCCGCAACCTCGTGCTGCGCGGCGTGCGGGCGTTTTTTGATGCGCGGAATTATACGGAAGTCGAGACCCCCTACGCCGTGCCGACTCCGGGCGAGGAAGTGCACCTCAAGGTCTTTGCCACCGAGCGCGCGGGTGCTGATGGCAGCCGCGAGAGGCTGTGGCTGCATACGAGCCCGGAATTTGCCATGAAGCGCATCGTCGCCGCCACCGGCCTGCCCGTGTACCAGCTTGCACGCGTGTGGCGGAATGAAGAGGGCAGCAGGCTGCATGCCCATGAGTTCACCATGCTGGAATGGTACCGCCCGGGTGCCACGCTGGCAGGGCTGATGGATGAAACCGAATCCCTGCTGCGCGCGGTCCTGCCGCCGGTGGTGCGGGCAGGGGGAGATGAAATCAGCACGACTGCCCCCTTCGAGCGCCTGACGGTTGCCGAAGCCTTCGCACGCTATGCGGGGGTGGACATTCTTGCCCATGAGGGCGACGCCGCGGCGCTGGCTGAGGCGGCAGGCTGTGACCTGCGCCGGGGCGAGACGTGGGAGGACCTGTTCTTCCGCCTGATGATGGCGCGCATCGAGCCGCATATCGGCCGCACGCGCCCCACTTTTCTCACCCACTGGCCCGCAAGCCAGGCGGCGCTGGCCCGGCGCGATCCCGCCGACCCGCGCGTGGCGCTGCGTTTCGAGCTTTATGCAGGGGGCATCGAACTGGCCAATGCGTTCGAGGAACTGACCGACCCCAACGAGCAGCGCGCCCGCTTTGAGGCCGACCGGGCACGGCGCGCAGCCCTGTACCCTGGCGAATCCGGGCTGGACTGGCCGATGGATGAAGCCTTTCTGTCCGCCCTTGGCACCCTGCCGCCTTGCGCAGGCATTGCGCTGGGTTTTGACCGGCTGGTGATGCTGGCGGCGGGCACGAACCGGATTGCCGATGTGCAGTGGCTGGGGGATGCAGCAACAAATATCTGATAATAATAAAAGTTTCTGGGTGCCGCCTTTTTTCAAAAAGGCGGCGTCTTTCGAAGTTCTTTGAAAGAATCTTCCCCAGAAACTTTTATTCTTTCAGGTATATTATGACTTGCAGCCTGCGGTTTTGCTGGTAAAAAGATCACCGGCCTCCTGCCGGCAGGTATTCACCCCATTCGGGGCGCCTGAACCCGGTCATGGAGCTTTTCTTACCATGTTGACGGATTACGACCTGCCTCCTGCGGTCAAGACCGACCTCGTTGCGCTTGGCCAATGCCTGCTGGCAGGAATCTCGCCGCCCACCGCCCTTGTCGCGGCGAGCGTTGCAGGGCTTGATGCCCTGCCGGCGGAGCAGATTTTAACGGCCAGTGTGCGGATCAGAAACGCGCTGTGCTGTTTTTATTACCCCGTGGACTCCGAAAAAGATCGCCGCCTCATATGCGGCGTGCTGGCCACCATGCCCATGCTGGCACAGGTCCTGACATTGCATCGAGATGGCTATGTGCGTGAGGCGGCCCTGAAGGCGCTGGTTACCGTGCCGCGCTCGCCTTTCATGCTGGCAGCCCTTGCCATGCGCCTCAATGACTGGGCTGGCCCCGTGCGCGAGGCCGCTGCACGGTGTGCAGGCAGGCTGTTCCCGCAGGTTGCGCCCGATATTGCGGTCGCCATGGGCCTGGCCCTGCGGGCAAGCTGGCAGGACTGGACCCGCTGGGCACCCGCGCAGGCTGCCTGCATGGACCAGTTATTCACCCGCCCCAGCGTGCGGGTGCTGCTGGTCGCGCGGTTTGCCACCGCATGCGATGGCCCGCTGGCGGTGACCCTACGCTATTTCCTGCGCACGCCGCTGCTTGATGTTGCGCTGCCCATGCTGGCCAGTATGGCCCGGCAGGCCAGCGTGCGGGCAACGGCGCTACAGGTGCTGTTATGGGGGCAGGCGCGATGGAAAACGGGCATCCGGCAGGAATGGGTGAACAAATCGCTGGGCCTCAACCGCCCCGCGCCAGAACTGACCCGGCGGAATGTCACGCTGCCCGTTGACCGTAATGCCCTGATTGCCACGGCCCTGCTTGACCGCTCAGCCATGGTCAGGCGCACGGCGCTGCGGGCATTGGCGTATTGCTGGCGGGATTTTCCCGATCTGGCTACGATTGTGCCTGTGCTTGAGGCAGACCGTAGCCCAACCGTGCGGCGTTGGGCGGGCTATCTGCGCCAGCAGCAGGCACGGGCCATAAATTAACAGTTTCTGGGTGCCGCTTTTTTTCAAAAAGGCGGCATCTTTCGAAGCTCTTTGAAAAAAGCTTCACCAGAAATTTTTATTCTTCCGCTGCGGCAATCGCTGCGTTCATGGCCTTTACGCCTGCACCCGGCCCCTCAGGGTGCGACCACACCGTGCTGATGACCGACAGAAAATCCGCCCCCGCGCGCACCAGCGTGCCGCAGTTTGCAGGTGTGATGCCGCCAATGGCCACCACTGGCAGTTCGATCATGCTGCTCCACCATGTGAGCAGCGCCGGATCGGCCCGGACTTCGGTTTCTTTTGATGGCGAGGGGAAGAACGCGCCAAACGCCACGTAATCCGCCCCGGCCTCACCCGCGCGCAGGGCCATATCGCGGCTGTCATAGCAGGACACGCCAAGCTGGCGTTCCTCGCCGAGCATGCGCCGGGCGGTGGCCACATCGGTATCGTCCATGCCCACATGCGCCCCGTCGCAGCCGCAGCTTACGGCAAGGTCGGGCCGGTCGTTCATGATGAAGGCCACGTCACGCGCATGGGTCACGGGCTGGAGCACGTCCACCGCGCGGCGGATCGTGTCGTCATCAACATTTTTAAGGCGCAGTTGCACCGCCGCAACCGGGCCTGCGTCGAGCGCCTCGGCAAGACGGGGGGCGAAAGCGGCCGGATCAAGCGATTCGGGGGTGATGAGGTAAAGCTGGCAATCGGTCATGTCGGGCCGATCCTATGCCACCGTGGCGGTGGCGAACACCCCCCGCATGGCCAGCTTCGCCATGCGGGGAACTGACAGAAGGATCAGACCTTCTGCGCGAAGATGTCGGTAATGTCACCGAGCAGTTTCAGCGCTTCGGCACGGGGGCGCTGGAAGGTGTTGCGCCCGATGATCGAGCCGAACCCGCCGCCCTGATGGATGCCGCGGATGGTCTCGAGCAGGTGCTCGGTGGTGGTGTGCTCGCCCCCCGAGAAGATCACGATGCGGCGGCCCGCAAAGGCCGACTGCACCACATGGCGGATTCGCGCGGGCAGGGTGGCGATATCGACCTTCTCATCGATATAGACCTTCTTGGCCGCGGGCAGGCACAGATCCTCGGTCGGTGGCTTGACCTTGATGATGTGCGCGCCAAGCTCGGCGGCGATGTGGGCGGCATAGGCGCAGATGTCGATGGCCGTCTCGCCCGCCTTGTCGAGCATCGGGCCGCGCGGGTAGCTCCACACCACCACGGCAAGGCCCGCGTTCTTGGCCTCGCGCGCCATCTCGCGCAACTGCTCCATCTGGTGGAACTGGAAGTCGCTGGCAGGGTAGATGGTGAACCCGATGGCCGAGCAGCCCAGCCGCAGCGCATCGGCAACCGTGCCGGTCACGGCCTGGTTCTTCTGTGTGGTCAGGCTGTCGGAGCTGTTGCATTTGAGGATGGTGGGAATCTGGCCCGCAAACGTGCTGGCCCCGGCCTCGAGCATGCCCAGCGGGGCTGCGAATGCGTTCAGCCCCGCCTCGATGGCGAGCGAGTAATGGTAATGCGGGTCATAGGCGGGCGGGTTGGGGGCGAAGGAACGGCCCGGCCCATGCTCGAAGCCCTGGTCAACCGGCAGGATCACCAGCTTGCCGGTACCGGCGAGCTTGCCGGTGTTCATGAGCCGGTAAAGGTTGGCCTTGGTGCCCGGCGTGTCACTTTCGTAGTGGTCAAGGATTGCCTTGACCTGCGGTGTCAGTGTCATTTCTCGTTCCCCTTGCAAATGGGTGTCCGTGCATCCTGCGCCTGCCCGGACGGTTCTGTCATGGTATGTCGGGGGCACGCAGGTATCTTTCCAGCGCATCCCTCGCACCCTTTGCCGGTAGTTCCAGCGCGTGCGGGCGCTGGCGAAGCACGTGGCCACCCGTCATGCGTGCCAGTGATACGAGCGTATGGTGCTGCGCGGCCGTGGCGCTGACAATGACACCGCTCAATCCTGCGCGCAGGGCGGCCGCCGCATGGCCCGCCGCCTGCCCGCAGTCCAGCCAGGCGGGCAGCGGGCAGTCCGCCACCAGCGCCGCCCACCACGGTACCCCCATGAAACACCCCGCGCCCGGCGGGGAAACCACGGCGCAGTCCATGCGTAACGATGCTGCCGTGGTGGTGACCAGCGCCAGCTCTCCTGCGTCTGATACCGTGATAAGCGGCATATAATGGTCATGTTTGTCGATCATGCTTGACGTTGAAACCGCACCGCGCGATCAGTTCAAGGGGAGGAACGAGGGAAAGGATGAACGTGTCTGATATTATCATGCCACCGGAACAGGACGCCGCGCGCTCCCCCTCGGAGGCTGGAGAGAATCCGGCTGACCGCCTTGAACTCGCCCTCAATCGCATCGCCTTCGCTCTTGATCGCCGTACCGCCCAGGCCGCCATCCAGCCGCCAGCAGCGCCAGATGTCGACCTGCAGGCGCTTGCCGCCAACATCGACGTGCTCATTGCCCGCGTGCGCGACGTGCTTGATGAAGGTGGGAAAACCACCAGCGGGGAGGAATAGGCCATGAGCCAGGTTACCGTGCGCATCAACGGTTTTTCCTACGCCGTGGGGTGCAAGGAAGGGCAGGAGAAACACCTCCAGGCCATGGCGCAGGAAGTCGAGCGCCGGATCGAGCGCATCCGCGAGCTTGGCGGCCATAGCGGCGAGGGGCGGCTGCTTGCGCTCGCCGCCCTGCTCATGGCCGACGAAATCCATGACCTGACGGCGGAAAAGATGTCATCGGACACCGCCCACCAGCTTGCGCAGGGCCGGCAGGCGCGCATCGAGAACGCACGCCGCACCGAACAGCTTGCCCACCTTGTTGAACGTGCGGAAAACATTGCGGACGCAATGGAAGAGGACTAGATAGAAAGGGCGGGGCTGCCGGGTGCGTCAGGCATGATTCAACCCCTGGGCCGATAAGCACTTCCTAGGGAGCTGGCACTGTCGTGATCGTGGTCACGTTATCTGGCGCCCACCTGCGTCAGCAGGTCCGGGAGGGCTGATCCGACCAACGGCCATGGTGGCTCCGTATCATTTTCCATGACTTCCATCGCAAACGAATCGTGGTCCACCGCGCATGCCAAACAGGCCCTGCGTGGCATCATGGCCAGCAGGCGGGCCGCTTTCGCCACAGCCCCCGGGCGTGAGATGGCCGAGAAATCCCTCCAGCACCGCATGGTCCGCGCCCTGCGCGCCATGGCCACGGCAGGCGATGCCATTGCCCTTGTCTGGCCACTGCCCGGGGAAAGCGCGCTCGAACCCGTCATGCATGCGCTCCATGCCGATGGCCTGTGCATTGCCCTGCCCGAAACCACGCCGAAGGGCCACAGGCTTGCCTTCCGCCTGTGGCAGCCGGGCTGCGCCATGCAGGCAGGCCGCTATGGCACATCCCACCCTGTTGGCCCCATCGTGCAGCCCGATGTGGTGTGCGTGCCGCTGCTGGCATTTGACAGGCGGGGCATGCGGCTGGGATATGGCGGGGGCTATTATGATCGTACGCTGGCCAGCCTGCCCGCGGCGCGGGCGGTGGGGTTTGGCTTTTCCTTTCAGGAGGTGGCGTGCATCCCGACCGGCCGGTATGACGTGGCGTTGCCCGCGATCGTGACCGAGCGTGAATGGATCCGGTGTCGTGGTGACGGGCGGACGCGGTAGATAAAGGCTGTTTTCTTGAGAATACTGTTTCTGGGCGATATTGTCGGGCGCGTGGGGCGCGAGGCCGTCATTTCACGCCTGCCCGGCCTGCGGCGCGATCTTGCCCTCGACCTTGTGGTGGTTAATGGCGAGAACGCCAGCCACGGCTTTGGCCTCTCGCCCGCCATCGGTCGCGACCTGCTTGCGGCAGGGGCCGATGTCATCACGCTGGGCAACCATAGCTGGGACCGGCGCGACCTGATCGGCCATATCGACAGCGAACCCCGCATCATCCGCCCCGCCAACTACCCGCCCGGCACGCCGGGGCAGGGCAGCGTGGTGGTGGAACTTGTCGATGGCCGCAAGGCGCTGGTGGTCAGCATCATGGGCCGGCAGTTCATGGATGCGATGGATGACCCTTTCCGCAGCGTGACCGATATCCTCTCGCGCCACCGGCTGGGCGTGACCATGCACGCCGCCGTAGTGGATGTGCATGCCGAGGCCACGAGCGAGAAATGGGCCATGGGCCATTTCCTTGATGGCCGCGTGTCACTGGTCATTGGCACGCATACGCACACGCCGACTGCCGACCACCGTATCTTCCCCCATGGTACGGCCTTCCAGACCGATGCGGGCATGTGCGGCGACTATGACAGCGTGATCGGCATGGGCAAGGATGCCGCCATCGCCCGATTCGTGCGCAAGATGCCCGGTGAGCGGCTGCAACCCGCCGAGGGCGAGGCCAGCATAGCGGGGATGATGGTGGAAACCGATGATGCCACCGGGCTGGCCCGCCGCATGGCGCCGGTGCGGCAGGGGGGGCATCTTGCGCCCACGCTGCCTGATTTCTGATCAGCAGATAAAAGTTTTTGGTGAAGCTTTTTTCAAAAAGCTTCAAAACAATGACGCCTTTTTGAAAAAAGGCGGCACTTAAAAACTTTTGATATCCTAGCGGAACGCAGGCTCGTCAAAGCCGCGCAGCTTGCGCGAATGCAGCCTGTCCACGCCCTGGGCGCGCAACTGCTGCATGGTCTCGATTCCCACCACCAGATGCTGGCGCACGCGCTCGCGGTAGAAGGCATTGGCCATGCCGCGCAGCTTGAGTTCACCATGCAGCGGCTTGTCCGAAACACACAGCAGCGTGCCGTAAGGCACCCTGAAGCGGAAGCCGTTGGCCGCAATCGTGGCCGATTCCATGTCCACCGCAATGGCGCGGGATGTGTTGATGCGCGTGAACAGCGCGCCCAGCCGCAGCTCCCAGTTGCGGTTGTCGGTGGTCATGACCGTGCCGGTGCGCAGGCGGGTCTTCACCTCGGCATCATGCAGGCCGGTTACGCGCGCGGTCACGTCCTGCAGGGCCATCTGCACCTCGGCAATGGGGGGCACGGGCACCCAGGGCGGCAGGTCGTCATCAAGCACATGGTCATCGCGCAGGTAGCCATGCGCCAGCACGTAGTCGCCCAGCTTCTGGCTGCGCCGCAGCCCCGCGCAGTGGCCGACCATCAGCCAGCAATGCGGGCGCAGCACGGCCAGGTGGTCGGTAATGGTCTTGGCATTGGCGGGGCCTACGCCAATGTTGATGAGCGTGATGCCATCACCATCGGGGCGGCACAGGTGGTAGGCGGGCATCTGCGGCAGGTTCTGGCCTGCATGGGTGGGCGCGTGGGGGGCATCGCGGGTGTGGATGATCTCGCCCGGTTCGACAAAGGTGGTGTATTCCGACCCCGCATCCACCTGCGCATGCCCGTATTCCCGAAACGCATCGACATAGCGCTGGTAGTTGGTCAGCAGGATGAAACGCTGGAAATGCCGTGGCGCCGTGCCGGTATAGTGATGCAGTCGCGCCAGTGAGTAATCGGTGCGCTGCCCGGTGAACAGCGCAAGCGGGCGCGGCACGTCGGGGCGGGGGATGTATTCGCAGTTTGCAATCGAATCGTCGGTCACGTGCAGGTCAGGCAGCGCGAAATGGGCCTGGATCCACGCAAGGTCCGATTCGGTAAGTGACGTGACCGCTTCCTCCATCACGTAGGAGAGCGGGATGGGCTGGCGCGACAGACCCACCATGACCGGCGTGCGGTAATGGCGCAGCAGGCTTTCGATCTGCTCGCGCCAGTAGGCTGCGAACAGGGCGGGGCGGGTGAGCGTGGTGCCATAGAAGCCGGGCTCGAGCACCACGTCAAAGGGCGGGCGCGGCCCATCGGCGGGCAGGGCCTTGGCGGGCATGAAGGCGAGGTAGGGATAGACCGCATCCGCGAGGCCCGATGTGTCGCGGGTGGCGAAGGCGTGGCGGATCAGCCCGGCGGCATGGTCATAGAGTTCGGTAATGCGGGCCACGGCGGCATCGGCATTGTCGAAGGCGTGGAAGTCATGCCCGGCCTGCTGCAGGAGTCGTGCTGTGTCCATGGCGATGAAATCTCCTTTTGCCCGTGCATTCAGCGGCGGATCAGGATGTAGTTGATGGTCAGGTCGATGGGGAAGGAGTTGCCCTGCATGTCGGGCGGTACGGGGGGAAGCTGGGCGTTGCGGAACATGCCTGTCGTCGCCGCATCAAGGTAATACGAGCCGGACTGGCCGGTCAGGCGCACCTTGCTCACGTGGCCGTCGCGGTCGAGTTCCACATGCACCGAGGAGGGGCCTTCCTCGCCTGCTTTTACGGCGTCCATCGGGTAGTACATGTGGCTGCGGATCCAGCGTTCGAGTTCCTCGCCGTAATCGTCGCTCACGCCCTTGATCTGGGTACTGGTGGAGTAGGGGGCATTGATCTTGCCATTCTGCACCACCGGCCCGAGCGAGAGGTCGATTGGCCCGCCCGTGCCTCCCGCGCGGCCCTGCCTGTTGCGCTTGGGCAGGGGGGAGGCGGAGAGCGACCAGTTCATCGGGTGCTGCAATGCCGCATAGGCATTGGGCGAGGACTGGCTCTGTGACTGCTGGGCCGGGCGGCTGCCGTGGCCGGAGTTCTGCATGGCGGGATTGAATTTGTCCTGCTGCTGCGACTGCGGCACCGACAGGTCGGAGGGCGCCTCGCTCAGTGCCGGGGCGGAGGGGGTGTCCTCGCTGGAGGCATTGGCGGAGGGCGATGAGTCCTCGCTGTTCTGCTGCGGGTTGTGTGTATTCTGCTGCGCGCTGGGCGAGGGCTGCTTGTCCTGCTGCTGCCTTGGCGCGTTCTGGCCGCCCGCCATGTCGGGCGAGGACTGGCCCTGCAATCCGCTCGAGGTGGGGGGCGAGAACACCATCTCCACCTGCGGCTCTGTCTGCGTGGCGTCGGGCGTGCCGTGCTGGCTGTGATGGGCGGATTCGATCAGGATCGCGGCCAGGAGGGCGGCATGCAGCAGCCCCGATATGGCAATGGCGCGCCCTGGCCCCGGGGTTTCCACCGTGTCGGGGCGGATCAGCCCCGAGATCATGGGGCGCAGCTTGCGGTAGCCGGGCGGTGGCGGCACCGGGTTGCCGGGCAGCAGCCTTTCGCGCTCGGGCGGGTTGTACTGTTCCGTGCGGCCATTGCGTGGCAGGCCGCCCCCGGGCGGCGGGTCGCGGGGGATCAGTACGGGCTCCACGGCTTCTGGCCGCCGGGAGGAGGGACTGAGTGTCACCGTCATGAAAGGCTGCGGGTCTCCGCCATGTGGGTCTGTTGCCGGGGCCTGCCTGCCTGCCCGGGCATGTTGCCAGCATAACTGACGCGGGGGGGGGGCTGTCAAGGACCGGATGCGTAACGGAGAGCTACTTCAGTAGCTTTCGACAAAGTTTTCCAGCAGTTCGGCGAATCTCTCCGGATTTTCGACATGCAGCCAGTGCCCCGCCCGTTCAATCAGTTCCAGCCGGTAGCACGGAAAAAGCCTGCGCATGATGGCATAATGTTCGGGGCGGATATAGGGCGAATTCCCGCCCGCCAGGAACAGCGTGGGGCCGGGATAGGTATAGCCTTCGGGGATGTAGGGCCAGCTTTCGACATTGGACATGGATTCCACCATCTCGCGCAGGCCGATGCTCCAGCCGGGGTTCTCGCCCACGCGGATGTTCTGCAACATCAGCGCGCGCACATCGGTGTTGGGGATGTAGTGCTGCAGCAGCCGCTCCGCCCCCGCCCGGTTGAGAAAGGGCGGAAACGGCACCCGCAGCATCTGCTCGCCCAATGCAAACTGCCCGTGGCCGGTGCGCGCGGGCGGAATGTCGGCCACGAGCAGGCTGTGCACCATGCCCGGCCGGGTCAGGGCCAGGGTCATGGCGACCTTGCCGCCCATGGAGTGGCCGACCAGCGTTGCGGGCAGCGCATTGTGGTGGGCCAGCGTTTCCAGCAGGTCGCCCGCCATGGTGTTGTAGTCCATCAGCCCGTGCGGGCTTTCGCCATGGTTGCGCAGGTCGATGGCGAGCGTGCGCCGGGTGTGCGCGAGCCTGCGCTGAAAGAAGCCAAGGTTGCGCGCTCGCCCGAACAGCCCGTGCAACAGGACAATGGGGGGCCTGCCGGCCGTGTCGGGTCCGGTTTCCTCGGGTCCGCGCTCAATGACGTTCAGTAGCACCAGCTTGTGTTCCTATCGTCCGGTCGTCTGTCGGGGCGGCTGTTGCAGGTCCAGCATGATCTTGCCCATATGGGTTCCGTTTTCCATGAGTTTATGGGCGTCGGCAACCCGCGCAAAGGGGAAGGTGGCATGGATGAGCGGGCGGATGGCCCGCCGGGCCAGCAGCGGCCAGACATGGGTCTCGAGTTCACGGGCGATTTCGGCCTTGTAGGCCGCATCACGCGGGCGCAGCGTGCTGCCGGTCACCACCAGCCTGCGGGTCATGATGCGCGCGAGGCTGACCCCATCGGCCCTGGCCCCGCCCTGGAGCGCGATGATGACCAGCCGCCCTGCCACGGCAAGGGATTTGAGATTGCCCTCCATATAGGCCCCGCCAATCATGTCGAGAATGACATTGACCCCCTTGCCATCCGTCAGTTCCTTTATGCGGGTGGGGAAGTCCTCGGTGCGGTAGTTGATGGCGGCCTTCGCCCCCAGCGTGGTGCACAGCGTGCATTTCTCGTCCGTGCCGGCGGTGGCGTAAACCGTGCTGCCCAGCGCACGCACGAGCTGGATGGCCGTGGTGCCGATGCCGCTGGTGCCGCCATGCACCAGCACGCTCTCGCCGGGTTTCAGCCCCGCTGTCATGAACAGGTTGGACCACACGGTAAAAAACGTCTCGGGCAGGGCTGCCGCATGCAGCGCGTCAAACCCCGCAGGCCAGGGCAGGCACTGGCCCGCAGGCACGGTGCAGTACTGCGCGTAGCCCCCGCCATTGACCAGCGCGCACACCCGCGCGCCCGGGGCAGGGAAGGCATCGGGCGGCACGCCTTCGCCCACGCCCACGACCTCGCCCGCTACTTCCAGCCCCAGCAGGGGGCTGGCCCCCGGTGGCGGCGGGTACAGCCCCTGGCGCTGCATGATGTCGGGGCGGTTGATGCCTGCGGCCATTACCCGCACCAGCACCTCGCCCGCGCGGGGCGTGGGCACGGGCACGGTGGCGATGTGCAGGGAATCGGGGCCGCCCGGTTCGCTCACGGTCACGGCCTGCATGGTGGCGGGGAGTGCCTGGGTCATGGTCTGTCCTTGCGTTGGTGGAGGCTCCTCAAGGTGTAGGCGATATGAGAGCTGCGACCAGTGCGCGGGCCGTGCAATCGAGCAAACGTGCGCGCGGCCGTGGGGCCCGGACATGAAAAAAGCGCCGGAACCCGCAAGGTTCCGGCGCTTTTCGTGTCGGTCCCGTTCCCCGTGGGGAGATGGGATCAGACGGAGTAGTACATCTCGAACTCGGCCGGGTGCGGCGTGTGCTCGAACTTGTAGACTTCCTGCCACTTCACTTCACAGTAGCTCTCGATCTGGTCCTTGGTGAACACGCCACCGGCGAGCAGGAACTCGTAATCGGCTTCCAGCGCGGTCAGGGCTTCACGCAGCGAGCCTGCCACGGTCGGGATCTGCTTGAGCTCCTCGGGCGGCAGGTCGTACAGATCCTTGTCCATGGCATCGCCGGGGTGGATCTTGTTCTTGATGCCGTCGAGGCCGGCCATGAGCATGGCGGCAAACGCAAGGTAGGGGTTCGCGGTCGGATCGGGGAAACGGACCTCGACGCGCTTCGCCTTCGGGCTGGTCGCATACGGGATGCGGCACGAGGCGGAACGGTTGCGGGCGGAGTAAGCCAGCAGCACGGGGGCCTCGAAGCCCGGGATCAGGCGCTTGTAGGAGTTGGTGGACGGGTTGGTGAAGGCATTCAGCGCCTTGGCGTGCTTGATGATGCCGCCGATGTAGTACAGCGCCTCATCGGACAGGTCGGCATAGCCGTTGCCGCCGAAGGTGGGCTTGCCATTGCGCCAGATCGACTGGTGCACATGCATGCCCGAGCCGTTATCGCCATAGATCGGCTTGGGCATGAAGGTTGCCGTCTTGCCATAGGAATGGGCAACGTTGTGCACGCAGTATTTGTAGATCTGCATGAAGTCGGCGGAGCGGACCAGCGTGTCGAACTTGGTGCCCAGCTCGTGCTGCGACTGCGCCACTTCGTGGTGGTGCTTCTCGATGGGCAGGCCCATCTCGCCCATGGTGGTCAGCATTTCGGCGCGCAGGTCGCCTTCGCTGTCAACCGGAGCAACCGGGAAGTAGCCACCCTTTACGCCGGGGCGGTGGCCCATGTTGCCTTCGGGGTAGTCCTTGAGCGACGCGCCGGGGCCTTCGATGCTTTCCAGCTCATAGGTGCCGAAGTTCGGGCCAGTGCCAAAGCGCACGCTGTCAAAGATGAAGAATTCGGCTTCGGGGCCGAAGAAGGCGGTATCACCCAGGCCGGTCGACTTGAGGTACTGCTCGGCGAGCTTGGCGGTGGCGCGCGGGTCGCGGTTGTAGAACTGCCCCGTGGAGGGCTCCACGATATCGCAGATCAGGATCAGCTGCGGCTTGGCGGAGAACGGGTCCATCACCGCGGTGGTCGGGTCAGGCAGCAGGATCATGTCGCTTTCGTTGATGGCTTTCCACCCCGCGATGGAGGAACCATCGAACATGAAGCCTTCGCGGAAGGTGTCATCCTCGATCGTGGTGACGTACTGGGTGGTGTGGTGCCACTTGCCGCGCGGATCGGTGAAACGCAGGTCAACCATCTCGACCGCGTTTTCCTTGATGATTTCAAAGACCTTCGCGATGGCTTCAGCAGAATGCGACGGTGTGGAAACCGAGGCTGAAGCCTGTGCTTTTTTTGCCATGTTAAATTACCTGTCCTGACTTTGGTATGCCGTTCCATGCGGCGCGGCGGTTATGGTTACGGAAACGCAGGGCTGCTGTCGATAGGCCAGCGGCCATGAGACCCATGTTTGCAGGCCAACCCTCAGATGGCGTCAGGCCCCCGTTCGCCCGTACGGATGCGGATCACTTCGCTGACCGGGGTAATGAAGATCTTGCCATCGCCGATGCGGCCGGTGCGGGCGGCGGCCATGATGGCCTCGACCGCGCGCTCGGTCATGTCATCGGGGCAGACGATCTCGAGCTTTACCTTGGGCAGGAAGTCGATGATGTATTCCGCGCCGCGATACAGTTCCGTATGGCCTTTCTGGCGGCCAAAGCCCTTGGCCTCGGTTACGGTGATGCCCATCAGGCCGATCTCATGCAGGGCGTCCTTCACCTCGTCGAGCTTGAAGGGCTTGATGATGGCCTCGATCTTTTTCATGCCTGTTGGTCTGTCTTCCGTTTCATGGAATCTGTAGCGCATTCCGCCCGTGTTGCCGTGGCAGGGTTGCACGGCTTTCATTTTCAGGCAATCGGTTGATATGGGCAAAAATGCGCATTGCCTGCACCTATGCGCACACGGACAGGATAAGACGATGAAACCCGCCAACGCGATGCTTTCAGGGCTGCCAACCACCATATTCTCCGTCATGTCGGCCCTGGCCGTGGAGCATGACGCCATCAATCTCGGCCAGGGCTTTCCCGATACCGAAGGCCCGGCCGACCTTGTCGAGGCCGCCGCCAGCGCCCTGCGTGACGGACGTAACCAGTACCCCCCGCTTGCCGGCCTGCCCGAGCTGCAGGGGGCGGTGGCGCGGTCGAATGCGCGGTTTTACGGCATTACCGTCGAGCCCGCGCGGGAAGTGGTGGTGACATGCGGTGCGACCGAGGCCATCACCGCCTCGCTCATGGCGCTGGTCAACCGGGGCGACGAGGTGGTGGTATTCGAACCGCTATACGACACCTACCTGCCGGTGCTGCGCCTGCTTGGCGCGGTGGTGCGCACCGTGCGCCTTGCCCCGCCGCGCTGGGACCTGCCGCGCGCGGAACTTGCCGCCGCCTTCACCCCGCGCACCAAGGCCATTTTGCTCAACACCCCCATGAACCCGACGGGCAAGGTGTTCAGGCGTGATGAGCTGGAATTCATCGCGGGCCTGGTGGCAAAGCACGATGCCTATGCCGTGTGCGATGAGGTGTATGAGCACCTGACCTTCTCTCCCGCCCGCCACGTGCCGCTGATGGCGCTGCCGGGCATGCGCGCGCGCTGCATCCGCATTGGCAGCGCAGGCAAGAGCTTTTCCATGACCGGGTGGAAGGTAGGCTATGTCACCGCGCCCGCGCCGCTGGCCGCCCTCGTGGCCAAGGCGCACCAGTTGCTCACCTTTACCGTGGCGCCCAACCTGCAACGCGCCGTGGCGGTGGGGCTGGATAAGGATACGGCCTATTTCGAGCGGCTGGCCGAGAGCATGCGCTCCGCGCGCGACTGGCTGGCCGAAGGGCTGGGCCGGGCCGGATTCGACGTGCTGCCGTGCGATGGCAGTTACTTCCTTATTGCCGATATCGCGCCGCTTGGCTTTGCGGGGGGCGACGTGGCCTTCTGCCAGCAGATGACGCGCAAGGTGGGCGTGGCGGCCATTCCCGTCTCGGCTTTCTATGATGATACGGGTACGGATATTCCCGACCGGTATGTGCGTTTTGCGTTCTGCAAGAAAACGGGCGTCATTTCGCAGGCGGTGCAGCGCCTGCAGGGTGTGCGTGCGCAGCTCTGCGCGGAAAATGTCATGAAAATGCAAAAAGGGTAATTGACGGGTCTGCGCGGCTTCTCTAAATAACCGCTCCAGTTGTGGCGGACGTAGCTCAGTTGGTAGAGCGCCGGTTTGTGGTACCGGTGGTCGCGGGTTCGAGCCCCGTCGTTCGCCCCAACCCGTATTTCCCTGAAAATAAAAACGTTTTCTGGTGCGGCTTTCAGCAGAAAGCCGCCGGTCTGAACGTGCGCGCAAGTCCCGCCGCAAGCGGTAGCGGCGTAAGGCCGAGCTGCGTGCGCATGGGAGCAATATCGAAAATCTTGTCTTCCATGAGGCGCCGGATCTCGGCAGGCGTAATGACGGGCAGGCCGGGTAGCCTGAGCCGCGCCAGCACCATCAGCACGGCACCCGGCACCGGCAGCACCGGGCGCGGCCTCAGCCCGGCGGCTATGGCCACCATGCGCGTAAAATCCCGGTAGCTGACCTGATCCCCCCCTGCGATAATCAGACTTTGTGGCCCATGCCAGTCGCGCCCGATGGCGGCGAGCAGCGCACGGGTTACGTCGCCCTGCCAGATGGGCTGGAGCCGTGCGCGCCCGGCATCCGGTAGCGGCAGTAGCGGCAGGCGGCGCATCAGGGCGGCCAGACGCTGCACATTGTTCTCGCCCGTTGCGCCATAGATCATGGTGGGGTGCAGCAGCACGCCATCGCGGCCCGAGCGGGCCAGCGCCTGCGCGCCGTGCAGCACGCCGCGCGCATGGGTATCGGGCCAGCGGGTAAAGATGCGCGTGCTGCCCAATGCCACGAGTCGGGCCTGTGGCGGAGCCGCCGCGATTACTGCGGGCAGGTGGCGGGCATGGGCGGTCAGGACAATGGTGGTGGCATCACGCAGGGCGTGACGCAGGCGGGCGGGGTCATGCGCAAGGTCGGCCAGCCGGGCAGGAACGGGCAGGCAGGTTGCCTGCCAGCGCGCGATGTCGCGCACGATGGGCACGATATCGCGGCCCCCGGCCTGCAGCGCCCGGCACAGCGCCAGCCCCGAGCGGCCATTGGCCCCGATGACATGCACGGGGCCGGAGCAGGGCATCAGGGCGTGGAAATGGTCAGGCCCAGCGGGGCCGCGACCGACGGGTCGCCCGCCATCGACAGGGCAACACCCAGCATCATCAGGTTGACCGGTTTCATCGGGCGCAGCGCGATCTGCAGCGGGTGGTCCTGCGGGGATTGCAGGAACCGGCCCATGGCGCGCAGCGAGGCATCATCGGAGGCGGCTAGCGAGGCCAGCAGGTTCTGGCGGTAGATTTCGGGGTCGGTATTGCGGCTCTTTGCCAGGCCTGCCAGCACATGGCTGGCAAGGGAGTGATCCTCCCATGTCATGGCGGCGGAGACGATGCGGGCGGTCTCGGGAATGATGGCCATGTCATCAAAGGGAATCTGGTCGAGTTCGGCCACCACGGTCAGGTTGCCCATATCGGCCGACTCGATGGTCATCGGCTCGAGATGCACGCGCCCGGCACTGCGGTCGCTGGTGCTGTTGATATGGATGTTGCCGTTGAAATGGTCATAGCCGAACGCATTGAGAATCGTCTGGTTATCATTGCCGGTGGACCACAGCGTAAGATTGCCCAGCGTCGTGTCCATCTTGTCCTCCGTTGCGGTGGAGAAGCTGGAGGTGGCGACATGGTCGATCTGGAGCATGGGGTGGGTGCTGTCGATCTCCACCTTTTTCAGATTCATCGTGTGCGGATGGCTTTCATGGATCAGGTGGCCCGACTGGATCAGGCTTGCGACCTCGCTGGCAAAATCCGGCCCGTCGATCTTGATGTGATCGACCGAGATGCGGCGCGTGGGCGTGAGGTTGATCTGGGTGGCCAGCCGGTCGAGATCGAGATGCGAGGTGCGGCCCATTCCGTACTGCTCCACGGTCATGCGGGCGACGGTGACATCGGTCTGGCTGGTGGGCACGGCGAGATGCATGTTGGTGAACGTGCCATTATCAAGCACGAGGGAATCGAAGCCGAGCGGGCGGCTGGCATCGGCGCTCGCGCGGTCGGTATTGGGCAGCACCAGGTTGCGCAGGTCCACCTCATCGAGCGAGATGGAGCTGGTCTGGGTCATGATCTTGACATCGCGCAGCACGATGCTGCCGATTTTCTCGCCCTGCACGTTGTTGCCGGTCAGCCCGCCAAGCCGCACGTCAGCCGCGATCAGCGTCATGGCGGGGTTATGGTAGGTGACGGCAGTGAAATGCGCGCCGCGCGCCAGCGTGCGCGGCCGGGCCGTGGCATAGCTGAACGTGGCGTTCGGCCCGATGGAGGCGCGGAAGTCGGCTATGCCGGCTTCAAGCCTGTGCTGGGCAAAGTGGTGCACCCCCCAGCTGCCAACCAGCAGCACAAGAACAAGCAGGGGAATGGCGGGATAGAGTTTCTTCACGAGGCTGATATCCGTAATGACCTTGAACTGACTGCTATCGCATTGTGCCCCCCCTCGGCAATCGCCCGTGGGAAGGTCGTGATACGAAAGATGGCGGTATCATGATACCACACACGATTTTTTAGCGGAAAAATGCCGCCCTTAAGGGATTATGTGCTTGACGTTTGCACATGATGCGGCTGATAACGCGCCACCTGTTACCGCTACATTACTGGACGGAACACTAGATCCATGAAGACCACACTTTCGCTGAAGCCCGCCGAGGTGACGCGTGGCTGGACCCTGATCGACGCCGAGGGCCTCGTTCTGGGCCGTCTGGCCGCCATTGTTGCCCAGCGCCTGCGCGGCAAGCACAAGCCGCAGTTCACCCCGCACGTTGATTGTGGCGACAATATCGTCATCATCAACGCCGAGAAGGTTCGCCTGACCGGCAACAAGGTTGACCAGAAGCTGTTCCACTATCACACCGGCTACCCCGGCGGGATCAAGGAGCGCACCATCACCCAGCGCCTGACCGGCAAGAACCCCGGCCATGTCGTGCGCAAGGCCATCGAGCGCATGATCACGCGCGGCCCGCTGCAGCGCGCGCAGATGAAGCACCTGTATGTCTATGCCGGCAGCGAACACCCGCATGAGGGGCAGAAGCCGCAGGTTCTCGATGTTGCATCGCTCAACCGCAAGAATGCCGTCAACACCCAGAAGGTCGGGGGCTGAACCATATGTCTGAAACCCAAGAACGTACAGGCACGCTCGCTGACCTCAAGGAAGCCGTTGCTTCTGGTCAGGTGACGTCCTCGCAGGAAGCCGCTCCGGTTTACGAAGCCAAGCGCGATGCGCAGGGCCGTGCCTATGCCACCGGCCGCCGTAAGGATGCCGTGGCCCGCGTGTGGATCAAGCCGGGCAAGGGCGATATCATCGTCAATGGCCGTCCGGTCGGCACCTACTTCGCGCGCCCCGTGCTGCGCATGCTGATCACGCAGCCTTTCCTCGTGGCTGACCGCTACAACCAGTTCGACGTGTACTGCACGGTCGTTGGTGGTGGTCTGTCCGGCCAGGCCGGTGCGGTCCGTCACGGCATCAGCCGTGCGTTGACCCACTACGAGCCCGCGCTGCGCAGCATCCTGAAGGCCGCTGGCTTCCTGACGCGCGATTCGCGTGTTGTTGAACGTAAGAAGTACGGCCGCGCCAAGGCCCGCCGTTCCTTCCAGTTCAGCAAGCGCTGATCCGGATTTTCCCGCAGCCCTGTGCCGCGGGGAACGGGTTTTTCAACGGGGTCGGTCCAGCAATGGACCGGCCCCGTTGTGCGTTTGGGAAGGGCAGGATGCCCTTTTACATGAAGGGATTGTCTACCTTGGCGGGTTTGCGCGGCGGCAGGGCATCGGGCAGGTCTTTCTGTGCTTCAAGCGTTGTGACCACCTGCTGCATAAACGTAAGCAGCGCCTGGGCGCGTGCCAGACCGGCCTTGTCGCGGCTGAAATCCGTCTGGCCATAGAAAGCGATGCTGTCGGTGCCGTTTTCCACCGTCATGCCGCCAATGGTGCGGCTGGCGCTGTTATCGGCAAAAGGCACGAGGGCGGGGGAATGGGCGGTCATGGTCATCTCTCCTGTGAATGAGGGGATACGGCCTCATTCGGAATATTTCCCGGCGGCCGGTTGAAAAGCCAGCCCACAAACAATCAGAAGTTTTGGGTGAAGCTTTTTTCAAAAAGCTTCAGAGAACGCTGGCTTTTTGAAAAAGCCGGCACTCGAAAACTTTTATCTTTTTTATCAATGCACTCTTACCAGCGATAATAGACACGCCGCCGGGTGCGGCGGCGCGCGTGCTTCGTGGCGGTGCGGGCATGGCCAAGCGGCAGCGTCATGCAGGTCTGCTTGATGTTCGCTGGCAGCGCGGGAAAGGGATCGACACCGGTGATATGGGTCAGTTCCGCCACGCTGACATGGCTGCAACGAGGGCTGCGTGCCACATTATGGCAGACATACACGCCAGATTGCTGTCTGCGGGGGTCATAGACTGCCTTCCATGTGGAGGTAGGCACAAGCACCCGGTCCGCCCCGATGGCCGACAGGCTGCTTGAGTGGAAGGCCGGGCCGGTGACCACGTAAAGATTGCCCGTGCGCAGGGCCAGGCTACGCACGGCGGATTCGATCTCGGCCCAGTGGCCCCGGTTCAGCGCCGCGCGCTGGGGCACGATGTTGGAAAGTGCGAAGGTTTCCTGTTGCGTCTGCCGGTCGGGCATGTCGCCCGAGGGCGCCATGTGCCCGCGATCGAAGCCGGAGCGCACGTAATCTTCAAGTTCAGCGCGTGCGCCGGGGGCAATGCGCGTATCAGGATGGAATTCGCCTTCACGCGGGGTCTGCATGGCGGCGCGGACCATGGCGGTATCAAGGTGCTCGGCCACCCAGAGCGGCTCACGTGCCAGGGCGGAATACAGCACGGCAAAGCGGGTGCTGCACAGGAGTTGCGTATCACGCGCCAGTTTGGGGTTATCCACCACGGGCAACTGCTGGCCTGCGCCGAGTTCCGTACAGCCCTGCGCGTAGGCTGCGTGGTGGGGCAGGCTGGCGAGCAGGGCCGTGGCAAAAAGCAGCGCGGACCAGGCCGTGCGCGGGCGGAGAAAGGGGTGGGGCACGCTCTGGTGTTATCCATCTGTTCTGGTAAAACGGCGGCTTATCCATGAAACATCTAATGGAACAGGGCAATGGCTGAACGACCCGATCAAGGCAATCCGCAGCAGTCGCAGCCCTTTGTCATGAACCGGCGCGAACTGGCCCCGACCCCGCGTGAGCGCCGGTTGCGGCTGGTGCTGCGCGTGGTGACGGTTCTGCTGCTGGCAGCGGCCCTGACGGATCTGGCGCTCCAGTTCCTGAGGCACCGCCCCTAGCGCACCAAAAGAAGAGTAATAAAATTTTCTGGTAAAGCTTTTTTTAAAAAAGACGGTACTGGCAGACTTTGCGGGGATGGTTATCGCGCGCCCTTGCCTGCGTTTGAAGGCGGCGGCAGGTCGGTATCTGGCGTGGCGCGGCCGAGGGCTATGGTGACATCTACCGTTTCCTGATTGACCAGCGCATCGAACCGGGGGTCTATTACCGGGTTGCGGGTGGCCGCCGCCATATCGCCAAAGCGCAGATGCGCCCAGTCAATCCGCGCATCGGCCGCGCGGGTCATGTCAAAGCTCACCATCGGGTGGCGGGTGCCATCGGGGGCAGTATAGAACCAGTCGAAATGACAGCTTGCGGGCGCGCCGCGCTGGGTGAACAGCGCATGCACGAAGCCTGGCGTCACATCAATCTGCAATGTGTTCATGAGGTAATGGGGGATCTGTTTTTGCAGTGCGGGTGTGACCTGCGTGTTGAACAGTCCTGCCTGAATCATTTCCGGCATGTGGGCCAGGAAGGTGGTCTGGTTGATGCTCATCTCCACCCGGCAGGGTGTGCTCTGGGCAAAACGGGTGTCGATGCCCCAGGCATGGGCCGTGGTCTGCGGCCCCATGATCGGGGCGGGATAGGCCGGTGCCGCATGGCCCCGGGCAGGTAGCACGGTCACGGCCAGACAGGCCCCCGCAACCTGAAGCAGGCGGCGCAGGCGGTGCGGATGGGGAAAGCATGCAGGGCGGTGCAAGGCGGGAGCAGTCCGTATTCAGGGTAAGGAAAACAGTTCTGGCTCCTTTCCTGTCATGAAGAGCGGCGTCTTGCCACCCCTGCCCGGCAGGCGGGGTATGCCTCATGGCAGGGTTGCATATCAAATCTATGTAATTGAAGGCCTGTTTTGTAGAATTATTAAAAATATATTATATTTCATATGTATTGTTACAGTATCATTTTGTCATGGTGTAAACCGGCCCTTGAAATGCCACAATAATGCTCTTTCTATCCTTGCCGGCAAATGCTACAGCATGCGGCGACACGATACGGCACGGCGTTGCAAAATATGACGCAAGTGTCTGTAAAAAAATGTTTTTAAGAGCCAATGCGCCGGGAAACCCTTCGGTCCAGGCCGCGTTGGCGCGTTACGACAATAGCAAGAAACAGGCCATGACCGGCATGCGGGTTTTTTCCACACAAGGGGAAACCGTACGGCGCGCTGGTGCAAAGGGCCGTTCAGGGCAGGAAGTTATGTTTGATTCAAAGATTATAGAAGTGGATGGCGTGTTCGTGGGGGCTGCCATCATCACCGGGCTGGCCACGTCGCTGCGCTTTTATGCCACGCATGAAAGCGTGCGCTCGCTGCATAACGCCATTCTGCCCGACCTTGCGGCGCTGCGGCACCATGTCACGGCTACTTTCCGCCGCATGGGGCGCGGCAGGACCTGCCTGCCGGGCGCGTAAGGTATCCCTTAAAAAAACAAAAGTTTCTGGTGAAGCTTTTTTCAAAAAGCTTCGAAAAAAAGGTACCGCCTCCTTGCAGGGAAGCGGTACTCCGAACCGTTCAGCGGCTGGTGCGGCGGCCAATCTGGCTGACATCACGCACGGCGCCACGGGCCGCGCTGGTGGTCAGCGCGCTATAGGCCTGTAGTGCGACCGAGACCGTGCGCGTGCGGTCCGGCTGCCAGGCGCGCTCGCCGCGCTCTTCCATGGCGTCGCGCCGGGCGGCCAGCGTGGCATCGCTTACGGTGGTGCGCAGGATGCGGTTGGGGATGTCGATCTCGATCGTGTCCCCTTCCTCAAGCAGGCCGATGATGCCGCCTTCCGCCGCCTCGGGCGAGATATGGCCGATCGAAAGCCCCGAACTGCCACCCGAGAACCGGCCATCGGTAATCAGGGCGCATTTCTCGGCCAGGCCCTTCGATTTGAGGTAGCTGGTCGGGTACAGCATTTCCTGCATGCCCGGCCCGCCTTTTGGGCCTTCGTAGCGGATCACCACCACGTCGCCCGCCACGATCTCGTTGCCCAGAATGGCCGAGACGGCGGCATCCTGGCTTTCAAAGATGCGGGCAGGCCCGGTGAAGGTGAGCAGGTTGTCAGCCACGCCAGCGGTTTTGACGATGGCGCCATCTTCAGCCAGGTTGCCAAACAGCACGGCCAGCCCGCCATCGCGGCTGTAGGCATGTTCCGCATCGCGGATCGCGCCATTCGCCCGGTCGGTATCAAGCGCCCTGTAGCGGCTGGACTGCGAGAATGCCTGCGTGGTGCGCACGCCGCCGGGTGCTGCACGGAAGAAGGTGCGGGCCGCTTCATCTGCAGTCTTGGTGTCAATGTCCCACCGTGCCAGTGCCGTGCCGAGATCGGCTGCATGCACGCTGGGTACGTCCATGTTCAGCAGCCCCATACGGGCCAGTTCGCCCATGATGGCGGGAATGCCGCCCGCGCGGTGCACGTCCTCCATATGGATATCCATGCGCGAGGGCGAGACCTTGCACAGATTGGGCACCTGGCGCGAGAGGCGGTCGATATCGGCCATGGTGAAGGGCACCTTGCCCTCATGTGCTGCGGCCAGCAGGTGCAGCACGGTGTTGGTCGAGCCACCCATGGCGACATCAACCGTCATGGCGTTCTCGAACGCGGGTTTGGTGGCGATGCCGCGCGGCAGGGCGGTAGCATCATCATTTTCATACCACCGTTTTGCCAGGGCCACGATGTCGCGGCCCGCGCGCTCGAACAGTTCGCGCCGGTCGGTATGGGTGGCGACAAGGCTGCCATTGCCCGGCAGGGCCAGACCGAGCGCCTCGGTCAGGCAGTTCATGGAATTGGCGGTGAACATGCCCGAGCACGAGCCACAGGTGGGGCAGGCGGAACGTTCGATCGTGGCCGACTGCTCATCGCTGACATCCGAGTTGGCCGCCGCCACCATTGACGTAATGAGGTCAACCTGCTGCTCGGTGCCGTTATTGAGGATCTTGCCCGCTTCCATCGGCCCGCCAGAGACGAAGATGGTGGGAATGTTGAGCCGCATCGCCGCCATGAGCATGCCCGGCGTGATCTTGTCGCAGTTGCTGATGCACACCAGCGCATCGGCGCAGTGGGCGTTGACCATGTATTCCACCGCATCGGCAATCAGCTCGCGCGAGGGCAGGCTGTACAGCATGCCGCCATGGCCCATGGCGATGCCGTCATCGACCGCAATGGTGTTGAACTCGCGGCCAATGCCACCGGCCTCGGCCACGGCGCCCGCCACAAGCTGGCCCATATCCTTGAGATGGACATGGCCGGGCACGAACTGCGTGAACGAATTGGCGATGGCGATGATCGGCTTGCCGAAGTCGCCATCCTTCATGCCGGTTGCACGCCACAGGCTGCGCGCACCGGCCATGTTGCGGCCATGGGTCGTAGTGCGGGAACGATAGGCGGGCATGACAGTGACCTCTCGCGTCAATCTGGTTACAGAAGGGGATAAAGTTGCCTGATCGCATACAGGACGCACGCCCCCCGCGCCACCCTAAAGCGCACCGGCCTGAACCAGCCGTTAACCCGGAACGTGCAAGGCTACGGGGGGTGTGGGCGCAACTCCACCCTGTAGCCAGTCGTTCATCTGATGGCTGACCACCATCTGCACAAGGAGCACATGCAGCAATGCCTCAACCGGAACCCAAGAACAGCACGGCACGGCGCGGGGTGCTGGCACAGATACGTTTTCCGGTTCTGGGGGTGCTGGCTATTGCAATCATGGCGCTGGTCATCTTCTGGTCATGGGACTGGTTCATTCCCATCGTGGAGCGCAGGGCAGGGGCCGCTCTGGGCCGCAAGGTGACGGTGGCGCACCTGCATGTGCATATCGGGCGCGTGATCCGCGTTACGGCCGATGACGTGCGGATTGACGAGCCGGACGGGTTTGAAAAGCTGCCGCCCTTCGCCACTGCCGACCACCTGATGGTGGGCCTCAACCTGTGGCACCTGCTTGGTGGCCGGATCGACCTGCCGGTCATAGCACTGGACAGGCCGGTGGTTGAACTCAACGAGCAGCGCGGGGGCCGGGCCAACTACCAGTTTCCTGACAGTGGCGGCAGTTCTTCAGGCGGCATGCCGCAGATTGGCGAACTCAACATCAATGACGGCCAGCTCCACCTCGTGCATGCGGGCCTGCGCAGCGACATGCGCGCACAGGTGCATACCACGCCCGGCAAGGGCGATGTGCAGCCCCGCATCGTGGCTGACATACGCGGCACCTATACCGGGCAGGCGATTATCGGCCATTTCTCGGGCGGGGCGCTGGTCTCGCTGGCAGACAGGACAAAGCCCTACCCGGTGGATGTAGACGTGCGCCACGGGCCTACGCGGCTGACGCTGGTGGGGTCGGTGGATGATCCGCTCTCGTTCAGGGGCGCGCGGCTGCGGCTGACGCTGGCGGGGCCGGACATGTCGCTGCTTTATCCGCTGACCGGCGTGGTGATTCCGCAAACCCCTGCCTACCATGTGGCGGGCGGGCTTGATTATGTTGATGGCCGGGTGCGCTTTCATGAATTCGAGGGCACGGTCGGCTCCAGCGATCTGGGGGGCACGATCAGCGTGGACCCGCATCAGGCCGTGACCTTTGTCGATACCGACCTGCATTCACGGCATGTGGATCTGGCCGATCTGGGCGGTTTCTTTGGCGCGACGCCGGGTGATCATCCCTCCACCGCGCAGCAGGCGGCGGAGGAAAAGGCGCATGAGGCCAGTGGCGCCGTGCTGCCCACAACGCCGATCAACATGCCCAAGCTCAAGGCCACCAATGTCCATCTCGCCTATCATGGCGACCATATCGAGAACCAGCATGTCCCGCTCGACAATATCGACGTGCTGGCGGATATCCGCGATGGCACGATCGATGTGCACCACCTGAACTTTGGCGTGGGCCGTGGCCGGCTGGCCAGCAGTGGCACCTTCGTACCGCAGGGCAACGGGGTGGATGCGCGCATCCGCATCGACATGGAACAGATCAACCTTGCCCGGCTCATGCAGGCAATGGGCCGCAACCTGCACGGGCAGGGCATTATTGGCGGCCACATCATGGTGCATGGCCATGGCCAGTCGCTGGCCCAGATCGTGGGCAGCGGCAATGGCGGTATAACTGTGGCCCTTGATGAGGGTGGTGATATTTCCGCCATCCTGCCCGACCTGCTGGGGCTGGAACTGGGCAAGGCGCTGCTCTCGGCCCTTGGCCTGCCCGCGCGTACCGACCTCAAATGCCTCATAGCCGACATGCCGCTCAATGAGGGTGTCTTTCATACCCGCACCATGCTGCTGGAAACAGGTGATACGCGCACGGTGGGCAAGGGGGACATCAAGTTCAGCAACAACACCATCGACTACACGCTGCTCACGCATTCGCGGCATTTCGCCGTTGCCTCTTTTCCCGGCCCGCTCTACATCACCGGGCCGCTCAAAAGCCCCAATATCCGTCCGGGCGCCGAGATTATCGGCCGCGCCGTGGCCTCGGTGCTGACGGGTTTCGTGTTCTCGCCCATCGGCCTGCTGCCCACCATTGAAGACGGCGTGGGCAAGAACTCATCCTGCGCCAGCGCAATCCAGGACGTGAACGAGAACCCTGCCGCAGGCATTGCGCCGCATGCCTCGCGCCCGGTGCGCCACGGGAGACATGCGCGGGCAAGTGCTCCGAATGCTCCGGCTCCGTCGGTTGGCAGTGGCGGGCTGAGTGCCGCCGAACGCGCGCGCATCCATGCTGCTTGGGCCAAGAAAATGGCAGCGCATTAAGGGGTTACTTCATTTAATGCATTGATAATAAATAATAAAAGTTTTTGGGTGTCGCCTTTTTCCAAAAAGGCGGCGTTCTTTAAAGCTTTTTGAAAAAAGCTTCACCAAAAACTTTTCTCTGTTTGCACGATGTTTTCCGCATGGGCTTTTCATGCAGTCTTCAGTCCCGCGAATCCCTGCTTGACCGTGCGGGACATTTCGGCAAAAAGGGGAAACAGTATAGCAGCAGTGCTATAATGCCGGGTTAGCACAGTGGTAGTGCAGCGGTTTTGTAAACCGAAGGCCGGGGGTTCAAATCCCTCACCCGGCACCATTCCCATAAAATCATGAAAATTTTCTGGTGAAGCGTTTTTCAAAAAGCTTTGGAAAACGCTGCCTTTTTTAAAATAAAGGCAGCGCTCCGGGCCTTTATCGCCGGTCAGGCAAAAATGCGTGCCATCCATTGCTCCACCGTATCACCGCTGCTGATGGCAGGGTCGATCAGGCCATCGACCATGAAGGTGGGCGAGACGTGAATGCCGTTCTGGCGCGAATATTTGCACTGCCACTTGATGGCCTTCTGCAATGCGGGCACGGCAAAGGCCGTGGCAAGCTGCAGCCCGCTATAGCGTTCGATCCGGCGGATGATGTCGTTGGGCGTCGCATCCATGTTCGGTCCGGCGCAGTGGTCGGTAAACTCGAATTCCTCGCGGTGCGCGCCTACGGCTGCCATGACGGCACGGGCGGCTTCCCGCCCGTCGGGCAGGGTTGCGGCGGCGAGGATGCAGCGCACGATCACGCCCGAGAACATGTGCCACGGCTGCGACTGCAGGCGGATCTTGATGGTGATGCGCTCTGGCCCCGCAGCCCCGAGCAATTCGGGCAGCTTGGTGAAGGCCCGGACGGAAAACGGGCATGTCGGCTCCAGAAAGGCTTCGAATATTTTCGGGCCATGGCCCCATACGAGTGGATCGACATGCAGGGTATCGGCGGGTGCTGCCATGTTGGGAACTCCTCATTCAGGGTAGGGGGGGCAAAAGCCGGTTTTCAGAATTCTAGAAACCATACCCGTTTGCGTGGTTCCATGGGCATGGCGTGCAAAATGCGGCATAAGCATACGGTTTTTCCGTTTCTGTATGGTGGTGGCCCATGGCGTGTACCCTTTTGCTCAAGAATGCCCTGCGTCTCGTTACGATGGATGCCGCGCGGCGCGAGATTGAAGGCGGGTGGGTGCTGGTGCGTGACCGGCAGGTGGCGGCCATCGGCACCGCCACCGATCCGCTGCCCGCAGCAGACGAGGTCATGGACATGACCGGCCATGTGGTCATGCCCGGCATGGTCAACACCCATCACCACATGTACCAGACCCTGACCCGCGTCATTCCCGCAGCGCAGGATGCCTCGCTGTTCGGGTGGCTGCAGGCGCTCTACCCCATATGGGCGGGGCTGACACCCGAGATGATTCGTGTTTCCGCCTGCACGGCCATGACCGAACTGTTATGGTCAGGCTGCACCACAAGCAGTGACCATCTGTACCTGTTCCCCAATGGCGCGCGGCTTGATGACGAGATCGAGGCGGCACGGCAGATGGGCATGCGCTTTCATGCCGCCCGTGGCGCAATGAGCGTGGGTGAAAGCAAAGGCGGCCTGCCGCCTGACAGCGTGGTGGAGAATGAGGACGCGATTCTGGCCGATACCCAACGCGTGATCGCGGCCTATCATGACCCCGAGCCGCTGGCCATGCAGCGCATTGCGGTCGCGCCATGCTCGCCTTTTTCGGTCAGCCGCGACCTCATGCGCAATGCCGCCGCCCTGGCGCGTGCCACCGGCACCATGCTGCATACCCATCTGGCTGAAAACGCCAGCGACATCGCCTACAGCCGCGAAAAATTCAACATGACGCCTGCCGAATATGCCGAGGATACCGGCTGGATCGGCCCCGATGTGTGGCATGCCCACTGCGTGCGGCTTGATGATGCCGGCATCCACCGTTTCGGCGCCACCCATACCGGCATGGCGCATTGTCCGTGCTCCAACATGCGCCTTGGCTCGGGCATTGCCCCCGTGCGCCGCATGGTGGCGGCGGGCATGCGCGTCGGGCTGGGAGTGGATGGTTCGGCCTCGAATGATGGTAGCCACATGCTGGGCGAGGCTCGGCAGGCCATGCTGCTTGGCCGCCTGCTCGAAACACCGGACGGCCAGCCCATGATGCAGGCGCGTGAAGTGCTGGAACTGGCCACGCGCGGCGGGGCGGCGGTGCTGGGGCGCGATGATATTGGCCATCTTGCGCTAGGCATGGCGGCGGATATCGTGGCGTTTGACCTGCGCGGCATCGACCATGCCGGCGCACAGGCCGACCCGGTGGCCGCCCTTGTGTTCTGCACGCCCCGCCGCACGTCCTGCACCATTGTCAACGGGCGCGTGCTGATCCGGGACGGGCAGTTTACCGAACACGACCCTGACCGCCTGGCCCACCGGCATAACGAACTGGCGCGCGAACTGCTGCTCAAAGCCTGAATCCGGCCCTTGCGCGGGTCAGGGCCGGGTGGTGAGGCCGCGCTGGTAGCGGCGGTAGCCCCTGCGCCCGAGCAGTTTCATGACTGGCAGGCTCAGGTTGAGCAGCCGCATGGAGGTGAGGCAGGCATGGGTGAACAGCTTGTCGAACACGGAACTGAAGATTTCGCGGCTGCCACGCTCGCAGCATTCAAGAATGCGTCCTGCCGTGACATCGGGTTCCTGCGGCGGATCGATGAAGTTGTAGATTGACCCGCCCGCCGCCATTTCCTGGCTAAGCATGGGGGTGTTGACGCTGGCGGGATAGATGGAGGAAACCTGAATACGCCGGGGCCGCAATTCCTGCTCGAGCGCGCGCGCAAACCCGCGCAGGCCGAATTTGGCCGCCGTATAGACACTGCTGCCCGCAAGCGGAAAAGCCGCTGCCATGGAATTGACAAAAACAATGTGTCCCTTGCGCTGCATGATGGGCAGCAGGGCATTGGTCAGTTCGATCGGCGCGGTCAGGTCAACGGCAATCTGGCTGGCAATCGTGGCGCTGTCGAGTTCACCCACGGCCTGCGGCGTGATCACACCCGCGCAGTGCACCAGCACATCCACTTTGGGCGTATGGGCGGCGATATCGGCTACGGCGTGCTTTATGCTCTCGCTATCGGTCAGGTCACACATGACGGTCGTGATGCCGGCGCTCGCGGCCCGTGCCTGGCGCGACAGGGTGAGGATGGTATAACCCCGCGCGCGCATGCGACGGACGAGAGCCTGCCCGATGCCGCCCGTTGCCCCCGTGACAACGGCAACCCGGCCTTCACCTGCACCGGGTTTTTCGTTTAACGCACTCTTTTCCAATGATCTTCGTACTTCCCTGAGCGCAATGCCTGTTGTCGCGCCTGATACGCGCCAGACTGGATATTCCGCAAGCTGTTTTGTCATGCCATGACGGAATCATGTCATCCCCGTGACGGACAAAGGCCATGCTATCTGGAATAAAATAATCCGTCGATAAGCAGCAGTCACTCTTTGTTACGATATGACCGTGCGGATTGACGCAACGATAGAGCCTGCACGTGTGGAAAGCCCTTTTCCGGTCATGAAAAGGAAAGGAAATGAATAGGGGAATGTCATGTTCCGCACATCATTGGCGCATGTGTGCAGCTATATTTCAGATATTTGCAGTACCCGCCGCATGGCAATGCCTGGTTACTGCAAAACCCTGCGCGCACCGTTACATCATGCTTTCCGGTTCGCGTGGGAACAGGTCGTGCACCTGCCGGTTGGGGTGCAATGATGGCAATTGAGCCGATGAAATCGGGATAAGAACAGAGATTCGTACATCAGGGCATACGGCACGATATGATATCGCGCGTAGAAAGCTGACTGATTTGATAGGGGAAATCATCATATGGCGGAGAGAGTGGGATTCGAACCCACGGTACGCTATTAACGTACACACGCTTTCCAAGCGTGCGCCTTAAGCCGCTCGGCCATCTCTCCAGCCGTATCGAAGTCTGGCCACACGCTTGGGTGGCGGTATCCGATGGGTGCGGAACATATCACCAAATTCCGTCCGCGCAAGCGAAAAACGGCATGCCGCGACCACCCGCCGCAATTCGGCGCGGCAGGTGGTCGGGGCAGGGGTTACTGGTCCATCTTGAGCGCTGCGAGGAAGGCGCTCTGCGGGATCTCGACCTTGCCGAACTGGCGCATGCGCTTCTTGCCTTCCTTCTGCTTTTCCAGCAGCTTGCGCTTGCGCGAGATGTCACCGCCATAACATTTGGCGGTCACGTCCTTCGACATGGCGCCAATGGTCTCGCGCGCGATGATGCGGCTGCCAATGGCGGCCTGCACCGCGATCTTGAACAACTGGCGGGGGATCAGTTCCTTGAGCTTGGCGCAGATGGAGCGCCCGCGCGTCTCGGCGGCCGAGCGGTGGGCGATGAAGGATAGCGCATCCACCGGTTCCTGGTTGACGAGGATGGAGATGCGCACGAGGTCGCTCTCCTCATAACCGTCCATCTGGTAGTCAAAGCTGGCATAGCCGCGGGTGACGGATTTCAGGCGGTCGTAGAAATCAAACACCACCTCGTTGAGCGGCAGGCGGTAAACCGCCATGGCGCGGTTGCCCACATAGGTCAGGTCTTCCTGCACGCCGCGGCGTTCGCTGCACAGGGTCAGCACCGCGCCCAGATATTCATCGGGCACCATGATGGTGGCCTTGATCCACGGCTCCTCGATCTTCTCGATCAGCGACAGGTCGGGCATGTCGGCGGGGTTGTGCAGTTCCGCCGTCTCGCCATTGGTCAACTGCATCTTATAGACCACCGAAGGCGCGGTCGCGATCAGGTCAAGGTCGAATTCGCGGCTCAGCCGCTCCTGGATGATCTCGAGGTGCAGCAGGCCAAGGAACCCGCAGCGGAAGCCAAAGCCAAGGGCGGCGGACGTCTCGGCCTCGTAGTGGAATGAGGCATCATTGAGCCGCAGCTTGGCAAGGCTGTCACGCAGCTTTTCAAAGTCATCGGCCACGATGGGATACATGCCGCACCACACCACCGGGATGGAGGGCTTGAAGCCTGCCAGCGGGGTCTCGGCGGGGCGGCGGTCATCGGTAATGGTGTCGCCCACATTGGTGTCGGCCACGGTCTTGATGGCGGCGTTGATGTAGCCGATCTCGCCCGGGCCAAGCTCGGCCACGTTGGTCATGCGGGGCGCGAATACGCCCACCTGGTCCACAAGGTGCACCACGCCAGATGACATCATGCGGATGCGCATGCCGCGCTTGAGCCGCCCTTCCTTCACGCGCACCAGCGTGATGACACCCAGATACGGGTCGTACCAGCTATCAACCAGCAGGGCCTTGAGCGGCGCCTCCGCATCGCCGGTGGGTGGCGGCAGGCGCCTGACCAGGGCTTCAAGCACGGCCTCGATGTTCAGCCCGGTCTTGGCCGAAACCTCGACGGCGTCCTCGGCGTCAATGCCCACCACTTCCTCGATCTGCTCCTTGACGCGGGGGCAGTCGGCGGCGGGCAGGTCAACCTTGTTGAGCACCGGCACGATCTCGTGATTGGCGTCGATGGCCTGATACACGTTGGCGAGGGTCTGCGCCTCCACCCCCTGCGATGCATCAACAACGAGCAGCGAGCCCTCGCATGCGGCCAGCGAGCGGCTGACCTCATAGGCGAAGTCGACATGGCCAGGCGTGTCCATGAGGTTGAGCACGTAGGTCTTGCCATCTTCCGCCGGGTAGGTCAGGCGGACGGTCTGCGCCTTGATGGTGATGCCGCGTTCACGTTCCAGATCCATGTTGTCCAGAACCTGATTGGTCATTTCCCGCTGTGTCAGCGCGCCGCAGGCCTGGATCAGGCGGTCGGCCAGGGTCGATTTGCCATGGTCGATATGCGCGATGATCGAGAAATTGCGGATCAGGGAGAGGGGCGTGTCGGTCATGGGCGAGACATAGTGTAAATTTGCATGAAAGTCAGCCGCTACCTGTCATGCCGGGCAGGAAAATATCGGGGTAGGGCTGCGCGCCTGCCTACATGCACGCCATCGTGATGCGATGGATGCGCGTGTTGCCATCCAGAATGATTTCCTGCCCGTCAATGGCACCGAGGCCGCGGATGCGCACAAGCTCATGCAGCGGGGCGGTCACGGGTGCATCATGCCAGCGCTCGGTCACATGCCCGCAGCAGGCCATGCCCTGCGCGGTATGGAGCAGCACGCGGTCGCCCACGCGTATGGCCGCCGTGGGCGAGATGATCAGCGTGCCATTCTTGCGGAAAATCGGCTCCATTGAATCGCAATCCACGTGCACGGCATAGGAATGATGGTCCGCCATGCCGTGGTAGTCCCATTTTTCCCACCGCTCGCCTTCAGGCATGCCGGTCTCGTCGAACAGTTCAGGATGCGCCAGTTGCGAGAACGGGGCGATCCTGAGGTGGGAATGATGCACCTTGCCATCCGCCTCGGGGTCACCATGCCCCGCGAGCAGGCGGCTGAACCCCTCAAACGAGATGCCGGTGGCGCTTAACGTGCGGGCCAGGCTCTCGGTGCCCGGCCAGCGCGGGCGGCCCGAGGGCGTGATCCGCTTGGATGGGTTGAAGGTGGTGCTGTCCAGCCCGGCCGCCCGCGCAAGGCCGGAAGGGGTCAGTCCGCGCTCGGCGGCGAGGCGGTCGATTGCGCGCCAGATGTCGGCATGGGTGATCATGGGGCCAGTTTCAGTATTTCGGTCCGGTGGCGGGCCTGCCCCTGCTTGGTCATGGCGAAGCGGGTCTCGCCATGCATGCGGGCCAGACCCATGCCTGTGAGCCTGCGCAGGCAGGGGTCATCGCGCAGGCCGGTCGGGCGTCCGTTTTCACCACTCAGCTTCAGCCGGTGCAGGGCCGAGCGGCAGCAGGTTTCAAGGTATGGTTCATTCCACATCGCGGCAGGGACCATTGCTGGCAGGCGGCAGCATTGCCGCAACAAAGGCGGCGGAGGGCAACCGGGTTCAGGGTTATAATTCGGAATAGTATGTGTTTAAGCGTCACATAGTGCCATTATCGCGGGCTGTCCACCATGGGTATCGGGCTCACCTGCGTTTGCAGGGCAGGTGGCATGTGCTGCATGCGCTACGCTTTCAGCTTCTGATTACTATATTCAGGAATGATGACAGTGCATTGTCATGTTTCTGACCGGAATCTGACATATGTTTCTGTAAAGTTTCAGGTAGAAACCATTTTGTACAAGGTTCCGTTAATGAATTTTCGTAAATATATGCTTGTTCTGGCAGTTGTCGCGGCAGGTACGGGCGTGTCCATAACGGCGCGGGCCGCTGACTGTGATGGCAGCCAGACCACCTCCAAGTGGGATGTGCTCGGTCGCGTGGCACAGGCCGGTGACTGCGCCAACACCCGGCTGCAGGACCGTGAGCAGGCATGGAAGGACAAGCGGCAGAACGTTGAGCAGAGCTATCAGGACCGCAAGGATACGCTGCGCCAGAACACGGTAGGCCGGTGGGATAATGAAAAGCAGAATCTGACCGATGACCGCGATCGCGTTGACCAGAAGATCCAGAACGGCCGTGACCGGCTTGATGCGATTCGCAACGCGCCCAAAAACCGCCTCGACAAACTGCGTGATGCAGGCAGCGAGGAACGCCAGCGGTGGGATAACCTCAAAAGCCAGACCAACTCCGACGTGAGCGGCCTGTTTGGCGGCAATAACCAGAACAGTCAGTAAAGAACTGTTCTGGAACAATTTTTAAGATAAAAAATATCAAAGCTTTTGAAATGCTACCTTTTTCAAAAAGGTGGCATTTTTTTATACCTTTATGAAATAACCGTTTCCAGAAATTCTCTGGTTATTGCGGTTTTTCAAATAGACGGCATTCATGAAACTGTTTTGAAAAAATGCTTCGCCAGCAGCCGGTGTGTGATCCGGCACGTAGCAGTACCCTTCGTCTGCGGCCTGCTCCCCACCGTGCTATGTGCGCACGCGGCATGGGGGCTGGAAGTACAGAGGACAGGCCACTGAAAAGGAACAGGCGCGTCGCATGCGAGATGGCTCTGTTTTACAGCCCTGAAACGCAACATGCCCGGACGATGCCGGGCATGAAGGAAACAAAAAAAGACGTCTGGCGCTCAGGAACGTGGCGGGCGCTTGCGCGATGAAGCAGCCCCGCGCGGTCCACCGCCAAACCCGCCACCAGGGCGACCACCGCCACCACCGGGCTTGCGGGCGAAGGGGCGGCCACCACGCGGCGGACCGCTGCGGCGCGGGCCTGCACCACCAGCCGGAGCGGCGGCGGGTGAGATCTGCACTTCGTCATTCTCGATCGCGGCGATGCACGAGCGGAACTTCTCGGTCGATTCCGGCGTGATCTCGAACAGCGTCTGGCTGTCGTTGATGCGGATGGCGCCGATATCCGCCTTGCGCACGCCACCAAGGCGGCAGATCAGCGGAATCAGCCATTTCGGGTCGGCCTTTTCCTGGCGGCCCACATTCATGGCAAACCAGGCGCCCGGCTCGCCGCTGCCATAGCTCTCGCGCGGGGGGCGGGGGCCATCACGCTCGGGGCGCTCACGCACGGGGCGCGGGGCATCGGGCGTGATGTGGCGCACGTTCTCCGGCGCGGGCAGGCGGGCGCGGTACATCTGCAGCAGTGCAGCAGCAAGCTGCTCGCTCGTGCGGCCTTCAACAAGCTGGCCCACCAGTTCGGCATCGGCTTCCGCCACGTCCTGGTTCAGCACGGGATCGGCCAGCAGGCGCTTGGCGTCATTGGCGCGGATTTCGGCGGCCGTCGGCACGCCGGACCATGTGGCGGTGATCTTGGCACCCTGCATCAGGCGCTCGGCGCGGCGGCGCTGCGACATGGGCACCATCAGCACGCACACGCCCTTGCGGCCCGCGCGGCCCGTGCGGCCCGAACGGTGCAAAAGCGTTGCCGGGTCGGTCGGCAGGGTGGCATGCACCACCAGCGCCAGCGCGGGGATGTCGATGCCACGGGCGGCCACGTCGGTCGCCACGCACACATTGGCCTGGCCCTTGCGCAGGCTGTCGATGGCGCGTGTGCGCTCGTTCTGCCCCAGCTCACCCGAAAGGGCGACGGAAGAGAAACCGCGCTCGACCAGGGCCGCCTGCATGTGGCGCACCATCTCACGCGTGGCACAGAACACCATGGTGGTCTGGCTGTCGGTATAGCGCAGCACGTTGACAACGGCGGGGATCAGTTCGCGCGCATCGGCCACGATGGCGCGGTATTCGATATCGGCATGCTGCTTGGCACCCGACAGCGTATCAATGCGCACGGCGTCGTTCTGGTAGCGGCGCGCCAGCGAGGCGATTTCCTTGGCGATGGTGGCCGAGAACAGCAGCGTGCGGCGGGTCTTGGGCATGGCGTCGAGCAACTGCTCGAGTTCATCGCGGAAGCCGAGGTCAAGCATCTCGTCGGCTTCATCAAGCACGACCACGCGCAGGTCCGACATGTCCAGACGGCCACGGGACTGATGATCGCACAGCCGCCCTGGCGTGCCGACCACAATGTGCGCGCCCATCTGGAGCGCGCGCGCCTCGCGCCTTGCATCCATGCCGCCAATGCACGACACGATGCGCCCGCCTGCGGGGGCATACAGCCAGGTCAGCTCGCGCGTGACCTGCATGGCCAGTTCGCGCGTGGGCGCAATAATGACGGCCAGCGGCGGGCCTGCGGGGCCAAAGCGCTCGGCGCCACCAAGCAGGGTGTCGGCCATGGCGATGCCGAAGGCAACGGTCTTGCCCGAGCCGGTCTGGGCGGAGACGAGGAGGTCGCGCCCCTCGGCTGCGACATCCAGGACCGCTTTCTGGACGGGAGTCGGGTTATCGTACCCACGCTCGTCCAGCGCGCGTTGCAGGGCGGGGTGGGTTTCGGGAAACGGCATGTATCGGGCAATCCGGACAAAAACATGAAGAACATGGGCGACGCAGGAAGGAAACTGGCCGCCGGCCGTGTTCATGCGTCAGGGGAGAAGGCCGGTGCATAAAGAATGATTGCCCCAAAAGCCAGAATTAATAATGGCCGGGGCATTTTTGCGCGTGCGCGCAGGCACCGTTCAATGCGGACCGGGGGCGGAAAAAAGTTTCCGGATGCCGCCTTCATTTGTAAAGCTGCGTTCTTTTCGAAGCTTTTTTGAAGAAAGCTTCACCAGAAACTTTTCCCGGTTTTTCAGGGCACCAGCACGGCAGCGCCTTCAAAGCGGCCGTGGCGCAGGTCATCAAGCGCTTTGTTGGCATCCTTGAGCGCATACGGTGTGGTGGTGGTGCGGATGCCCACGCGCGGCACGAGTTCAAGGAAGTCGATCCCGTCCTGCCGGGTCAGGTTGGCCACCGACATGATCTGGCGCTCCTCCCACAGCAGGTCATAGGAAAATGCCGGGATCTCGCTCATGTGGATGCCCGCGCATACCACGCGCCCGGCCTTGTGCACGGCCTTGAGGGCCGCGGGCACAAGCGCCCCCACGGGGGCGAAGATGATGGTGGCGTCAAGCTGTTCGGGCGGGGCCTCATCCGAGCCACCAGCCCATACGCAACCGAGCGAGCGGGCGAATTCCTGGGTTTTCGTGTCACCAGGGCGGGTAAAGGCATAGACCTTGCGCCCCTGCCACACCGCCACCTGCGCAATGATATGGGCCGCGGCCCCAAAGCCATACAGCCCGATGCTGTGCGCCTCCTTGCCTGCCATGACCAGCGAGCGCCAGCCGATCAGCCCCGCGCAGAGCAGCGGGGCCGTGGCTACGTCGTCATCTCCATCAGGCAGGGGGAAGGTGAAATGTGCATCCGCCACCGCTTTCGTGGCATAGCCGCCATCACGCGTGTAGCCGGTGAACAGCGGGTGGTCGCACAGGTTCTCGTGGTCGGTCTGGCAATAGTGGCAGCAGCCACAGGTATGCCCGAGCCACGGAATGCCCACGCGCTGACCTATATGCAGCCCTTCCACATTGGGGCCGATGGCGTCGATCCGGCCCACGATCTCGTGGCCGGGGGTAAGCGCATGACCGGGGAAGGGCAGGTCGGCATCGACCACGTGCAGGTCGGTGCGGCACACGCCACACGCGCCTACGGTCACGCGGATCTGCCCCGGCCCCGGCTGCGGGTCGGGCAGTTCGGTCCATTGCAGGGGGGTGTGGGGGGCGAGCAGTCGCATTGCGTACATGGTGGCGCTCCTTTGGCTGTACAGGGCGGCCTGCTGGCCGCTGGTGCCATGATGCCGCAGGCTAGCATGGTCATGGCCCGTGCGGCATGACCTGCATCATCACAAGGACTGCAAAAAAAACAGAAGTTCCCGGGTGCCGCCTTTTTTCAAAAAGGTGACGTGCCTGTCGAAGCTTTCTGAAAAAAGCTTTACCAGAAACTTTTAGGGGGAATGTCCGGGCTTACTCTTCTGTGCGGTAGGGTGTCATGGCATCAAGGGCGGGCAGCTCGGCCCGTATGGCCGCGCGCTCGTGTTGCAGGAATTCGGCCACGGCCTCACGCAGGCCGGGGTGGCTGATCCAGTGGGCGGAATGGGTCAGGCAGGGGCGGTAGCCGCGTTGCAGCTTGTGCTCGCCCTGCGCCCCCGCTTCCACCCGTTTCAGCCCGTGGGCAATGGCGAAGTCGATGGCGCGGTAATAGCACAGCTCGAAGTGCAGGAACGGCCAGTCCCCCTCGCGCCGTCCCCAGTTGCGGCCATATAGCGTATCGCGCCCCATCAGGTTGAGCGCGCCCGCCACCGGCACGCCGTCCTGCTTCGCAATCATCAGCACCACCCTGTCGCCCAGCCGTTCGGACAGGAGCGGGAAGAAGGCGGGCTGCAGATAGGCGCTGCCCCATTTGCGGTCCACGGTGGAGAGGTAGAAGTGATGGAAATCCTGCCACAGCGCCTCGGTAATCTCGGTGCCGCGATAGGTGTGGAATGTCAGCCCGCAGGCATTGGCATCACGCCGCTCGCGCCTGATGGCCTTGCGCTTGCGTGAGGCGAGCATGCCCAGAAAATCGTCAAAGCTGGTGTAGTCCTGATTATCCCAGTGGTACTGCACGCCAAGGCGCTGCAGCCAGCCACTTTCACCCAGCAGTTCATATTCATGCGTCGTGCAGAAGGTAATATGCACGGAAGATAGCTCCATCTCCCCACAGGCCTGCCGCAGCGCGCGGCCCGCCAGCAGGCGCAGGCTGTCGGCATCGGCGGCGGTGGGGTGAACGAGCAGGCGCGGCCCCGGCACGGGAGAGAACGGCACGGCCACCTGCAATTTGGGGTAGTACTGCCCGCCCGCCTGCTCGAAGGCACGCGCCCAGGCATGGTCGAACACGTATTCACCAAAGGAATGGCCCTTGGCGTAAAGCGGGGCGACCGCCAGCAGGCGGCCTTCAGCGTCGCGCAGGGCAAGGTGCTGGGGCATCCAGCCGGTCTGCGGGCCGGTGGAGCCGCTGTCTTCCAGTGCGGAGAGGAAGGCGTGGCTGACAAACGGGTTGTCATCGCCCGCGCAGCCATCCCACTGCGCCGCCGGGATCTCGGCAATCCGACGGTGCAGGGTCATGGTGGTGCCGGTCATGATGCCTGCGCCGGAGTGCAGGCGGTGCGGGGCGGTGCGGTCATGACAGGCTCCCTTGGACGTGTGTGGTGGTTACATCAGCTGATTTCGAACAGGCCCTCGACCTCGACAGCGGAGTCGAGCGGCAGCGAGGGCACGCCCACGGTCGAGCGGGCATGGCGGCCCGCATCGCCAAACACGGCCACTGCCAGGTCGGAGGCCCCGTTCATGACAGCGGCATGCTGCGTGAAGTCGGGCGTGCAGGCAATGAATCCGCCCAGCCGCACCACGCGCCTGACGCGTGAGAGGTCGCCCACGGCGGCCTTAACCTGCGCAATCACGTTGATCATGCTGTAGCGCGCGGCTTCCACCGCCAGTTCCACCGCCACGGTGCCGCCGAGCTTGCCGGTGGTCAGCAGCTTGCCATCAACCAGCGGCAACTGGCCGGACACCACCAGCGATGACCCGCTGATGACGGTGCCCACGTAATTGGCCACGGGGGTGGCAGGCGTGGGCAGCACGATGCCAAGCTGTCTGAGGCGCTGTTCGGGTGTTGTATCGGACATGGGCAACAATCCTTGTGTTCAGGCGGCGGGATGCCGGGCCGGGTTATCCGACCAGCCGCAGCCCGCGCCGCCGGGGGGGCGTGTCATCGCCATCGTCATTGCCGGAGCCGGGCAGGTCGAGCGGCAGCATGGGCGCAGGGCTTTCGGCCAGCATCTCCTCATGCGGAGCATCGGGTAGCCTGCGGCCCAGATAGGCATCAGACAGGGCGCGGAAGGCATAGTCGAGCATGGATGTGGCGTAGGATGCAACCGGATCGCCCTCCACCGTGCCGGCAGGGCCGAACTGGGTGTAGGCAAATGCTTCCACATAGCTTTCCAGCGGCGCGCCGTATTGCAGGCCAATGCTCACGGCCTGGCCCAGCGTGTCCATCAGGCCGCGCACCATCGGGCTTTCCCGCGTGGGTGTGAAGCTGATCTCGCCGAGCGAGCCATCGGCATATTCCCCCGTGCGCAGGAACAGGCGGTGGCCGCCGATGCGGGTCTTCTGCGTAAAGCCGCCATGGCGGGCGGGCAGGTGGCGGCGCACGCCGCGCTCCAGCCCCGCGCGGGTGGCCAGCGTGTCGCGCGTGGCATCAGGGCGGGCGGGCACGCGGTCCACAAACCCGCTCAGCGCGCGGTGCATGGCCTGATGCGATACGGCACCCGGCAGGGGCAGCACGCTCTCGCCTGCAAGGGTTGCAGCAAAGGCTGCCTCCAGCGTCAGGCCCCGGCTGGCCAGGCGGGCCAGCGTGCTCATGGCCAGCCGCCCGTCAGCCCGCAGCGGGGAAAAGACAGGCGCCAGCCCGCAGGCTTCCACGCCCAGCAGCGCATCGATGGGGCCGGGGATGGAAAAGCCGGTCTCGACGCGGGCGGCGGGCTGGTCGGTCTCGACAGCCGCTTCCTGCCACACGCTGCGCGCGATCTGGCTCACGCCGGGCAGGATGCTGCGCACGGGGGGCAGCGGCATGGCATCCGCCCCTTCGCCCGCATGGGCGACCAGGGTGGCCAGCGCCACGATGCTGCATGCCGCGTCGCGTCCGGCCTCGCTGTCATAATCAAGCCCCAGCCCGGCAAGGCAGGCATCGAGGTTGGTGAGCAGCAGCGCGCCCGCAACCGTGGGGTGCTCATGGCTTCCACCGGCAGTAGGCAGGGCCACGGCGCGCAGATGCGCAACCGCGCCGCCTTCGGGCTCGGGCAGGGGCAGTTCGCCATTGCGCATGTGCAGCTTCTGGTGCGCAAGGGTGCGCAGCACGCGGGCAAGCAGGCGCAGGGCCGCCACGAAGTCGTGCGCCATGAAGCTGTTATCGGCCTCGACAAAGGCGGCGAGGTTGATCACGAAGGCGGGCCTGCGGTCATGGTGGCCATGCCACAGGCTTTCGGTGGGCGCGGCTTGGCGCATGAGCAGCAGGCACGACAGCGCACGCGCAACCGGGCCAATGACCGGGCCGGACACCTCGCCCGCGCACAGGTCATCGATCCATCGCGCCGCGAGTTCGGGCAGGTTGGCGGGGCCATGGCCGGGGGCCAGCCGGGCCACGGCCTCGGCTGCCGTGTCATCCCAGTCGGCGGGCAGGGTTACGGAACGCGGCGCGTCGTCTGGGTCCGCTGCGGCTTCAACGGTACGCATACGCACGCCGTTCCAGTGGCTTCGTGCTGTCATGCTTCCTGTTTACCGGGCGGCTGCACGCCAGCGGAACCCGCTTGCTGCGGAGTCGCAACTATACATGCCACTGAATACAGTGGATATGGGGGATAACTATGCAATGCCTGCGCGCACGGCCATCACCGCGCCGTGAGGCGGCATTTCTGAAAGCGCAGGCCGCCTCGGCACACACCCCGCGCTGATCCCGCAGATGTGAGGGTTGCGCACGCATATGCGCGTGGACCGCGCGGGTACTGGCGGATTAGGCTTGTGGCATGGCAAATCTAGGCACCCGTATCTATACCCGCTTCAGGGGGCGGCTGGTCGGCAAGGATGCCGATGGCCGCTGTTATTATGAGGCCCGCACTCCCAACCGCACCGGCGGCGGAGAAACGCGCCACGAGCGCTGGGTCATCTACCTCAAAGGCGAGGACGCATCCGCCGTGCCGCCCGAATGGTGGGGCTGGCTGCACCACATGGAGGCCGCCCCCCTGCCCGAAAGCGCGCGCCAGCCCTGGCAGCAGCCGTGGCAGCCCAACCAGACCGGCACGGCCAATGCGTACCACCCGCCGGGCAGCGACTGCCGGGGCGGCCAGCGGGCTTCAACCACCAGTGATTATGAGGCATGGTACCCCGAGGGATGAAACCCGTGGCGTAACCTGCTAGGGTGCGCGCCATTGGATATTGGGGAAGCTTTGCCACCATGGTTGCTGCTGTTTCAGGGCGCGCGGGCCGTCAGCCAGCGGAACTTCTTGCCGGTTTTGCCGTGCTGGCCGCGCTTGCGGGGCTGCTGGCCTATGCCGTGCTCGACAAGGGCCGCCCGCATGAAACCGGCTACCGGCTTCATGCCGGATTTGCCCATATTGATGGCCTGTCCATCGGCTCGGATGTCAGGCTTGCGGGCATTACGGTGGGGCAGGTGGTCGATGAGAGCGTCAACCCCAAAACCTATGCCGCACAGGTGACCTTTACCGTGCGGCCCGACATCAGGCTGCCTGATGACACGGCGGCCATCATTACCAGCGACAGCCTGCTTGGCGGCAAATACATCGCGCTCTCACCCGGCGGCGACGACAAGATGCTTGCCCCCGGCGGCACGATTGGCGAGACACAGGGCGCGATCAGTCTCGAGCAACTGCTCAGCAAATTCATCTTCTCGGTGACCGATACGCTGACCAAGGCCCGACAGGACAAGGCAAATCAGGCCACAGCCCCCGCGCCGGGCGGAGATGCGCCATGAGCGGTGAGAGCACCCGGCCCACCGTGTGGCCGCAGCGCGATGGCACGCCGGTTTCATGCCGCGACAAATTGCTGGTACTGCGCGAAAACCATCAGGAAGTGCAGGGTATACTGCAAGATGCGTTCGAGGATGCGGTGCTGATGGGCGTGGATGAGGCGGCCATGCGCCAGATCCTGATCGACGTGGTCAACACCCTGCGGAGCCCCCACGCATGAGGCGCGTGCTCCGTTGTCTGCCCGCCCTGCTGCTCGCTGGCCTGCCGTGCCTTGCCCACGCCACCGAATGGCTGGCGCCGCCCGCCATGTACCCGCCCGATACGTGGCAGGGGCGCACGGTGGCGGTGGTGCGCGTGCTCGACAAGCTTGATGCCCATGTCGTGCTGCTCAACGTGCCCACAGGCCAGGACATGCCCTATAAAAGCCTGACCCTGCATGCCACGTCTTGCCTGCAGCGCCCCGCCACCCTGCCTGCCGATAGCGCTGCCTGGCTCGACGTGCATGACGCGCATGAGGGCATGGCTGCCTTTCAGGGCTGGATGGCGGTAGCCGAGCCCGCCACCGGCGTGTTCCAGAACCCGCTTTATGATGTGCAGCTCGTGGGTTGCGCGGGTGACAATGTAGCCCCCGCCCCGCCGCCACTCGCCGCTGTGGCCGCACCCACTGAGACCGCACCCGCTGTTACGCCTGATGGCCAGCCCGTGCCGCCTGCGGCAGGCGCGGCACCTGCCGCCCCGCCCGGAGCACCACAGCCGGTTTCCCCGCCGCTGCCTGCCCGGGTGCCCGAGCCTGCTGATGAGGGAGCCGCGCCCCTCATGCTGCATTAGAAAATAATTTAATTTGTGTCGTATAAATGCTGCAGCCCTGTCCAGCAGCTTGTGGGCTTGCGTATTATCCCGCTTTGCCAGAGGCTAGACCTACCATGAGCAAGACACCCTCCCTCCCTTCGCTCGATCGGCTGCCGCCTCCCGCGCGGGCGGCCTTCCTTCTGGACTTTGACGGCACGCTGGTGGATATCGCGCCCACGCCCGAATCCGTGGTCGTGGCGCCCGGCCTGCGCGATACATTGTGCCGCCTGCGCGATAAATGCGGTAATGCGCTCGCGGTCATTTCGGGTCGCCCCATCGAGCAGATCGACCATTTCCTGCCTGATGTGCCTTATGCCGTAGCGGGCGAGCATGGCATCGCCATCCGCCATGCGCCGGGCCAGGTCATTGAGCGCGCAGCGCTGCCTCCGGTGCCCCAGGCATGGATGGATGAGGCGGAGAAGCTGGCCGCGGCCCATCCTGGCGTAAGGATCGAGCACAAGAAGGCAGGGCTGGTGCTGCATTACCGCGGCGCGCCCGATGCGGGTCCGGCCCTTGGCCGGATCGCGGATGAATGGGTTGGCGCCACCAACGGCGCGTTTCATGTGCAGGCCGCCAAGATGGCGTGGGAAATCCGCCCCGCTGGCATTGACAAGGGCCATGCGGTCGAAGCGGTGATGAAAAGCGCGCCCTTTGCAGGCCGCCTGCCCATTTTCGTGGGCGATGACGTGACCGATGAGGATGGCATGCGGGCCGCGGTCAGCCTCGGTGGCGTGGGCTTTCGCATTCCCAATGATTTTCCTGATCCGACGGCCTTCCGTGCATGGCTGGCCCGGTTGGCACAGGGGGGGGATGGCGCATGGGGCGGCTGATTATCGTATCCAACCGCGTGCCTTCCCCACGTGAGCGCAGCCAGCCCGCCGGCGGGCTGGCGGTGGGGCTGAAAGATGCGTTGCGCGAGGGGGAATCGCTCTGGTTTGGCTGGTCGGGCAAGCAGGTGCAACTGCATGGCGGCGACCCGGTGCCCCGGCTCGACAAGGTCGATAACGTCACCTACGCCACCATTGACCTGACCCCGTTGCAGTATGAGGGGTTCTACCAGAATTTCTCCAACGGCATCCTGTGGCCGCTATTCCATTACCGTGTCGGGCTGATGAACTATTCCCGCACGGACTGGAAGACCTATCTGGCGGTCAACGCCATGTTCGCCCGCACGCTGCTGCCCCTGCTCAGGCCTGATGACACGATCTGGGTGCATGACTACCACCTGTTCCCGCTCGGGCAGGCGTTGCGTGACCTTGGGGTGAAGTGCCGCATCGGCTTCTTCCTGCATATTCCGTTCCCGCCATGGAGCCTCGTGCGCTCGCTGCCCGGTGCCGACCTGCTGCTCGAGGACATGCAGAGCTACGACCTGATTGGCGTGCAGACGCCCGAGGATGCCGAGAACCTCAACCATTCCCTTCAGGTCAATGGCCTTGCCGCGCGCGGGCAGGCTTTCCCCATCGGCATTGACCCCGATGAGTTCCGCGCACAGGCTGAAAAGAGCATGGAAGGCCCGGAGGTCGAACGGCTTGAAGGCAGCCTGCGCGGCGCCAAGCTGGTGCTGGGCGTGGACCGGCTGGATTATTCCAAGGGCCTGCCAGAGCGGTTTCGCGGTTATGAGGCGCTGCTTGCGCGCTACCCCGAGCATCGGGGCAAGGTGACCTTCCTGCAGGTCGCTCCCATCTCGCGCGGCAGCGTGGAGGAATACCGCCAGCTCCGTCGCCAGCTTGATGAGCTGACCGGGCGGATCAATGGTGCGTATTCCGAATTTGACTGGACGCCGATCCGCTACATTACCCGCCCGCTGGCGCGTGAGGTGCTGGCCGGGTTCTACCGCCGGGCCGAAGCCGCCCTGATCACGCCGCTGCGCGATGGCATGAACCTCGTGGCCAAGGAATACGTGGCAGCACAGAACCCGGCCAATCCGGGCGTGCTGATCCTGTCGCATTTTGCCGGTGCCGCGCCGGAAATGGATGAAGGCATTCTGGTCAATCCGTATGACCCCGATGAGATTGCCGATGCCCTGCACGCCGCCCTGACCATGGGGCTGGCGGAGCGGCGCACGCGCTGGCAGGCGCTGGAGCAGGAGGTGAGCAGCACCACGGCCATAAGCTGGGCGGCTGATTTCCTGCAGGCACTTGAGGCGGCACCTGTTGCGGGGCGGTCGTAACCGCTCATGCGTTCAACTGCTTTATTGATGGTACTGGCCGGGTGTGCTGCCCTTGGCGTTGCGTGGTGGAGTGAGTACACGCTGGGCCATGTGCCCTGCGGACTGTGCCTGTGGGAGCGCTGGCCCTATCGGGTGCTGGCGGGGCTGGGGTTGCTGGGCCTCGTGCTGCCGCGTGATGCGGCGCGTGGCGCGCTGTGGCTGTGCATGCCGGTGCTGCTTGTGGCAGCTTTTCTTGGTGGGCTGCATGTAGGCGTGGAACAGGGCTGGTGGTCCAGTCCGCTGCCCGAATGCCGCGCGCCCACGTTTCATGGCGGCAGTTTCGCGCAGCGTCTGGCTTCCATGCCGCGTAGCCCGGCCAAGCCGTGCGACGCGGCAACCTATCTTGTGCCCGGCGTGCCGCTTTCCATGGCGGCGATGGGCGGGATCTACGCGCTGGCGCTGATCCCTGTCGTGCGCCGGGGGTTACGGATCAGGGCGAAGTTCCGCGGCCGCGGCCGAAAAACAATCCAAGGATGAACAGCACGATGAAAATGAAGAAGAGCACCTTGCCGAAATAGGCAAACGTGTCCGAAATGCCGCCGAAGCCAAAAACCGCGGCGATCAGGGCGAGAACAAGGAATGTGATGGTCCAGCGTAACAGGTCCATGATCCGGTTCCTTCCGATCGATGTTGTGACAGACGCGGGCATGACATCCGCCCCCTAACAATGCGCCAGAGGGCGACGGGTTCATCGCAATACGTTATTTTGGCCCCGGCGCGGTCGCGACCCGAGCGGGGTTGCGCGCAGATCAGGCGGGAGGCAGCCCATGAAAGACGGCACGGATACGGCAGGTTTTCATAGCCTGTACCATCATGGATTTGCCCGGGTGGCGGCCTGCACGCTGCCCGTGGCCCTTGCTGACCCGATGGAAAACGCCCGCCGCACGCACCACGCCATTAGTGCCTGCCACGAGGCGGGGGCCGTGCTGGCCGTGTTCCCCGAACTCGGGCTGTCAGGCTACGCCATTGATGATTTGCGCCAGCAGGATGTGCTGCTTGATGGCGTGCGGGAGGCGATTGGCTGGCTGGCCGGGCAGACGGCGGGCCTGCTGCCGCTGGTGCTGGTCGGCGCGCCGCTGGCGGTGGGGGATGCGCTGTATAACTGCGCCATCGCCCTGCATGACGGGCGCGTGGTCGGCGTGGTGCCCAAATCCTACCTGCCCAATTACCGCGAGTTTTACGAGGCGCGGCAGTTCACGCCTGGCGCCGGGCTGCGCGGTGGCGTGGTCACCCTTGGCGGCGAGGTTGTGCCGTTTGGCACCGACCTGCTGTTCCACGCGCTTGCGGTGCAGGGGCTGGTCGTGGCTGCCGAGATCTGCGAGGACATGTGGGTGCCTCACCCCCCAGGCGTCGATGCCGCTCTGGCCGGGGCTACGGTCATTGCCAATCTTTCGGCCAGCAACATCACGGTAGGCAAGGCGCGTACGCGCACGCTGCTGTGCCAGTCGCACTCGGCACGCTGCCTGTGCGCCTATGTCTATGCGGCGGCGGGCGAGGGCGAGTCCACCACCGATGTGGCATGGGACGGGCAGACCTCGATTTTTGAAAATGGTACCACACTGGCCCAAAGCGAGCGTTTCCCCGCAGGGCAGGTCACGCTTATGGCCGATGTGGATCTTGACCTGCTGCGCCAGGAACGCCTGCGCATGGGCACCTTTGCCGATAACCGTGCCCAGGTGGCGGTTGGCGCGTGGCGGCACATCGACCTGTCCATCACCCCGCCTGCAACCCCGCTGGGCTTGCAGCGCGATATTCCGCGCTTTCCCTTCGTGCCCAGTGACCCGGCGCTGCTCGATCAGGACTGCTATGAGGCGTTTACCATTCAGGTCACCGCACTCAAGCGCCGCCTGCTCGCTTCACGCGCCAGAACGCTGGTCATTGGCGTATCGGGGGGGCTGGATTCCACCCATGCGCTGCTTGTGGCTGCCCGCGCGGCGGAGGAATGCGGGCTGGGGCGGCAGGCGGTGCTGGGCTACACCATGCCAGGTTTTGGCACGACAGGGGCCACGCGCGACAACGCGCATGAACTCATGGCGGCTCTTGGCGTGCAGGCGCGCGAGATCGACATCCGCCCCGCAGCCCGCCTCATGCTTGAGCAGATGGGCCATCCCTTCGCCGCGGGCGAGGCGGTATATGATGTAACTTTCGAGAACGTGCAGGCGGGCCTGCGGACCGACTTCCTGTTCCGGCTGGCCAACCAGTCAGGCGGGATCGTGATCGGCACGGGCGACCTGTCGGAGCTGGCGCTGGGGTGGTGCACCTATGGCGTGGGCGACCAGATGGCGCATTACAACGTCAATGCAGGGCTGCCCAAGACCCTGATCCAGCACCTGATCCGCTGGGTCATGGCCAGCGGGCGCGAGCAGGCGCGTACCTGCACGGTGCTCGAGGCCATCCTGCGCACCGAGATCTCACCCGAACTGGTGCCCGCCACCGCAACGCAGGCGGTGCAGAGCACGGAATCGCTGATCGGGCCTTATGCATTGCAGGATTTCACCCTGTTTCATGTGCTGCGCCATGGCTTCCGCCCTTCCAAGATCGCGTTCATGGCGCTGCATGCCTGGGGCAATGGGGTGGGTGGGGACTGGCCTCCCGGTTTCCCCGCCGATGGCAGGCGGACTTACACCCTGGCGGAAATACGCCACTGGCTGGGGGTGTTCCTTAACCGTTTCTTTGGTTTCAGCCAGTTCAAGCGCTCGGCCATGCCCAACGGGCCGAAGGTGGTGGCTGGTGGCGCGCTGTCGCCGCGTGGGGACTGGCGCGCGCCATCGGATGGCAATGCCAGACTGTGGCTAGAAGAACTGGAGCAGCGCGTGCCACGGGATTGATTTAGATCAATCCTGATTCCGAATTTCTTAACCCATTCCTGACAAATACGGTCCTGAAAGAATGCTTCCCCCGGTCTGACCGGCAGGGAGGGGCAGCGGATCATCTGCGGCGAGGCCGGTTCCTGCCGCCGTGAGACAAGGAACGGAATGAATGGGATACGTGACCGTAGCCGGTGCCACCGGGCTCACGCTGGGGCTTAACCAGGACACGACCGGGTTGATGCAGGATCTGCAGCAGAACGCGGCGCAGAATGCCCGGAATGCCCTTGATGAAGGGATATCCCCCAACGAAATCACCTCACTGGAAGGGGATGGCAGCAACCCCGCCTGGGGGGCGGTGCTGGCCGCCCAGGCCGTGGGCGTGGTTGCCATTGACGGGGCGCTCAGGCAGGATTCGGACGGTCGTATCGAGACACTGGCCAAAGCAGGCACTTACAATGTTACTGCCGGCACGGTGGAGATTGGCAGCGAGACGAACGGCGTGCTCGACCAGACGATCAACATCCAGGGCGGGTCTGGTTCGACCAATGTGATGGATGGCGATGACGGCACGGTGGTCTATGCCGGCGGTTCAGGCAATGTGGATTATTATGCTGCTGCGGGCGACACGTTCTTCCTCAGCGGAACGGGGCAGGATGTCATCCACACCATGGGCGGCACGGATACCATCTATGCCTATGACAGCACCCCCACCGTGACCGGCGACTGGACCGCTCCCGGCGCAGTGACCGGTACCGCCACGCAGTTCAGTGGCGCTGAGAGCACGCTCGATGTGTACAATGGCGTCGTGGTGCAGGATACCGAATACGATACGGTCAATACCGCAGATAGCGATGGTTTCTTCAACAGCAGGTCGGACAACGCGACCGTCACCATCAATGGCGGCGCGCATGATACCATCAATGCCGGTACCGCGCTGGTGGTGCAGGACCTTGATGACAGCACGATCAACGCCAGCCAGTCGGCCGCACTGACCTTTATCAGCGCGAGCACGCCCATGCTTGTGGCCGACACCGTAACAGGCAGCAGCGCCACCATTTTTGGCGCGGCAGGGGTGGACCTGACCGCCACCACCAGCGGCAGGGCCACGTATTATGCCGGTAGCGGCAACGAAACGCTTGATGGCGGAACCGCAGGCGCAGTCTATGCCGTGGCAGGCAGTGGCAATGATCTGCTTGTAGGGGGCAAGGGCAGCAGCACGCTTGTGGGCGGCATGGGCAACGATACGCTTGTGGGCGGTAGTGGCGCGACCGAATTCGAATTCATCAAGGGCAAGGGTGGTGGCACCGACATCATCCAGGATTTTGGCAAGTCGGCCGGTAACGCCATTCTCCTGTCCGGTTATGATGCGACTCCGGCTTCCATCCAGTCCATGCTCGACCAGGCCACCATCAGCGGGGGCAATACAACCGTCAGCCTTGATGACAAGACCCAGATCACCTTCGTAGGCGTGACCGACCTCAAGACGCAGAATTTCAAAAGCTGACACCGGGGGGCGGAATCGCCCCCTCCAACAAGCCTGTACGCTTCCCTGCAGGTGGTCAGAACAGCCTGCTGATGCGAGATCCGGCAAATTAAAAGAAGTTTTGGTAAAGCTTTTTTTCAAAAAGCTTCAGACAACATGGCTTTTTTTAAAAAAAGAAAATTCCTGTAAAATTTTATCTTTTTTCATCAATGGGTTAATTTCAAATCAATTCCTGATGATGCCTTATCGATATGAAGTTTTCATGACCGTATATATCGATGCCCAAGACTGCGATTTTATGAATTCAGCCGGTTATTGCTGCGCATATCAGCGATAATTTTCATGTGATAACAAAAAATTGCTGGTCTAACCTCAGTCATCAGGTTACAAGCCGCGACCGTCCGGCCCGGTGGGGCAACTGGCCTGTTTTCAAGACGGGTGCAGGATATTTACGAAATTCATTTCCAGCCCGGAAGGAGTAGTCAGTTCCGATGAGTAAGGCCTTCATTGCAGCCGTCATTCAGGATTCGATCGATTGCACTGGCGTTGCGGCCAATCAGGCCGCATCTGACCTGATTGCCGCCATTGTCAAGGAACTGAAGCGCGAGGGTGGTTTCACCCTGCCGTCTTTTGGCACGTTTACGGTCAAGAAGACCAAGGCCCGCAAGGCGCTCAACCCGCGCACGGGCGAGCCGGTCAAGGTCAAGGCAGGCAAGACTGTGCGTTTCAAGGCCAGCCCGAACCTGAAAAAAGCCGTCTGACCTTCTGATGTCCGGCCCCTTCCTGCGCGGAAGGAGCCGTTTTTGCAATCAGGTAAACCAGACCGAAAGCGAACGCACGCCCTGTGCGCCACGGATCAGGACGCCCTGAATATCCGCCGTGGCGGAGGGGCCGCTCATCAGCACGCCATAATTGGCGGTCTTGAATTCGGGCCGCTCCTGATAGGCGGTGTGCATGTTGGCGGTCAGCTGATCAACCGATAGCAGCACCACGATATGCTGGCCCAGATGGGCAAACGAGTTGATGGGTAGCTGCGCCTCGCTCAGGAAGATCGAACCCATTTCCGCAATGCCGAAGGGCGCGCGCACCACGGTTACGTCGATGGTGGCGGCATCCTGCGGGGTCTTCACCTTCTCGACCGGCAGCGTGCCGCGTGCCTCGGGCACGTTGGAGCAGATCACCTTGGCATCGGGGTGGCGGCGCAGGATTGCCTGATCCAGCGTTTCACCCTCCACCGGCTCGAGCACGTCACCGCCCAGGATCTTGAGGCTGGTGATGAAGCGCTCACGGCTGGCATCAAGGTCACCAAGGGTGGCTACCGGCGGCAGCGGATGGTTTTCCGGCGTGGGGCGGTTGGCCCGCAGGGCCTGCAGGATCTCGTCGCGTGCGGTGCTCATTTCTTGGTCTCCGGTGCGGCGGCGGGCTTTGCTGCGGTCTCGCGGTTCTTGCGATACCAGTCATTGAAGGTCTGCTTGACCGGATGGGGGTTTTCGCGGTGCTTGCCCCACGGGTTGAGCCAGTTATAGAGCACGAAGCGCGGCATGGTGCTGAGCGAGACCTCGGTGGCCTTGATGGCGGCGCGGTACATCCTGGGCTGACCCATCAGCTTGCCCGCCATGTGCATGATCTCGCGCTTTACGAACGGCATCTCGTGGTGCTGCACCAGCACGCGGCGCCATTTGTACAGCTGCTCGTGAATGTTGATCTTGACCGGGCAGACATTGGTGCAGCTGCCGTTCAGCGTGGAGGCATAGGGCAGGGTGCTGTATTTGCGCTCGTTGAAGGTCGGGTCGATGATCGCGCCGATCGGGCCGGAATATACCGCGCCATAGGACAGCCCGCCCGAGCGGCGATAGACCGGGCAGGTGTTCATGCACGCGCCGCAGCGGATGCATTTGAGCGAGGTCCAGAAATCTTCCATGCCCAGGCGTGCGGAACGCCCGTTATCGACGAGCACCACATGCATCTCGCCCCCCTTCTGCGGGCCACGGAAATGGGTGGTGTACTGCGTAATGGGCGAGCCGAGCGCGCTGCGCGAGAGCAGGCGGATGAACACGCCCATATCCGCCATGCGCGGCACGAGGCGCTCGATGCCGATGGTGGCGATGTGCAGGTTGGGCACCGTGGCACTCAGGTCGGCATTGCCTTCATTGGTGCACACCACAAACGTGCCGGTTTCCGCCACCACGAAGTTGCCGCCGGTCATGCCTGCATCGGCATGCAGGATCACGGGGCGGGCCGCCTGGCGCTGGGCCTCGGCAAGCAGGTGCGGATCGCGGATTTCGGGGTCGGTGTGATAGTCCTTGGCGAAGATCTTCGCCACATCCGCAGTCAGCTTGTGCACTGCCGGCACCACGATGTGGCTGGGCAGCTGGTCATCAAGCTGCTGGATGCGCTCGCCAAGGTCGGTTTCGGTTACGGTCACGCCCTGCTTGGCAAGATAGGGCCGCATGTCACACTCTTCGGTGACCATGGACTTGCTCTTGATCAGGTTGCGCGCGTTATGGGCCTTGAGGATCTCGCCCACGATGCGGTTGTGCTCCGCCCCGTCGCGCGCCCAGTGCACGTGAATGCCGTTCTTCCTGGCATTGGTCTCGAACTGCTCAAGGTATTCGGGCAGGCGTGAGAGCGTGTGTTCCTTAATGCGCGAGGCTTCCTCGCGCAGTTCCTGCCACTCGGGCAGGATGTGCATCTGGGCATCGCGCTTCTGGCGCATGTCCCACAGGCGTTCATCATGGAACTGCAGGTGGGGCGTATCCTCGATGAAGTGCTCCGCCGCCCTGGCGTGATTGACGGGCTTGTCGCTCATTGGGATGCTCCGTTGAGGATCTGCGCAATGTGAATGAAGCGGATCGGCACGCCCGCGCGCTCGGCGCAGCCCTGCTGGTGCATGATGCACGAGGAATCAGCCGAGACGATGTATTCCGCGCCTGCCTGATGGTGGTCGCGCACCTTGTCCACGCCCATCTTGGCCGACACGGCCTCTTCCGTGACCGAGAAGGTGCCGCCGAATCCGCAGCATTCATCAGGCCGCTTGGGGGTGGCGAAGCGGATGCCCTTGACCTTGCTCAGCAGGTCCATCGGCTTGGAGAAGGGCTTTTCGCCCAGTTCCGACATGCTGGCCGTGCGCAGCGCGCGCAGCGTGCCGCAGCTGTTGTGCAGGCCCACGGTGTGGTTGAACTCGGCCCAGGGGAAGGCATCGACCTTCAGGATATCGTGCAGGAATTCCACCAGTTCATAGGTGTTCTCACGCACGTGGCGGACTTCATCCGTCTGGGGAATTGCATCGAAATTGTCACGCACATGGTGCGTGCAGCTGCCTGAGGGCATGACGATCTTGTCGTATCTGGCGAAGTTGCGCACGAACAGCGCTTCCGCTGCTGCGGCATCCGAGTTGCAGCCGGAGTTGCCCATGGGCTGGCCACAGCAGGTCTGGTCCAGCGGATATTCGACATCCTGCCCCAGTTTTTCCAGCAGCTCCAGCGTGGCAATCCCGGCATCGGGATAGAAAGCGTCGATATAACACGGAATGAACAGGCCAATTTTCATCAGGGGATACTCATCCTCAGCACGGTTGGCGCGAAACGTGGCGCATGGCATGTTATTTCGTCAAATATATATTGAAGGAGATTCCCATATATAATTTATATGGGATATGGATTTAAGGCATTTACGATATTTCGTGGCGGTTGCCGAGAACGGGAGCTTCACGCGGGCTGCAGAGCAGCTAGGCATGGAACAGCCACCTCTGAGCCAGCAGATCAAGCAGTTGGAAAATGAACTCGGCGTTCTGCTGTTCCAGCGCCTGACGCGTGGCGTCAAGCTGACCGATATCGGCCTTGTGCTGCTTGATCAGGCCCGCGCGCTTCTGGGCATGCAGCAGCAGTTCATCGCCACCGCCACGGGGCTGGCGCGGGGCGAGAAGGGGCATATCCGCGTGGGGCTGGCGGGCGCGGTCTCGCTGCTGCCCATGATTCCGCTGACCGTGCGCCGCTTCCGTGAAGTGTGGCCCGATGTGACCATCTACCTTGAGGAAAGTAACACTCCCGCCCTGCGCAAGGCGCTGCATGACCGCGCGATCGATATCGCCATCGTGCGCCCGCCGGTGCCCGATGGGGCGGGGCTGCTGGTCTCGCCACTGCTGGAGGAGGAGACGGTCGTGGCGCTGCCCAAGGGGCACCCTCTGGCTGTCTACAGGCATCTGGAACTTGAAATGCTGGCCGATGAACCTTTCATCATCTTCCCGCGTGAACTGGGGCCGGGCTTTCATGATGCCATCCTGTCTGCCTGCCACAATGCGGGCTTTACGCCGCGCATGGGCCAGCAGGCCCCGCAGATCGCCTCGACCGTGCCGCTGGTTGCGGCGGGGCTCGGGGTTTCGGTCGTGCCGCGTTCGCTGCACCAGATCCATTCCGGCGGCGTGACCTATCATTCGCTCGGCGCCAAGGCGCCGCGGGCGGAACTGGCCATTGCCATGCGCGCGGGCCAGCATGTGCCGCTGCTGTCCAATTTCATCTCGACCCTGCGGGCGTGCTGCCGCGGCATGCATGCCGGTGCGCACGCCATCGTGCTCGGTGAGGCTGAAGGGGAATGACAAAAGTTTTTGGTGAAGCTTTTTTCAAAAAGGCGGCATCCGGCAGTTTTTCTTACAAAACCGTGCCGACTACCCCACGCGGCTCTCGCGTATCAAATCGTGGATGAAGGCAAGCTTGCGCAGGATGTCGGGCGTGAGCACGAAAGGGTAGAAATCCGGCAGCCCCATGGAGCGGTTGAGGCTGTTGACGGCATAGGTCAGCGGCAGCCAGCCCTGCGTGATTTCGTCAAAGGTCATCTCGGTATAGGGGTCGCGCGTGACGCTGGCGCGTAGCGGCGGAGCCTGTGCGCCGCGCGCGTTGAGCGACATGCCATAGGCCCAGGCGGTCTCCAGTGTCGAGATGATGTGCAGGTAATGCGCCCATGTCTCGGCAAAGTCCTCCCACGGGTGGGAGGTGGCATACTGGCTGACATACCGCCCCTGCCATGTGGTGCCGGGGGGGGCGGCGTAATAGGCCTCGAGGCTTGCGCCATAGTCGCGCCGGTCATCGCCAAACACCGCGCGGCAGGTGGCCTGGCGTTCGGGCCCCGCATCGCGGATGAGCACGTTCCAGTAATAATGGCCGATCTCGTGGCGGAAATGGCCGAGCAGGGTGCGGTAATATTCCCCCATTTCCAGCCGCAGGCGTTCGCGCTGGGCATCATCGGCCTCATGGATGGCGATGGTGATGATGCCATTCATGTGCCCGGTCATGGCGGGCGTGCCATCAGGCTGGCTGTCCAGAAAATCAAAGGCCAGCCCGCCCTCGGGGTCCTGCCTGCGGTTGCGCAGCGGCAGGCCGAGCCGCAGCAGGCTATAGAACAGCCGGTGCTTGGCGACCTCGAGTTTCTGCCACCGCTCGATATTGCCGGGTACAGACAGGTTGGGGATGGTGCGGTTGAAACTGCAGGCGATGCAGTAGGCCTGGCCTGGCTGCGCCAGCCAGTTGCATGCGCTATGGGCGTTGTTGGCGCAGAGCGCGCGCGCCTGATCGGGGGCGGCGAGGGGTTTCCACAAATCACCGCCGAGGGCATCGAGCGCGCTGAGTTCGGTCTGCTCGGGCAGGTAGCCCAGCGTGTGGCCACAGCGCTCGCAGGCTGTATTCTCGAAAAACAGGATCTGCTGGCATGACTGGCAGAAAAACAGCTTCATGAAGACAGGCTCGACCGAAGCGTCCCGCATGCGGCGTGCGGGGGCAGCACGGTGGTGTGCATCGTCGCCTCGAAGGTGGCCTTGCACTGGTCAAGCAGCCCGCTCACGGGGGCGGCCTGCTGCGGGCGGGGGGCAACGGCCAGCGCCACATGCCCCTGTGTTGCCTGCAGGCCCGATGTCGTATCCAGCCCCACCCATCCGGCACCGGGCACATGCACCTGCGCCCAGGCATGGAGTTCGCAGCCCAGTTGCTCCGGCGCGTCGCGCTCGGGCTGGAACAGGTAGCCCGACACGAAACGCGCGGCAAAGCCCAGGCGGCGCAGGACGGCAATGAGCAGCCATGCGGTATCGCGGCATGATCCCGCGGCATGACCCAGGGTTTCCTCGGGTGACCACACGCCTGCTTCGGGGCGGATGCGGTAGGTGATGTCGGCTGCGATGGCGCGCGTCAGGTCCATGAGCAGTTCGGCCGTGGGGCGGGGCAGACGCGCGCGCCATTTTTCCACCAGCGCGTCAAGTTGTGGCGTGGGCCGGGTCGGGGCATCGGTAGGAGCGGGTTGCCGGTACGCAATCAGCGACGGGCTGTCATCCACGCTCTGCGCCGTCCAGATCCGGGCGGCAGGTGCGATGGCAAGGGGGCGGGGTGCTGTGGGCGTCTGGTCGGTGGTGAGCTGGACGGTAATATCGAAATACGTGACACGCTCGTCAAACGTGACTCGGGCAACGCGGTTGCCAAACGGGTCATGGCACCAGGCCTGCGAGCTGGGCGCGGGGCTGATCTCCAGCCCGTGGGCGAGCAGGGGGGCGCAGCCGGGCAGGGGGTGCAGGCGGATGGTCTGCGGGCCAAGATGAACAGGCCGGTCGTAGCGGTAGCGTGTGTGGTGGACCAGCATGGCACGCGCGTTCATGTAATCCTGAGCCTCGGTAAACTGTTCTGCCTGCCATCGTGATCCCGGCGATGGTACGGTCCTGACATGGTGGGTATGCCACTCCCACGGTATCAGGATTGGCGGTGGCAGCAATATTGTATTTTTTCGGCATTCTGGCCCGAAAGGGAAGGGATTGCAGATTCGTTCTTGGCAAGAGATGATTTTCTTGCTCCGCTAGTAACGGATCGAAATGAAACAGCAGGTGGGTGGACATGACTCCTTCACGCCTGATCCTCCTCCCCGCAAACGGAGGCAGGGCATGAGTGACATGAAGATGGCGGCACAGGCCGCCGGGCTGTTCGCGACGTATGATGTCCCGGATTTTTTCTGTGAACTGCTCAACCGCAAGGACATCCCGCCCGCCGGGCTGCAACAGGTGCGCGACCGGCTGGCCCGTTTTGACCTGGCCGAGCTGCGCCGCCGCGCCGCTGCGGTCGAGGCGCAGTTCTACCGCCTTGGCATCACGTTTACCGTCTATTCCGACCGCGAGGCGATCGACCGTGTGCTGCCATTCGATGTCATTCCCCGTGTGCTGACGGCATCCGAGTGGGATCATGTCGAGCGTGGCGTGCAGCAGCGCGTCAGGGCCATCAACCTGTTCCTGCACGATATCTATCACGAGCGGCGCATATTGCGTGATGGCGTGATCCCGGCGCAGCTGGTGCTGGGCAACGCCAATTACTGTCAGGCCATGGTGGGGCTCGACGTGCCCGGCGGGGTGTACGTGCACATCAATGGCACCGATCTCGTGCGCGACCGCGATGGCCGCTTTCTGGTGCTTGAGGATAATGCGCGCACGCCTTCAGGCGTGTCGTATGTGCTCGAGGACCGGCAGATGATGCTGCGCCTCATGCCCGACCTTGCCTCCGGGCTGGACCTGCGCCCGGTTGATGAATACGGCCCCCGCCTGCACCGCGCGCTGGCGGAGGTGGCACCCGCGGGCGTGGATGACCCGCAGGTGGTCCTGCTCTCGCCGGGCATCTACAACGCCGCCTATTTCGAGCATGTGTTCCTTGCGCGCGAGATGGGCATACCGCTGGTGGAAGGCCGTGACCTGACCGTGGAGGACGGGCGGGTGTACATGCGCACCGTGGCCGGGCTGCAGCCGGTCCATTCCATCTATCGCAGGCTCAATGATGACTTTCTCGACCCGCAGGTGTTCAACCCCGACAGCCTGCTCGGCGTGCCGGGTCTGGTCGATGCCTACCGGCGCGGCAATGTCACGCTGGCCAACGCCATCGGCACCGGGGTGGCCGATGACAAGGCGGTCTATGCCTACATGCCGCGCATCATCCGCTACTACCTTGATGAAGAGCCGATCCTGACCAACGTGGAGACGCATATCTGCGCCGAGCCCGAGGGGCTGGCCTATACGCTGGCCAACCTTGAGCACCTTGTGGTCAAGCCGGTGGGCGAATCCGGCGGCTACGGCCTGCTGATCGGCCCGCATGCCACACAGGCCGAGCTGGAGGATTTTCGCGGCAGGCTGCGTGCGGACCCGGCCAATTACATCAGCCAGCCCGTCATCAGCCTGTCGGTCTCGCCCACGCTATGCCCTGCCGGTGTCGAGGCGCGGCATGTGGACCTGCGCCCCTTTGCCGTAACCGGGCGCGAGACATGGGTGCTGCCCGGCGGCCTGTCGCGCGTGGCGCTGCGCAAGGGGTCGCTTGTGGTCAATTCCTCGCAGGGCGGCGGGGCGAAGGATACATGGGTGCTGGCGTCATGACACAGCTTTCGGTTTTTCCCACCCCGGTGCTGCCGGGCCTGCGCAACCTGCTCTCGCGTTATGCGGAAAGCACGATGTGGCTGGCGCGTTACATGGAGCGCATCGAGAACATGGCCCGGCTGATCGAGGTCACGGGCACATCGGTGCATGCCAGCAACATGGATGCGGGATGGGACAGCGTCATCCGCATCAATGCCGATGAGGATACGTTCTTCCTGCGCCACAAGGTGGCGACCGAGCGCACCGTGGTCGAATTCTACATCATTGACCCCGATAACCCGGATTCGATCGTATCCATGGCGCGGTGCGTGCGCGAGAACGCCCGCGTGCTGCGCCCGCTGATCTCGACCGAGATGTGGATGCACCTCAACGTGTTTACCCGCTGGGCGATGGACCTCGGGCCTGATGATGTGGGGGCAAGCTATCTGTCCACGCTGTGCACGCGGCTCAAGCAGGACTGCCAGACCCATTTTGGCATAACCGAGGGCACGCTGTACCGTGATCAGGCCTGGCTGTTCTACCTGCTGGGCAAAAACCTTGAGCGCGCGGACCAGATCACGCGGCTGATCGACATCAAATACCACACCCTGCTGCCCAGTGGGGAAGGGGTGGGATCGGATATCGACCTGAGCCAGTGGACTTCCGTTCTGCGTTCGGCGGCGGCTTACCACGCCTTTCGCCGCGTGCTGCCCGAGGGCATGACGCCTGCCAATATCGTGGGCTTCCTGCTCAAGAATGACGGGTTTCCGCGTTCGCTCTCCACCAGCCTGCGCTGTGTCTACAGCGTGCTTGGCTCACTGGCGGGGGAATACCGGCTACGCCATTGCGGGCCGATTCTGGAGCGGGTGGAGGAACTGCGCGTGACACTGGCCGAACAGACGGTGGAAGACATCATCCTGCGCGGCCTGCATGAATACATGGACTGGATCCAGCGCGAATTGCGGCTGATCCAGAACGAGATCGCCGATGCTTTCTGGCCCCCGGTGGCCCTGCGAGTGGCGGGTAGCGGGTAGCGGGTAAGGGTAAAAAGCTTTTAAGAACGCCGCTTTTTTTAAAAAAAGTGGCGCCCGAAAACTTTTATTTTCCAGCGCAGGCAGATCCCTTCGCGCTCCCGTAAATACGGACCGGAGGGTCACATACAGTTTTTTCAGAAAGGAAACTGGCTGGGGCGGGAGGGTTCGAACCTCCGCATGGCGGAATCAAAATCCGCTGCCTTACCACTTGGCTACGCCCCAACAGGCTGACGTCACGCGATTCGCGCGGCGTGATGCTGTTCTAATATCTCAGGCGCGGTTTGAAAAGTCTGTCCCCGAAACATCGGGGCCATCAGAAAGAAGTTTTTGGGGAAGCTCTTTTCAAAAAGCTCCAAAAGAATGCCGCCTTTTTGAAAAAAAAGGCGGCGCTCAGAAGTTTTATTATGTTTTATCAATGAGTTATTTTTAACAGTGTCCTTGGCACGTCAGGCTGAAGGCTCAAGCGGCAGGTCGACCAGCGGGTCGGTGTCGTGGCCGTGGCCTGCGGGCGCCGTGGGTTCCGCAGCTTCAGGCCCGAAGGAGACAAAGCGGCCCGCGCGTTTGAGCGCCTCCTCCAGGGCTGCCATGGTCTGGCCCATGTCAACGCTGTCATCACGGTCCCATGTGCGCAGGGTCAGGGTCCATGCGCCCACCAGCGCCTGCAGGCGCAGTGCCCCGGCAAGGCCATTGGTGTCCACGCCCGCGGCGGTGGCGATCCACTTCATGCTTTCCAGCGTGGCCCCACCGAGCAGCAGGGCCAGAGCAGGGTCGGTGGGCAGGGCGCGCAGCACGCTACGCACGCCCTCACGGTATTGCTGGAACACATCAAGCCTGCGCATGAGCATGTCGAACAGTTTGTCGCGCACGCTGCCTTCCGTTTCGTCTTCCACCAGGGCGGATTCATCGGCCAGGCGCCCGAGCATGAACAGCAGCTTGGTCTTGCATGCAAAGCGCTTGCGCGCGGTCTCGAGGCTCAGCCCGGCATCACGCGCGGCATCAACGACCGTGGTGTGCCGCCATCCGTGCGAACCGGCACGCTCCAGCGCGGAGCGGAGAAGGGTGGCGTCAAACAGGTCGTTATCCATGGATGGTCTGATCTTCCGGGTTAGGGATGGAAATGGGGGCCGCATGCTGCCGCTGTGTCATGAAACGGGCTGCGGGCCTGACAGTTCGCGCGCGCGCCTCGCGGCGGCGGCAAGGGCGGTATCGAGCGTGGCGGGCCAGGCATCGGGCGCCATCAGCACCGCAAGGGCGGCCTGCGTGGTGCCGCCGGGGCTGGTCACGTTCTGGCGCAGGGTAGCGGCATCAAGCCCGCTGGCCTGCATGAGCGCGCCGGAGCCTGCCACCGTCTGGCGCGCGATCTGGCGGGCAAGGGGGGCAGGCAGGCCATGGTCGATTCCTACCTGCTCGAGCAGTTCGGCCAGCAGGAACACATAGGCCGGGCCACTGCCTGAAATGGCGGTGACCATGTCCATCTGGTCTTCATGGTCAATCCAGGCCACTTCGCCCACGGCACTCATCAGGCGCGCGCACAGCCTGCGATCGGCTGCGGTGGCGGGGGGCGGGGCATAGCATACCGTCATGCCCTGCCCGATGGCGCTGGGCGTGTTGGGCATGGCGCGGATCACGGCAGGGGGCGGGCTGCCTGCGGGCAGGCAGGCGCTCAGTGCCGAAGCCAGGCTCTCCACCGTGCGGCCTGCCAGCACGGACAGCACGGGGGCGTGGGCGGCAAAGGGCGCAAGAGCGGGCACCGCCGCATCCACCTTCTGCGGTTTTGTGGCCAGCACGATCATGCCGGGGCGGAAACTGGCGGGAATCGCATCAATGCTGCGTACGAGCTGATGCGGCGGCGGCACCGAGTCGCGATGGCGATCAACGATGAAGGAAGGGGCGAGCCCCTCCTTCAGCCAGCCGTCGAGCATCGCACCCCCCATCTTGCCGCATCCCACGAGCAGCAGCGGCGGAAGGAGTTCGCTCATTATGCCATCCCCGCGCAGTCAAGCATGGCGGCCTCGAGCGCTTCCGCCGGTTTTTTGCCGCCCCACAGCACGAACTGGAAGGCGGGATAGAAGCGCTCGCATTCCGTCAGCGCGATATCGATCATGTCCTCAAGGCTTTCCATCGAGGCCCCGCGCGAGCCGCGCAGCAGCACCGCATGGCGGAACACGGGCGTGCCGTGCTCAAGATCCATGCCGAAATGGCCGATCCACAGCCGCTCATTGGCCAGTGCCACGAGTTCAAACAGGTTGCGGCGCTGCTCGGGCGGCACCTTGAGGTCGAACGTGCAGGTGAAGTGCATGGCGTTCACCTCTTCCGACCAGCAGAAGAACAGGCCGTAATCGCACCATTTGCCCGGTGCCTCGGCTGCCATTTCCGAATCGCTGCGGCGCTCGAAATTCCAGTCGTACCCGCCCACGATCTGTTCCATCTGGTCGAGCGGGTTTGTATTACGAGAGGTCGTGATCTGAGTCAGAGCAGGCATGTGGCACTCCCCGAAGCCGTCGTGGAGGAGATCCGGGCATGATGCCGGATTCCGTGTCTCTGCAACCCGGTCCGTGTCCTGTTGCGGGGAATCAGGGCGCGGACCGTCCCGTTACACTATGGCCCACAGGCATTGGCTGCAAGCCTCGTGCTCAGCCGCCAGTATGGGGGGTGGGGGAAGTCATGCTGGCTTCAAGATCGGAGACGCGCTCTTCAAGGCGGGCGATGCGGTTTTCCATCTCGCCCTGTGCCAGGCGCGCGCGGGTCGCGACTTCACGCACCACTTCAAATTCATCGCGGCGCACGAGGTTCAGGCTGCCGAGTGTTTCATCCACGCGGGCACGGACCATGGCGCCGATTTCCTCGCGCACGCCAGCAAGTGCCGAGAACGCGCCGCCGGCCACACCGGCAAGGTCATCAAAAATGCGGGGCCTGTCGGACATAGTGGATACTCCATGACGTTCCGCGCCGCCACCGTGACCCGGCTGCCGCGCGAAGGGGAAAGGCGCTACTATAGACACATTGCCGCCTCAGGGCTATCCGCACGATTGTGGCGGCCTTCGGTGCCGCAATCAATGTGCAGGCAGCAGCGGGGTGCGGAGCAGTGATCGTGATTACCGGGGGCGCGGGCTTTATCGGTTCGTGCATGCAGCAGGCCCTGCACGCGCGCGGGGTCGACACGGTGGTGGTGGACTGGCTGGGCAGCGCTGGCAAATGGCGCAACCTGCGCCACCATGCCCCCGTGCAGATCGTGGCGCCTGAGGCGCTTGATGCGTGGCTGGCCACCCGGCCCGATGTGTCGGCGGTGGTGCATCTCGGTGCAATCAGCGAGACGACGGCAAGCGATGGCGATCTTGTGTGGCGCACCAATGTCGACCTGTCATGCCGGCTGGCCCAGTGGTGCGCGCATGAGGGGGTGCGCTTCATCTATGCCTCATCGGCCGCGACCTATGGGGCTGCGGACAGGGTCGAGCAGTTCAGCGATGACCCGGCGGGGCTGGACAGGCTCAACCCGCTCAACCTGTATGGCTGGTCCAAGCAGGCGTTTGACCAGATCTTGCAACGCCGGCTGGCGCGTGGCGAACTTTCAGGCCTGTCATGGGCGGGGCTGAAGTTCTTCAATGTCTATGGCCCCAACGAGTACCACAAGGGGCGCATGATCTCGGTGGTGAAGGTCAAGTATGACGAGGCGCGGGCAGGCGGGCCGCTCACGCTGTTCCGCTCCGACGTGCCGGGCCTGGCCGATGGCGCGCAGGCGCGTGACTTCATCTGGGTGGGTGATGTGGTCAATGTCATGCTGTGGCTGCTGGACCATACGAATGTGTGCGGGCTGTTCAACTGCGGCACCGGCATTGCGCGCACTTATGCCGACCTTGCGCATGCGGTGTGCGATGCAGCGGGCTTGGCACCCAGGATCGAGTTCATCGACATGCCGCAATCCCTGCGCGGGCAGTACCAGTCCTTTACCTGTGCCGACATGCGCAGGCTGCGGGCGGCGGGTTACAGCCACCCCTTCACCACGCTGGAGGATGGCGTGCGGCGTTACGTGCACGACTATCTTGCCACCCCTGATCCCTATCTCTAGGCATCGGGCGCTGCCCCTGCTTCCTTCCTGATTACTGAAAGTCGGCCCATGCTGCCTGTTCTGGTCTTTCCGCAGTTTGATCCGGTAATGGTCCATTTCGGGCCGTTCGCCATACGCTGGTACGCCATGGCCTATATCGTGGCCCTGGTGGCGGGGTGGCGCATTGCCCGCCGCCTCGCGGCCCTGCCCCCCCGGGCCGCCACGGCGCTGCAGGTCGATGACTTCCTGACATGGGCCACGCTGGGCGTGGTGCTGGGTGGGCGGCTGGGCTATATCCTGTTCTATCAGCCTGGCTATTACCTCACGCACCCGCTGGCCATTTTGCAGGTATGGCATGGAGGCATGTCGTTTCATGGTGGCGCTGCGGGCGTGATCATTGCGCTGATCGCGTTTACGCGGCTCAACGGGCTGAGCTTCCTTGCCTTTTCCGACCGGATCACCACGGTGGTGCCCATCGGGCTGGGGCTGGGGCGCATCGCCAACTTCATCAATGGCGAATTATGGGGCAGGCCTGCCTCGCCCTCGCTGCCCTGGGCCATGATCTTTCCCGATGCCGGGCCGGAGCCGCGCCATCCATCCGAACTGTATGAAGCCTTTGCCGAAGGGCTTTTGCTGTTCACCCTGCTGTGGTGCGTCTCGCGCAGCCTGAAGGTGCGCCAGCATCCCGGCTTCATCGCAGGGCTGTTCCTGTTTGGCTACGCGGTGGCGCGCACGGTGTGCGAATGCTTCCGTGAGCCCGATGCGTTTATCGGCTTCCTGCCCTTTGGCGTGACCATGGGGCAGGTTTTGTGCGTGCCCATGGCCATTGGCGGGCTGGGGCTTATGCTCAATGCCTGTATGCGCCCCGCGCGCACCGTAGTGATGGCAGAACCGGCGGAAGAGGCCGCCGAGGGCAAGGCATGACCGGGCAGCCCGAACGGCTGGACCACTTCATGGCGCGGGCCAACGCGGCCTATTATGCAGGCCGCGACCCGTTTGCCGATTTCATTACATCGCCCGAAATCTCGCAGATGTTCGGTGAACTGCTGGGCGCATGGGTGGCCGTGGTGTGGGAGCAGCTTGGCCGCCCCGCTCCTTTCGTGCTGGCTGAGGCGGGGCCGGGCCGGGGCACGCTCATGGCCGATGCCCTGCGCCTGCTGCGCCGGGTGGCCCCTGCCTGCCATGCGGCAGCACGGGTGCACCTGATCGAGACCTCGCCCCGCCTGCGAGCCTGCCAGAAAGTGGCTTTGAAGGATGCCACGCCAACCCCTGTCAACTGGCATGACGGTCTTGCCAGCCTGCCCGAGGGGCCGTTCATCCTGCTGGGCAACGAGTTTGTCGATGCGCTGCCCATCCGCCAGTTTGTGCGCCATGGGCAGGGCTGGGCGGAGCGCTTTGTGCAGGCGGGGCGCTTTGTAGAGCAGGCGGCTGTTCTGCCTCCTGGCCACCCGGCTCTGGCGCGGTCTGTTCCTGAGGGAGACGTGCTGGAAACCTGCCAGCCCGCGCTCGATTTTGTCAGCACGCTTGCCGCCCGTCTGCAACGCGGGCGCGGGGCGGCGCTGCTGATTGATTACGGTTACGATGCCCCGGCCTGGGGCGACAGCCTGCAGGCGCTACGGGCAGGCCAACCGGTTGATCCGTTATGTGATCCCGGCACGGCGGACCTGACTGCTCATGTCGATTTTGCCAGCATGGCACAGGCGGCAGGCGGGGTGGATGTGTGGGGCAGCGTGAAGCAGGGCGATTTTTTGGGTGCACTCGGGCTGGGCGCGCGCTGCGAGCAGCTTGCCCGCGCGGCTCCCGACCAGGCGCACGACATCAGGGCGGCCGCGCGGCGGCTGGCAGCGCCTGAGCAGATGGGGCGGCTGTTTCGCGTGCTGGGGCTGTCGGTGGGCATGACGGGCCTGTTGCCGGGTTTTGCGGGAGTGCGTGGAAGTGGTGCACCGCAGTCAGCATAAGGAATTTTTTGGTGAAGCTTTTTTTTAAAGCTTCGAAGAACGCGGCCTTTTAAAAAAAACGGCGCCCAAAAACTTCTATAAATTTGTCCGCTACGGGATGAGGGGAAACACTGATGACAGATAGCGCAATTACGGATGCGCAGGTGGTGCGGGCCCCGGCCCTTGAAAGCGTGCGGCATGGATTCTTCACCCGCCTTGGCGGGGTCTCCACCGGGCCGTATGCCACGCTCAACTGCTCGACCCGCTCGGCGGATGATCCGCGCGCCTTACGTGAAAACCGCCGCCGCGTGGCGCAGTATGTCGGGGTTTCGCCCGACTGCCTGCTGGGCCTGACCCAGGTGCATGGCGACCGCGTAATGACGGTAACTGCCCCCTGGCCAACAGGTGCCGGGCCGGAGGGGGACGCTCTGGTCACGGCCACGCCCGGTCTGGCGCTGGGCGTGATTACGGCTGACTGCGCGCCGGTTCTGTTCAGCAATGCGCAGGGCACGGTGGTGGGCGCGGCCCATGCCGGCTGGCGGGGGGCGTGTGGCGGCATTATCGAGGCCACGGTGGCGGCGATGGGCGCGCTGGGCTGCGCGGCCGGTGAGATCACCGCTGTCGTCGGCCCGTGTATCGCACCGGCCAGCTACGAGGTCGGGCCAGACATGCGCGATGCCGTGCTGGCCTGTGATGCGGAGGCAGGCGCGTTTTTCAGTCCGGCTGTGCGGGCGGGGCATTTCATGTTTGACCTGCCGGGTTACTGCGTCATGCGCCTTGAACGGTGCACGGTAGGGTCCGCCATGGCGCTCGGCCTCGATACCCTGCGTGATGATGTGCGGTTTTTCAGCCATCGGCGCCGCACGCTGGCAGGCGGCGGGCCGATCGGGCACCAGATTTCCGTTATCGCCTGCCGGGCGGTATAAGGGGTGCCATGATGTCAGACATTTTTGCCCACCGGTCGGGCACGCTCGCGGCCCTTGTGGGGCTTTCCCTGCTGGGTGGCTGCGTGGATGTGCCGCATCCCTTCCGCCATGATGGCTCCGGCGCGCAGCCCCCCACCGCGCGGCTGGCCGTGCCGGTTTCCACCGCATCAGGCACGGATGAGGCCGGCACGCAGGCCTGGCAGCATGCCATGGTCGAGGCCATGCTCGCGCAGTCGGTGCCCGCCATGGGCCAGCCGGTCAAGCCCGGTGACTGGTGGCTGAAAATGACCACCACGGCGCAGGATGGCACGGTCATTCCCACCTATGCCGTCATGACCCCCAAGGGCGAGGAACGCGGCCATATGAGCGGTGCCGCGGTGCCTGCGGCGCAATGGCAGGCGGCGGACGGGCAGGCCGAGACCCGCTCGGCGCAGGAGGTGGCCCCCGGCGTTGCCGAACTGCTGACCGGCATCCAGGCCGCCCAGATGCAAAAAGACCCCAACAGCCTCAAGAACCGCCCCGCCCATGTCTATTTCGCGGGCGTGCAGGGTGCGCCGGGCGATGGTGACCACGCGCTGGCCCGTGCCTTTACCGCTGCTTTCCCCGATGCGCATGAAGACCTGCGGCATACGGCCACCGGCGCGGATTACACCGTGCGCTGCACTGTGGTGCTCAATGATGCGGTCACCACCACCTCGACGACACCCCAGCAGCATATCGTGCTGACATGGAAGGTGCTCGACGCGCAGGGGAATGAAGCAGGGGCCGCCACCCAGATTCATGATATCGCGGCCCATTCGCTGGATTCCCGCTGGGGCGATGTGGCCGTGGCCGCCGCCGATGAGGCAGCCGGGGCCGTGCGGCAGATCATCACCCGTTATTCCGGCCGGGAAAACGCGCCGCTTGCCGCCGATGGCACCCTGCCCACGCCGGGCAGCGCGCCTGCTCCGGCCTCCGCAGTCAGCGCATCCCCCGCTGCTCCCGCACAGCCGTGATCTTGAATGAATCTTTAAAAACAGAGCCCTGATAAAGAATAATAAACGTTTTTTGGTGCCGCCTTTTTCCAAAAAGGCGGTGTTCTGGTGCAGCTTGTGGAAAAAAGCCGCCTTCCTGCCTGGCGGTCCATAAGGGTGTGACGGATCGGCAACGGGGGGCAGACGTGCAGGTTTGCATACCCTTAGGCAGGTGACAGGCCATGTGCCGGTTGATAGAACGCCGCACATACACAACGGGGGCGGAAAAAAACCGCCCTCCAGCGCCTCTACCGCCGCCCGGGAGCGTCACACGATGAAGATTGTCGCCTGTAACAGCAACCTGCCTCTCGCCGAGAAAGTTGCGGCGGAACTGGGGCTACCGCTCTGCAACGCGACCGTGCGGCGTTTTGCCGACATGGAAATTTTTGTCGAGATTCATGAGAACGTGCGTGGCGAGGATGTGTTCGTCATCCAGAGCACCTGCTCGCCCACCAATGATAACCTCATGGAACTGCTGATCATGCTCGATGCCCTGCGACGGGGCTCGGCGCGGCGCATCACGGCGGTCATGCCGTATTTCGGTTATGCGCGGCAGGATCGCAAATCCGGCCCGCGCACGCCCATCAGCGCCAAGCTCGTGGCCAACATTCTGGTGGAGGCGGGCGCCAACCGCGTGCTCACCATGGACCTGCACGCCATGCAGATCCAGGGCTTCTTCGATATCCCCGTTGATAACCTCTATGCAGCCCCCCTGTTCACGCGTGACATCCGTGGCCGCATGAAGCTTGAGGGCGAGCCCCCGCTGCCCTATGACGCGCCGCCCATGGACATTCCCGGCGGCCCGCACAACCTCATGATCGTCTCGCCCGATGTGGGGGGCGTGGTGCGCGCCCGCCAGCTCGCGCAGCGGCTGAACGTGGACCTCGCCATCATCGACAAGCGCCGCGAGCGCGCGGGCGTGTCGGAGGTGATGAACGTGATTGGCGACGTGCGGGGCCGCTACTGCATTCTGGTCGATGATATCGTCGATAGCGGCGGCTCGCTGTGCAACGCGGCCGAAGCGCTGATGAAGCATGGGGCCGCCGCAGTCGAGGCATATGTGACCCACGGCGTGCTGACTGGCAGCGCGGTCAGCCGCGTGGGGCAATCCCCGCTGGGCATGCTGACCCTGACCGACAGCATCAAGGCCACCGAGGCCGTAAAGGATGCAGCCAATATCCGCCAGATCAGCACGGCGGCCCTGATTTCACGCGCCATGCAGGCCATCTCGGATGAAAGCTCGGTCTCCTCGCTGTTCGACTGAACGCTTTGAGGCAGGGCGCGGGATTGACCGCCCCGCCCGCACGGCGCTACCCCCAAGGGCGTAGTAGAGTGAAGGAACGACGCATGACTGACCTGATTACCCGGCCATACTGGTACCTGCGCCATGGGGAAACGGACTGGAATGCGCAGGGGCGCTCGCAGGGGCGCACCGATATTCCGCTCAACGCCACGGGCATTGCCCAGGCCGAGGCGGCGGGCCTGCTACTGGCGCGGCACTGGCGCGATCATGCGCCGATCGTGCGCATTGTCGCATCTCCCTTGGTGCGCGCGCGGCGCACGGCCGAGATCGTGGCCGACCAGCTTGCAGCCAATGGTGCCCCCCGCCTTGAGGTCGCCCTTGATGACGGGCTGAAGGAAGTCTGCTTCGGGTCGGAAGAAGGCAAGCCGATGGGCTCGTGGTACGACAGCTGGATTGCAGGCGAGTATACCCCCCCTGATGGCGAAAGCTTTGCCGACCTGCGCGAGCGCGCGGTCTCGGCGGTCAATCGTGCGCTTGAGCAAGATGGCGTGCCGCTGATCGTGTGCCATGGCGCGATGTTCCGCGCCCTGCGCGCGGCCATGCACCTCAAGCCCAACGTGCGCCTGCCCAATGCCACTCCCATGTGGGCCGAGCCGGGGGCGACGCCGGTGTGGAGTCTCACCGCGCTTTCCTGAAAAACCGGGGCTGTCGGGGCTTGGTGATTGCATAAGGCGTGGTTTTCCGTTAAAGGCCGCGCACGCGCTGGCACCCCTGGAGGCCCGCGCGCTTGTGTTTCAGGAGCAGACAAGTGACCAAATTCACCAAAATCGAAGTCTCTTCGCGCGCGAAGGCTGGTAAGGGGGCAGCGCGTGCAACGAGGCGTGCCGGCCACGTGCCCGGCGTGATCTATGGCGGCGGCCAGGAACCCATCCTGATCGCGCTTGACCCCCGCATCGTGCACCGTGAGCTGCATAAGTCCGGCTGGCGTTCGCGCATCTATGACATCTCCGTTGAAGGTGGTGCTTCCGTGCACGCCCTGCTGCGCGAGATCCAGCTGCACCCCGTAACCGATGCCCCGATCCATGTGGATTATCAGCGCCTCGCCGCTGGCCACAAGGTGCATGTGGAAGTGGAAATCCGCTTCACGGGTGAAGAGGTTTCGCCGGGTGTCAAGCGCGGTGGCGTGATGAACATCGTCCGCCACACGGTTGATGTGGTGGTTGATCCGGCCGATATCCCGGAATTCTTCACCGCCGACCTTTCCAAGCTCGACTTCCACGACAACGTGCGCTGGGAAGACCTCAAGGGCACCGAAAAAGTGACCCCCGTGCTGCAGGACAACAACTTCGTCATCGCCAACGTGGCACCGCCGAGCGTTGATGAAGAGCCCGAAGCAGCCGAGGCCGCCGAAGGCGCAGCCGAGGGCTGATTGCCCACCCACCGCCACGAAACGCCTTACAGGAGACTGAACGATGTTGCTCTGGACCGGTCTTGGTAATCCCGAGACGGGGATGAGCCGGAATCGTCACAATGTCGGCTTCATGGCGGTGGACCGGATTGCGCAGCGCCACGGGTTCGGCCCGTGGCGCAAGCGCTTCCGTGGCGAGATTGCCGAAGGCATGGTGGGGCGGCACAAGGTGCTGCTGCTCAAGCCCATGACCTACATGAACCTCTCGGGCGAGAGCGTTCAGCAGGCGGCAGCCTTCTACAAACTGCCCGCCGAGGCCATTACCGCCTTCCATGACGAACTTGACCTCGAGCCGGGCCGCATCCGCGTCAAGCGTGGCGGCGGGGCGGCGGGGCATAACGGCCTGCGGTCGATGGATCGCATGCTGGGCACGAAAGAATACTGGCGCGTGCGGCTTGGCATCGGGCATCCCGGCAGCCGCGAGCGTGTGACGGGCCATGTGCTGGGCGATTTTTCCCGCACGGACCGCGAGTGGCTGGACCCGATGCTTGATACGCTGGCTGATGAAGCCACGCTGCTGGCGGATGGCAGGCCGGAACTGTTCATGACAAGAATGGCCGCGCAGGCCGGGGAGTAAGGGCGTATGGGCTTTAACTGTGGCATCGTGGGCCTGCCCAACGTGGGCAAATCGACCCTGTTCAACGCCCTGACCGAGACCGCGTCGGCGCAGGCCGCGAACTATCCGTTCTGCACCATCGAGCCCAATGTCGGGCGCGTGGCCGTGCCCGATGCGCGGCTGGCGGAACTGGCGCGGATTGGCAAATCACAGAAGATCCTGCCCACCAGCCTCGAATTCGTCGATATCGCGGGCCTGGTGCGCGGTGCCTCGCGCGGGGAGGGACTGGGCAACCAGTTCCTGGCCAATATCCGCGAGGTGGATGCCATCATCCACGTGCTGCGCTGCTTTGAAGATGATGACATCACCCATGTGGAAGGTGGCGTGGACCCCATCCGCGATGCCGAGATCATCGAGACCGAACTGATGCTGGCCGACCTCGAATCGCTGGAGAAGCGGATCGTGGCGCTCCAGAAGAAGGCACGCGGCAATGACCGCGAGGCCGCAGCCCAGGTTGAACTGATGGAGCCGCTGATCGAAGCCCTGCGTGAGGGCCTGCCCGCACGCAAGGCAATCCCGGCGGGGCAGGAGGAGGCAGTGCGCCGCCTGCAGCTCATGACCTCGAAGCCCGTGCTGTATGTGTGCAACGTGGATGAAGCCTCGGCAGCCACCGGCAACGAATTTTCCGAGCGCGTGCGCAAGCGGGCGGAAGAGGAAGGGGCGGCAATGGTTGTTGTCTCCGCCGCGATCGAGGCCGAAGTGAGCCAGCTGGGCGCTGAAGACCGGGTCGAGTTCCTTGAAGGCCTTGGCCTGAAGGATAGCGGGCTCGACCGCGTCATTGCCGCAGGCTACCGCCTGCTGGGCCTGAGCACCTACTTCACCGTAGGGCCGAAGGAGACGCGGGCCTGGACCATTACCGAAGGCACCAAGGCTCCGCAGGCCGCCGCCGTCATCCATAATGATTTCGAGCGGGGCTTCATTGCGTGCGAGACCATTGCATATGATGATTACATCGCCTGCAATGGCGAGGCGGGTGCCCGTGAGGCGGGCAAGCTGCGCATCGAAGGGCGGGATTACGTGGTGCAGGATGGTGATGTCCTGCTGTTCCGCTTTAACGTCTGATACGGGCACGGTGCCCGTTCAGGGATAGATCAGGGAGTTACGGATCATGGACCAGGCTGTTGCAACCCCCGCGCGGGCCGACGCACCGCAGCCGGGCGTGATCCGCACCATGGCGCTCGCCGCCCGCACGGCGGCCCGCGTGCTGGCCCGCAGCACGACAGAAACCCGCAACAAGGCCTTGACCGCCGCCGCCGCAGCCCTGCGCGCGGCCCAGCCGGAACTGCTCGCGGCCAATGCGCGTGACGTGGCGGCGTTTACCGGGGCGGCTTCATTCCGCGACCGGCTGACGCTCAACCCCGAGCGGGTCGAGGCCATGGCGCAGGGGCTTGAACAGATTGCCGCCCTGCCGGACCCCGTGGGTCACATCATGGCGGAGTGGGACCGGCCCAACGGGCTGCGCATCCGCCGGGTGGCCACGCCCGTGGGCGTGATTGGCATGATTTATGAAAGCCGCCCCAATGTGGGGGCCGATGCGGCGGCGCTGTGCATCAAGTCCGGCAATGCCGTGATCCTGCGCGGCGGGTCAGACAGCCTGAACAGCGCGCGCGTGATTCATACGGCCATGCAGGCGGGGCTTGCGGCTGCCAGCCTGCCGGTTGAATGCGTGCAGATCCCCCCCGATGCCGATCGTGCTCATGTGGCCTCCATGCTCGGTGCCGCCGGGCTGATCGACCTCATCATTCCGCGTGGCGGCAAGTCGCTTGTCGAGCGCGTGTGTGCCGAGGCCCGCGTGCCGGTGCTGGCCCATGCCGAAGGGCTTTGCCACACCTATGTGCATGCGGCGGCTGATCTGGAAATGGCGCGGCGCATCGTGCTCAACGCCAAGCTGCGCCGTCCCGGCATCTGTGGCGCCACCGAGACCCTGCTGGTGGATCAGGCCATTGCGCCAAAGATCCTGCCCGGCCTGATCGAGGATCTGGCCACCCGTGGCTGCACCTTCCGCGCCGATGAGCGCGCGCGTGCAATCATTCCCGACCTGCCTGCCGCTACCGATGCGGATTTCGCCACCGAATGGCTTGATGCCGTGCTCTCGGTGGGCGTGGTGGATGGCGTCGAGGATGCGCTGGCCCATATCGCCCGTTATGGCAGCGCCCATACCGAAGCCATCGTGACGGAAGATGCGCAGGCGGCCACCACCTTCCTCAACGGCACGGATAGCGCGGTGGTGATGTGGAATGCCTCCACCCAGTTCTGTGATGGCGGCGAGTTCGGCTTCGGGGCCGAGATCGGCATTGCCACCGGGCGGTTCCATGCCCGTGGTCCGGTCGGGCTCGAGCAACTCACCACCTTCCGCTACGAGGTGATCGGCACGGGGCAGGTCCGGCCCTGATCTGGCCGTGCGCGGTGGCATGGCGCCTGTAATCCCGACCCATGGGGACGGGCGGCGCATGCGCGTGGGCCTGCTCGGTGGCTCGTTCAACCCGATGCATGAAGGCCATGTGCAGCTTGCCTGCCGGGCGTTGCGGCAACTGGGGCTGGATCAGGTATGGTTCCTTGTCTCGCCGGGCAATCCGCTCAAGCCGGTGGCGGGCATGGCTCCCCTGGCGCAGCGGCTGGCAGGGGTGCGGGCGCGCATTGATGGTGTTTCGGGCAGGCGGCTGGTGGCCACCGATATCGAAAGCCGCATTGGCACCCGCTATACGGTCGATACGCTGGCGCGGCTCCGGCAGCTTTTTCCGCAGGTGCATTTCGTCTGGCTGATGGGGGCGGATGGGCTGGCGCAGATGAACCGGTGGCGACGGTGGCGCGATATCGTGCGTATGACCCCCTTCGCCGTATTGCCGCGCCCTGGCTATAATCCTGCCGCATTGCACGGCCAGATTGCCCGCAGGCTTGCGCGCTGGCGGCTGCCTGCGCGCAGGGCGGGAACGCTGGCAACATGCATGCCGCCCGCATGGGTCTTTCTTCCCGCGCCGCAGAACGCTATATCAGCTACAGAAATACGTGCATCGCAGGCCGCGCATGGCCGCCGACGGGAGTAACAGCCATAACCAGAAAGCCTATAGCCGAGAGTGGCGCCAAGCGCCGTACCGGCAGCCCCCATGCCGCGCCGCGTGCCGTCACGGGTTCACTGGGCAGTGCCGTGCAGGTGCCGGGCACGCCGCGCAAGAAGGCTGCCGTGGCAGGCCCAACCCCTGCTGAAACGCGTGAGCCTGACCCGCGCGTGGAGCAGTTTCTGGAGATCATCACCACCAGTCTTGAAGATGACAAGGCTGAGGATATCGTGGTGATCGATCTGACAGGCCGCGCCTCCTTTGCTGACCGCATGGTGATCGCCACCGGCCTTGCCGACCGGCAGATTGCTGCCATGGCCGCGCATATCGACCGCAAGCTTGGCGAGGCCGGGCTCAAGCGCGTGCGCACGGAAGGGGCAACCGGCTCCGACTGGGTGCTGCTTGATGCAGGCGATATCGTGGTGCATCTGTTCAAGGCTGAAGCCCGTGCGCTTTATGGGCTGGAGCGTATGTGGGGCGATGACCTCGACGTGCCGCCGGAGGCGCCCGCAGGCCCGGTGGCGTAAGCCTTGTTTCACCTGATTGCCGTGGGCCGCATGAAGGACCGGGTGGAGCGCGACCTGTTCGAGCGTTACGCCACCCGGCTTTCGCCTCGCATCAAGTTGGTTGAACTGCCCGAAGGGCGCGGTGCGCCCAACGAGATCAAACGCAGGGAAGGGCAGGCGATCCTGTCAGCCCTGCCCGATCGCGCCATTGTCGTCGCCATGGATGAAGGTGGCCGCACCTACGACAGCGTGGCCTTCTCCCGCGCGGTTGAACAGTGGATCGAGACACCAAGGCCGCTGTGTTTTGTCATTGGTGGGGCGGAAGGGCTCGATGGCCCTGTTGTGCAGCGTGCCGACCATACGCTCTCGCTTGGCAAGATGACATGGCCGCACATGCTCGTGCGTGGCATGCTGGCCGAGCAGCTTTATCGTGCCCGCGCCATTTCAGCCGGGCATCCCTATCATCGTGCGGGGCGCCCTGACTGAAGGCTGCCTGTATGGTCGTCATGAAGAAATGGCGTACATGACCTGAGGCACCGCTTTTTTTTAAAAAGCTTCACCAAAAACTTTCTGGGGACAGGCCTGGTGCCGCGTGGGCTTTTTAGCGCAGCGAACGGTTGGGCGCGTCATCCGAATAGGCGAGGGATGAGGAGCCACGCCCTGCAATGCCCTCGGGCGCTTCCGCCACTTCCGTGCTGTTGCGGCGGGTGGTGCTGTGTGCCTGCGCCATGACGGCAGGATTATGCATGGCCTTCTGGTAGGTGCTCAGCATCATGTGCGAGGTAGTGTCAGGCCGGGCGTAGATGAAGCCGTAGGTGGGGTAAATGCTGCCGAATGCGCCGTTGCGGCTGTTAAGCGCCACGCGCACGGCGGACCAGTCATTGTTGGGGGAAACATCGATAACCGGCACATCGCGGCTGATGCCGCGCTGGCCCCAGTGCGACTGGTCAATGACGATGGTGCGGTTATTGACCACCTGACGCACCACGGCCACGTGGCCAAGCGGCATGCGGCGCGTGCCACGGAAGTTGAGCACGCTGCCCTCCTCCGGTGCGTTGCCGCGGGCGTAACGGCCTGCAGCGTTATACCACCAGTCTACCGCGTTGCCGCGAATCTCGACATCGGATGCCGCCTTGGCAAACGCCACGCACTGGATGACATGCCCGCGCTCATAGGTATGGGTGCCATGATAGGCAGCATGGCGCACCGTGGCATGGGGAGAGGTGGTGGTATGCGCAGCGGTCGGGTGCACATGGCTGACATGCCGTACGGCACGGGCCTGACCCTGTTCAGCAAACATGAATCCGAAAGTGGCCGTAAGGACGGAAAGCAGGACGCCACGCTTCATGTTTCTGATCCGCATTTTTCGCAATCTCTCCACCGCATCCGGGTGATTCTCAAAATGATCCGCTCACATCGCGTTCATCGAGTAGCAAGCCCATTGCAAGTCTGACAAGCCTGCGCTGTGGAGGATGAAGAGCAACATTGCATATTTCCCCCAAAAACACGATCAGATCAAAAAAATAGGAATATATTCTTTATTCGGACTGTTTATGCCCTGATTTACCGTCGCTTATTCCAAGGATTTCAGCGAGGAGAACAGAAGTAGAATGATTCTGGGAAAGCGGGAAAGTTGCAAAAATGTGACATGTTTCACAGGCACCTTTCCCGCTGCCCCGAGGTCTTATTTGGTGGCGATGATCATGATTTCGACCAGCACGTCCGGGTGCGCCATCTTGGCCTCGACACAGGCGCGGGCCGGTGCGCCGCCCTTGGGCAGCCAGGGGCCCCACACGGCATTCAGCGCGTCACGGTCATTGATGTCCTTCAGCCAGATCTGGGCCTGCAGCAGGCGGGTGTTGTCGGTGCCATGCAGTTCCAGCGCCTCGTCAATCTGGGCCAGCACGTCCTTGGTCTGGGCCGTGACGTCGGCGGACAGGTCGCGCGCCACGAATCCCTGCGTGAACAGGAAGCCATGATACTCCACCACCTTGGACAGGATGGGGTTGGGCTCGGTGCGAATGATCTTGCTCATGTTATGGATCCTGGTTGGTTGGTTGGCATGCGGCGTGCCACATGCGCTGCCTTTCCTCTTCGCGCCGGGCCGGGCTGAGGTCAACTCCCCCCGAAAAGGCGCCTGAATTCAGCCAGTCGCGCCGGGGTATCAAAATCCGCCGCAATTTCCTCACCTGCCGCCACGCGGGGCATGGCTGGGGCATGCTGCGCCAGCAGGTGGCGGGCTCCCCTATCGCCCTGGCCCGCCATCAGGGCGGGGAAAAGAGTGCGGCTCCACAGCACCGGATTGCCGCGTCTGCCTTCATGTACGGCCAGCACGCCGGGGCAGCCGGGATGGGCATGAAATGTGGCCATCATGCGGTCGAGCAATTCCGTGCCGACCAGCGGCATGTCACCGAGGCAGATCAGCGCGCCTGTTATGGTGGGGTCGCCAGTAATGGCGTGCATGCCTGCCGCCAGCGTGCGTGACAGGCCATGGGCATGGTCGGTTGCGATGATGAAATGGGGCGGCCGCTCCGGTTGCGGCCCCTGTAATGCCGCCTGCCGGATCTCGGCCTCCCGGTGGCCAAGCACAACCATGACCGGGTCTGCCCGGCTGGCCGTGGCCGCGCGCAGGGTGCGGGCAATCATGGGCAGGCCGGTGGCATCCGGGGCAAGCAGCTTGTGCGCGGGTGCTGTGCGGCTTGAGGTACCCCCCGCCAGCACGATGGCGGCGATGCGCCCGGGTGCTGCTGTCACGCCCAGCCCGATATCCGCCCCAATGGCTTATTGTGCCGCACGGCCACGATCTCGGCCAGGATCGAGAGCGCGATTTCCGCTGCCCCTACCGCGCCAATGGCAAGCCCTACGGGGCCGTGAATGCGCGCGATCTGATCCGCGGCAAAGCCGCTCTCATGCAGTCGGGCCACGCGTGAGGCCTGCGTTTTGCGCGAGCCCAGCGCGCCTATATAGAAAGCCTCGCTGCCCAGGGCGTATTGCAGCGTCGGATCATCAAGCTTGGCATCATGCGTCAGGGTGACGATGGCGGTCTGGTTATCGATGCCCAATCGCTCAAGGGCTTCATCCGGCCAGTCGGTATCCAGCGTAATGCCGGGAAAGCGCTCTGGCGTGGCCAGTTGCGTGCGCGGGTCAATGACCGTGACCGAGAAGCCGGTGCTCTGCGCCATGGGGGCCAGCACCTGCGCAATATGCACCGCCCCCACCACCAGCAGGCGCGGCGGCATGGGCACCAGATGCAGGAACCACGTGGCCTGCCCCGCTTCATCTTCCAGCCTCAGGCTGCGACCAGTTTCAAAAACTTCGCGCGCGCGGGCGACCAGCCGGGCTTCAGGGTCCGTGGATGTGGCGGGGGTGGCAGGGGTAGTGTCATACAGCAGGCGGCACGCGCCGGTGGCAAACTCGGTCGCCATGATTACGGGCACGCGGGCGCGGCGCTTTTCGGCTACGGTTTCCAGCATTTCCAGCGGCAGCGTGCCCTGCGGGTGGGTGGGGGTACTGATGGCGGCCACATACACATCAAGCAGCCCGCCACAGGCCAGCCCCACCGCCCAGGCATCATCGCTCGATACGCCATAGGACAGGGGCGCGGGCCTGCCGGTGCGCATGACGGTCGTGGCTTCTTCTATGACCGCGCCTTCCACGCAGCCGCCGCTGACCGAGCCTTCAATGCGACCATTCTCGCACACGGCCATCATGCTGCCTGCAGGCCGGGGAGAACTGCCCCAGGTCGAGGTAACGGTGGCAAGGGCGCAGGGCAGTCCGGCCCGGGCCCATTCGATCAGGAGATCCAGCGGATCGGGCGTAGAGGAAAGCTTTGTCATGGCAGCTTTACTTTATCAGCACGTATGCGCGCCTGTCACCCGCTGGACATGCATGCCCGAACACCCCATGTAGTGTAACAACACGCGGGCCACCACAGGATGGCCTGATACATAAATGGAGTATTTTATATGAGCTATGTCGATCCGGTCTGGTATGTTGTGGCCGATAGCATTCACGCCCGCATTCTCAAGCACGGCGAACACGGCCTGGCCACCTTCACTCACCTCAAGAGCGACGACGCCAAGGGCATGGACGCCCCGCGCAACGGTGCCTATGGCAAGGTGATTGCCGAGTTCCTGAACAAGGCCGTCCGCGCGAAGGAAGCGCCGGGTCTTGCGCTGGCGGCCCCCGGTGAGGTGATGCACCAGATCCGCGAGCATCTGGACGTGGAAGCCCGCCCGCTGGTGGTGAAGGTGCTCGAGCATGACCTGACCAACACGCCGGACAATAAGCTGGCCCCGCATTTCGATATTCCGGCCACCGGCTGGCCGCTCGCCAAGGAGCGCTGAGCCGCAGCCATGGTTCAGTAACGGTGCGCCCCGCGGTAACGTGGGGCGCATTTTTTGTTTGTAGGGCTTTTTATCATGCCAGCACCCCTGTCACTCGAAGTCGTGCCCGTGACCGCATTCGGGCAGAACTGCTCCATCCTGTGGAACCCCGATACGCATCATGCGGTCGTGGTCGATCCGGGCGGGGACGTGCCCCGCATCATGGCCGCCCTGACGGACAAGGCCCTGACGGTTGATGCCATCTGGCTCACGCACGGCCATCTTGACCACGCAGGCGGGGCCGATGCCCTGCGGCGCGAACTCTCGGCCCGGCAGGGTACCCCCGTGCCGGTGCTGGGGCCGGAGAAGGCGGATGCGCCCCTGCTTGAAACCATTGTGCAGCAGGCTGCCCTGTTTGGCCTGACCGGGCTGGAGAATGTAAAGCCCGACCGTTTTGTGCAGCATGGCGAAAAGCTTGAGGCTCTGGGCCACAGCTTTGAAGTGCGTCATGTGCCTGGCCATACGCCCGGCCATGTCGTGTTTTATGATTCCGCTGCCCGCTTCGCCTTTGTTGGCGATACCCTGTTCAAGGGTGGCGTGGGGCGGACCGATTTCCCCTATGGCGACCACGCGCAGTTGATTGATGCGATCGGGCGGGAATTGCTTACATTGGATGATGATGTCACGATCCTGCCCGGTCATGGTCCCGCAACGACAATCGGCGCGGAGCGGAAGGGCAATCCTTTCCTGGCCTGACGGATAAATTTAAAGGGTGCAGGAGAGTATTTGCTTATGATGTCCTTCAAGGCGGGCCGGTGGCTGGCCCTGGCCGCATGCATGGCCGCAGTGTCCGTTCCCGCCATGGCGGCGGAGGAAACGGGTGAACCTACCCACGCGCAGGCCCCGCTGCCCACTGTGCCGCTCACCATCACCACCGCCGATGGCACAAAACATGTGTTCACGGTGGAAAAGGCCATGACCCCGCGTGAGCAGCAGGTGGGTGAAATGTTTCGCCCTTCCGTGCCGGCTGATGCCGGAATGATCTTCGTATGGTCCTATCCGCGCCAGAGCGACATGTGGATGGAGAACACCAAGGCCTCGCTCGATATCGTCTTTATCGGGGCGGATAACCGCATCTCCTCCATTGTCGAGAATGCCGTGCCGCTCAGCCTGGCCCGTATCAGCAGCCATGGCCCCGTGCGCGCCACCCTGGAACTGCAGGCCGGCATTACCGAAAAACTGGGAATCGTGGTGGGTGACAAGGTCGATTCCGACGTGCT